>JAFATF010000444.1 GCA_019244045.1 Acidobacteriota bacterium
GGAAAGCTCTAGGGTTGACCCTATAACCCTTCAGGTCCTAACTAGTGCGGCGTACTCAATTGCGGAAGAGATGTCGGTCGCTTTGATTCGCACCTCTCGTTCAACAAACATCAAGGATCGACGAGACGCGTCGTGCGCTTTTTACGACACTGCGGGCGCAATCGCAGTTATTTCTCAAAGTGAGATCGGGACCCCTTTGCACTTGGGAGTCATGGGCGCGGCGGTTTCTACGGCTTTGAACAAGCTGCCAGGTTCCAGCTTGGAACCTGGCGATGACATTATCATGAACACTCCGTATCCGGCTGGTCCTGGACACCTTAATGATATCTGCGTTATTTCGCCCATCTTTTACAAAGACGAGCTGGTTGCCCTGGTCGCCAATCAAGCGCATCACGTGGATGTCGGTGGGTATGCTCCTGGCAGCATGCCGTTCGGAGTTACGGAAATATACCAAGAAGGTTTACAAATCCCGCCTTTGAAGCTATCGCGACGTGGGGAGCTAAACCAGGACGTTGTAGATCTGGTTATGGAGAACGTTCGAGATCCGCAGGACCTTAAAGGTGATCTCATGGCCCAGATCGCCGCGAACAATGTCGGTGAGCGACGAGTGATTGAGCTAATGGATCGTTATGGAAAAGAAACGGTGCAACGATACATGCAGGAGATCATGAATTATTCAGAACAGCGAATGCTCGCTGCACTCCGCACGCTTCGAAAGGGAAAATACAGCTTCGAGGACTATCTCGAAGGGGACGGTTGGACGAACCAGCTGATCAAGGTCAAGGTCACCGTCGAGATTACGAAGGATAAGTTCATCGTTGATTTCACCGGAACCAACAAGCAGGTGCAAGGTCCCCTCAACTGTCGCCCAGCTTCTGCGGCCGCCTGCGTTTACTACGTTCTTAAAGCTGTGCTCGACCCTGAACTGCCCGGCAACGCTGGCGCCTTTCGACCAGTAAAGGTCATCACTGAGCCGGGATCGTTGGTAGAAGTGCAGTATCCCGGTGCTCTCGCCAACGCAAATATTATTACCACCATGCGCATTGTAGATACGATTTTAGGTGCGCTGAAAGATGTCATTCCCAGTCGTGTACTGGCCGGCTGTCAATCCAACCAGTTATTCAACATCGGCGGATTCAATCCCCGGACCAATCGCAGATACAGTTACATCGAGACATACGGTGGTGGGCAGGGCGGGATGTGTGACCGAGATGGGATGTCTGGGGTGCAGATGCACATGACTAACACACGGAACGCGCCGATTGAAGTATTCGAGGCTAGTCACCCGATGTTCGTGGAGCGCTATGGACTGATCCCGGATTCTGGCGGAGCCGGAACTTTTCGAGGCGGCCTCGGAAAACGCCGGGACATTCTCATCCTCAGTACCGACAACACCTCCACTATGTCGACGGACCGTGCCCAAATCCCGCCTTGGGGTCTTTATGGTGGCCTGGCGGGATCATGCAGCAGTTTTCTGTTGCGGGACAAAAAAAATAGAACGACACGGTTACCCTCAAAGGGCACGCGCCGAGTGGAGCAGGGCTCGGTAATCTCGTGCATCACGGCCGGAGGGGGTGGCTTTGGCGACCCGCTCAAGCGTGACCCCGAACGTGTCCGTTTCGACGTAATTGAGGGCTTCGTCAGCCGTCAAAATGCACGCAAACTGTACGGTGTGATTTTGAAATCGGATTGTGCCGTAGACATGCGTCGGACACTCGAGTTGCGCCGCAATTTGGCGAAGGCCACGAAGGCGCCCAGTGCCGTCCATAGCAGATTCCACCAGACACGGTCAAAGGCGTAACACAATTATGACGCTGATGGTGTCAATGTCCGAGGTCCGCCGCCACTTGGTGATGAAGGAAATGATTGACCAGATGGAAGCCGGGTTCATAGCTTTTGCGAATGGCGAAGTTGAGATGCCTCAACGAATTCGTCTGACGGTTGTCGGCGGCAGAGGCTACGGCGCATTCATGCCTTGCTATATGCCGACGCACGGCTTGGGGATAAAGATAAACACGAACTTCAAGGAAAACCCATCGTGCTACGGCTTGCCGCGAATCTTGGGTTTGCTGATTTTGCTTGATACCGCTACGGGCATGCCTCTAGCAATTATGGACAGCACAGTGATCACTGCCTGTCGAACTGCTGCCGTTTCAGGTGTCGCAATGCGCCATTTAGCGCGAGCGGACGCAGAGACCCTGGGCGTGCTGGGCACCGGCACGCTTTGCCTACCACACATTCAGGCGGCAAGCGCGGTCAGGCATATTCGGTCTGTGCGAGTCTATTCTCCTCATCTCTCGATGCGGCAGGAAGAGTTCGCCCGCGCTGCCCAAGGCGTTGTAGACACCACGGTTGAAATCGCAAACTCAGCGGAGGAAGTTGTTGCAGATGCAGATATTCTCGTCACGTGCACAAGCTCGGAAGCGCCAGTGCTCGATGGTCGGTGGATTCCTCAAAACGCATGCGTTATCGCGGTGGGAAATGCTAGACCGAACTCGCGGGAACTGGACACCCTTACTATCATCCGATCCAGCATCGTTTGCGACTCATGGAAAACATGCATTCTGGAATCCGGCGACCTATTGATTCCCCTCGCAGAAGGCAGCATAAACGATAGCAAGGTCAAACTAGATTTGGGCAGCATCCTGCAGGGAAACGAAAGAGGAAAAGTGTGTAGCGGCATCGTGCTGTTCAAGAGCGTAGGACTTGCCTTCGAAGATCTCATAGCGATGCATTACGTCTAAACAAAGGTGACCGCTTGCGGGAATGGAACATCGTTTGATTTTTTCGATTTTTCGGCACACGCGTGATGGCTAACTCTGGTCGGAGGATGGAATGGGTCTAAGAATCGGCGTGGACGTTGGAGGAACGTTTACCGATTTGTGCATGTTCGACGATGCAAGCCGATCGCTGCATATGGCGAAAGTACCGTCCCTGCCAGATTCGCCCGATAAAGCGGTAATTAATGGTGTGCAGCGTCTTTTCTCCGGGTCCAAATTCCGTCCGGAGGACGTTACTCTATTTGTGCACGGAACTACGATCGCGACCAATTCCATCATTGAATATAAGGGAGCTACAGTCGGTCTCTTAGTGACTCAGGGTTTTCGTGATGTGCTGCACATTGTGCGACAAGACCGGCCAAAGCTTTACGATTATTTTGCCCAGCATCCCAAACCCCTAGTGCCGCGACGTCACACATATGAAATTCGTGAACGGGTTTTGTTCGACGGTCAGGTGAAAACTACGCTGGATGAGGCGCGGACTCGCAGGTTGTTGCGACAGATCCGAAAAGCGGGAGAAGTGGAAATTCTGGCCGTGTGCTTGCTCCACGCATATGCCAATCCGGTACACGAAATTCGTCTTCGAGAGTTGATTAACGAAGAATTACCTAGAATGAAGGTTTCTCTATCTTCCGATATTCTGCCGGAAATAAAGGAATACGAGCGAACTATTACCACCGTGGTAAACGCGTATGTCCTGCCCACGATGAGCACATACCTGTCACAGCTGAAAAAAAGGATGGCCGATGCAAAGATCAGCTCGGACCTGTATGTAATGCAGTCCAGCGGGGGAGTGATGACAGCTGCAACAGCGGTCGAAAAGAGTGTTCATACCGTGCTCTCCGGACCAGCCGCTGGCGCTTTGGCAGCAATGTGGATGGGTCGAAAAGCCGGGTTTGAAGATCTGATTTGCATTGACATGGGGGGAACCAGTGCCGACGTCTGCCTGATAAGGGCCGGCAAGCTCGCCTATTCCAAAGAAAGCGTGGTTGCGGGGCACGTGATCAAACTACCGACAATTGATATCAACTCCGTCGGTGCTGGCGGGGGCAGTATCGCATGGGTAGATTCTGGTGGAGCGCTACAGGTCGGCCCTGCTAGCGCCGGCGCTCATCCAGGACCGGCATGCTATCGCCGGGGAGGGAAGCAGCCAACTGTCACTGACGCCAATCTCGTCCTCGGTCGTCTGAATCCAGATTACATTCTCGGCGGCGAAATGGCAGTTGATATCGATGCGGCACGTCGTGCTATTGACGAATATATTGCCCGCCCGCTGAAGCTTACACTCGAGCAGAGTGCCGAAGGGATAATTCGCGTTGTAAACGCGACAATGATTAGGGGCATCCGTCGCGTGTCGGTAGAAAGAGGATATGATCCTCGCGAATTTACGCTCTACGCTTTTGGTGGCGGAGGTCCGGTACACGCGACCACACTCTCTGCAGAACTGAATATTCCCAATGTTCTCATTCCGGCAGGCGCTGGTGTCGGCTCTGCAATGGGCTGCATTGTTGCTGATTTCCGTCACGATTACACGCAGACGCACATAGGAAAGTTACGTGACTTCTCGGTGCAACGGTTTCAAAAGCTCTTTGCACAATTGGAACGCAAGGCGCTGGCACAGATGAAAAGAGAGGGTGTTGCATCAGACCGGACGGTATTATTGCGCAGTCTCGATATGCGCTATGCCGGGCAGGGATATGAACTCGAAGTACCTGTGCCGGCAGCGCCCCTAGATGCGCAGCTTGTTCGAAACGTCGAATTAGATTTTCGGGCGCTATACCGGCTAGCATACGGCTACGAACCAGATGATCCAACAGAAGTTGTCACCTTTCGCGTAGTCGCAGTGGGCAATCTTCCGCAGCTGGAATTGCCGTCTTTGGGCGAGTCCACAACGAACGCGAATCATGCCATAAAAGGGACGCGTCTCGTCTATTTTGGCGGTGATTACTGCCAAACAAACATTTACGACGGAAGCAAGCTGGAAGTAGGAAATAGGTGGTGCGGGCCAGCGATTATTGAGCAACGCGAATCGACCACGGTGGTGTTGCCTGAGCAGCAGGCGATACGGGGAAGGCAGGGTGAGATTCTTATTAGTAATCAGGTCAATTAGATTTTGCACGGAGTGAATTCATGTATGCAATGACGCCCCGGGAACACGAGCAAGCGACAAAAACTGCTGACGAAGATAGTGAGGCCGTATCCCTTATCGTAGACCTCGGTCCTCAGATCACCCGAGTTGCTATTTCCGACGAGGTGATCGCGCGCTTCAAGGACTTGATTGCACGCCGGGTGTTTGTGCCGGGACGTAGGCTGCCGCCGGAGCGCAATCTTGCGACTGCGCTCGCGATAAGCCGCCCTACCCTGCGACAAGCGCTTCGCGCACTGCAGATAATGGGAGTCATCAAGTCACGGCAAGGTTCAGGGTCATATCTGGCAGAATCGGCCGCGGAAATCTTACGGGTACCACTGGAGTTCGCACTCGCGCTCAAAGGTGTTGCCAACACCGACCTTTTCGAAACGAGGTGCACTCTCGAGGTGGCTTTGGCGAGTTTGGCAGCTGGGCGGCGGGACGAGGAGGACCTTACCGCTATGCGGCAGGCCCTGGCTCGAATGCGCGATTCGTTCGGTGATCCGGAGGCGTGGTGTTCTCACGAGATCGGTTTCCACAACTGCGTAGTTAAGGCAGCGCGGAACGCGGTCATCAGCACCGTCATGGAAATGCTTTCTTTCATGCTTATGGAGAGTCGCAAACAAACGGTCCGGATGCTGACAGATTACCGATGCACCTATGAGGCGCATTACAACGTCTTTCGAGAAATTGAGCGAAAAGATTCCGCCGCAGCCGCCCAAGCCATGACTGACCATTTCCGCATGATGCAAAAACGAGCGGAGGAGTGCCAAATCGTGCGAACGGTGCAGGATTAGTGTTTCACGGAAATTCTTCGCACTAGCCATGCGATACGGAGAGTTCTCCATGCTTTGCCAGAGGCAATTTTTCGCAGTTTTGTTACTGTCTTGTCTGCTTTTTGTACAGCATATCGTAGGACAGGAGCTCGATTCGGAATGGAGGACAAAACTATCGCAACCCGGGAAAGAGGACATCCGATTCCGTATGTATCAAGCAACAATGGGCGACGGCACTAAACTGGAAGTCGCCGTTTGGACGCCAGATGTTACCGGCCAAAAATATCCAACTATCCTGGTAGCTACTCCGTATAACAAACTCCGTGACAGCAACATCGAAGATGCAAACTTTTTCGTGACGCGGGGATACGCTTACGCTGCCTATGATCTGCGCGGTCGTTACGACTCCGAGGGCCAGGCGTACCTCTACGGCGAGAAGGACGGCGAGGATCTTAACACGATGCAGACGTGGGTTGCACAGCAACCCTGGTCTAATGGAAAGATCGGAATGTACGGCGGATCGTATCTTGGGTTTATTCAGTGGGAAGGTGCGTTATATCAAAACCCAAATCTAACAGCACTAATACCGCAAGTTTCGCCAGACGATCATTACGATAACGTCTACCCCTCGGGTGCCTTTCAACTATCTAACAGCCTGGATTTTCTCTGGTTTTGCTGTGGGGGTCGGACGAATACTCCGACGCAGGTTATCAACTGGGAGAAATGGTATCAGCAACTCCCGATAAAAGGCATGGCGGCGTGGGCAGGCATCCAGAACACAAGACTGTGGAACGATCTGCTCTCTCATCCCGATCGCGATGCCTACTGGCCGGGACCTGGTGAACGCATTGCACCTGGTCAGAATGGCCCTGGCAAGTACAACCAAATTCTAGTACCGACATTCAATATTTCTGGTTGGTATGATCAGGTGAGTCAAGCCACCATAAACAACTACTTGGGGATGGCGACACACGGACCTGCAGCACACCGTAAAGACCATAAATTGATGATGGGCCCGTGGGTTCACGGCGCTCTCTTCCAAACAAAGCAGGGGGAAGTGACTTTCCCTAATCAGGCAGCGCCGAACGGAAATGAATGGCGGCTCCGCTGGTTCGACCACTGGTTAAAAGGCATCGACAACGGGTTTGAGAAAGAACCGCCAGTTTACATTTATGTAATGGGCGCCGACACCTGGCGAAATGAGTGCGAGTGGCCTCTGAAGAGAACGAAATACACAAAGTATTTCTTGCATAGCCAGGGTCAAGCCAACAGCCTATCGGGCAATGGAACCTTGGGTACGTCCCGTCCCTCACAAGAGCCTGTCGACCGCTTCGGGTACGATCCCAAGTACCCTGTACCCACCCTTGGCGGTAATGTGGCCATGCACCCCCCTAGAGTCGGACCCTACGACCAAACCGCGGTTGAGTTGCGCAATGATGTTTTGGTATACACTAGCGAACCACTAGAACAACCCCTAGAAGTTACCGGACCTGTAGTCCTTCACCTATTCGCATCGACGGACCGGACTGATACTGATTTTAACGGCAAAATTGTCGACGTCTATCCGGAAGGTTACGCGCGAATTCTGCAAGAAGGCGTTATCAGAGGGCGATACTGGAAAACTTTTAAGCAACAGAACCTACTCACCCCGGGAACTGTATATGAATTCTATGTTGACCTTTGGTCGACAAGCAACGTATTCCAAAAAGATCATCGGATCCGAATCGAAATTACAAGCAGTAGTTTCCCAAAGTATGACCGGAATCCGAACACAGGGCATAAGTTCGGCGAGGATCTCGACACGGTTGTGGCGCACCAGCAGGTTTACCATGACAAGAATCACTCATCATATGTATTGCTGCCACTTATACCGTCCGAAAGCAAGCCTTGCGAAGGTACCGCCGTAGCACGTAATTAAAACTGGTTTATAGGGCGATCGGGAGTAGGTGATATTGGAAAATGCGACCTCTGTAAAACCGAATGAGATGGACAGTTCTCCTGTAGCGGCACGTATTGGGCGGTTTCGATGGTGGATTTGCCTGATGCTGTTCCTCGTCACTGTTACTAACTATATTGACCGGCAGGCCTTTTCCATGGTTGCCCCTCTGGTCGCATCGGCGTTCCATTTCAGCAACTCGGAAATAGCAATTATTGTGAATGCGTTCCTGATCGCCTACACCTTTGGTCAATTCTTTTCTGGCGCGTTCATGGATTGGGTAGGTTCGCGATCCGGATTCAGCATATTGGTGCTTATCTGGTCGGTTGCAAGCATGATTACAAGCCTTGCTCGAGGTGTGCTCTCATTTAGTTTCTTTCGGTTTTTGCTGGGAGCAGCAGAATCCGGCAATTTTCCAGGAGGTATCAAAGTTATTGCGGAATGGTTTCCAGAGGAGGAGCGTTCGACAGCTGCAGGACTCTTCATTAGCGGCGCAAGTATCGGAGCTATTGTCACGCCACCGTGCATCGCATTTCTTGTGGTGCACTTCGGTTGGCAACTTGCTTTTGCGTTCATCGGTGTTCCGGGCTTGATTTGGGTTTTAGGCTGGAGGCTTTTGTATCGCCCCGTCAGCTCTAACCCCAAGCTTTCAGCGATAGAGTGCGCGCATATTGCGCAGAACCGGAGAGATATTCAGATATCGAAGAAAGCAGGGCTGCCGCACTTGTTTTTCTTAAGACATCGCATGTTTTGGGGTGTGTTCCTCAGCCGCTTCGTGGAAGAACCTGCCTCTTGGTTTTATTTGACGTGGCTACCCTTGTACTTGAAAGAGGTAAGAGGCGTGTCATTGATGAATATCGGCTTTCTCCTTACGATCCCATTCCTCACACTGGATCTCGGATATATGGGCGGAGGCTGGACTGCGTCCAGGCTGATTGAGCGCGGGTGGCCGTTGGATCTGTCACGCAAGACAGTAATGATTGTATCTGCCGCTTTGATGCTTTCGGCAATACCAGCTGTTTTTGCATCTTCAATCGCTGGATTCGTTGTGTTCGTAAGCATTGCAACCTTTGGCCATGGTGGATGGGCAGCAAACATAATGACCCTGCCCGGTGATATGGTCCCGCACACGGTTGTGGGAACACTTTATGGAATAACAGCTTTCGGCGGTGGGCTGAGTTCAATTCTATTCATGCAACTTACCGGCAGGCTTGCTGATATACAGCGCTCGTTCAACGTGGTGTTCCTGATTGCCGGCATTTTACCTGTAATTGCTGGAATCATCATCTTAGCTGTCACGGGCAAGATAGAACTAATGCGACTTCCCGGCAGCGCGGAGCCTCCGGAAGTTGCCCATTGGCCTGCGACGTCGTAGACACAAGGAGACACTTGTATTTATGTCACAAGCTGTAGATGCAGTCATAATTGGAGCGGGAATAAATGGCGCCGCAATTGCGTTCAACCTGGCGAAGCGCGGATGCAAGAACATAGCTGTGGTTGAGCGGTTCACGATAGCGTCAGGGGGAACCGGAAAGTCAGCGGCAATTGTTCGACAGCATTATTCAAACGAAATTCTCATTCGCATGGTGAGGCGCTCCCGCGATATTTTCGAATTTTTTGACGACGAGGTTGGCGGCAGTGCCGGGTTCGTCAGAACTGGATACCTCTTTTTTGTCCCGGGTTATGTGGTGGAAGCTTTTAAATGCAACATTGCGCTGCAGAAGAAGCTTGGGGTCAGGACGCGCGACATCTCTAAGGAGGAATCCAAGGAGATCTGTCCTCAAATCGATCCGGGGGATGCAGGTGCAATTGCATACGAGCCGGACTCCGGCTATGCGGACCCATACGAGTCCACAGTGTCCTACCTTCAGGCGGCAAAGGCTCTGGGCGCCCGTCTATACCAGAGCTCTCCGGTCCAATCGGTCCATGTGCGCGGAGGAAAAATTGAGTGTGTTGTATCCGCAAAGGAGGAGTTTGCGACTCGAGTGGTCGTCAATGCTTCGGGCCCATGGGCGAATAAGGTGGGAAGCATGGTGAACATTACTTATCCGATTCAAGTAACGCGCGAGCAGGAAGTCATGTTCAGGGCCCAACCACAGTCCTTATGTCCTCAACTCACGGTTTCGGATATGTGCAATGCCATTTACTTCCACCCGTTCGGGCAAGACCTGCTGGTCGGACGCGGGTTTCCGAAGGAGTACGAGCACGTCGATCCGGATAATTATGCGGAGGGCAGTGACCCGGATTTCATCGAAGATACCGCTGAACGCATAGCTAAGCGTGTCCCCGGAATGGAGTCAGCGTTTATCTTGAAAGGCTACAGCGGCCTCTACGATGTTACGCCTGATTGGCACCCCATCATTGGCACCCATCCGGAACTCGACGGCTTCATAAGCGTAGTGGGCACGAGCGGGCATGGATTCAAACTGGCTCCTGCCGTCGGCGAGGCGGTCTCGCAGCTAGTCGTAGACGGGAAGAGTTCCACGTTTGACCTTTCGCAATTTAGTGCTGACCGCTTCGCTACAGGTCATTCATTCAAAGCTGCCTATGGCGGCAACCGAGCATAGGGCGGCTCATGTCATTTTTAGTGAAGTGTCCGAATTGCGGTGAGCGTGATGCGTATGAGTTCCGCTTTGGGGGAGAGTACCACAAGCGGCCTTCCCCAGCGGCCCCTGACAACGAATGGGTGGACTATGTATTTAACCGCACAAATATGAATGGTCTGCAGAAAGAATGGTGCTATCACCGCGAGGGCTGTGGGAAGTGGTTCGTCGCCGAGCGTGACACGACGTCCAATATCGTGAAGGCGACGTACTGGACGGGTGACCTAAATCAATGATCAAAGAGGCGGTGCGTCTTCGTCCCCACGAATGTCAGCAGGTCAACCATCAGCATCCCATGACCTTCTACTTCGACGGCGAGCCCGTCAGGGCTTTGGCCGGCGACACGGTGGCATCGGCGCTGTATGCGAGTGGACGTCGAGTTTTCTCGCGCAGCTTCAAATACCA
>JAFATF010000485.1 GCA_019244045.1 Acidobacteriota bacterium
TTCAGTTTCTGCGGTGCCGCCTGGCCTAGAGCAAACGGCGTGAGCAACATCGCCAGCGCAAGACTGCTTACAGAAATTCGCATTGCCTGATCTCCCCACTAACTAATGCCTCTGTGTGAACCTCAGTTCACAATTTACGGACGCGAATACCATAAGAGATCCCTGGCAAATTTCGCAAAAGCAATTGGCCGATGTTGCTTTTCGAGGTTCAATGCGGCAGTGCCCGAGGCGCGAGTTCGCGGCAGCCTGGACGAGTAATTCAGTCGACAGCATCTCGGCCGACCAAAAGGGAGCCGTCTTAACAAACAGCTCGATCCCGCACTGTTTTCAGTAAGCCCGCCGAGCTCCATAGGGCTGCAGCTTTCGTCCGCCGAGATGCAGCTTCTGGCCAATGATGGCGATTCCGGAATGCCGGCAAGGGTCAAAACCCGCATCCCACCACCACATCAGGAGAGAACACTTTCAGAAACGTCTTGCCTTTGGAGAGAGTTCGATCGGTGTTTAATCAGAGTTCGCGATGATGAATTCGAGGCCGTTCAAGACGGGCGTTCACCATCATGATGTCCAGACGCTACTTTAAAGGAAGGGGGAATAGAGAAGTTTTTGGTGCTCTACAATGCTCCGATTTCGGCGGGCGGACAGATGGCCAAAGCAACTGCGGAAAAGGCCAAAGCCGGCATGAAAGCCTGGAGGAATTGGGCAAAAAAATGAGAGTGCAATTGTGGCTCTCGCTGCCCATGTGGGGCCAGGGCAGAAGCGTTAACCAAAATTAGTTAGCTTCAACACAGCGCAGCAAAAATGGTCGGTAATCAATTTGCAGGCCGATTCACTCGATGACCTTATGGGAGTGCTTCAAGACACCCCACGTGCGCATTCCCGATTTTTCATTGAGGTGTTTGAATCTCTTCGCTTGCCGGGGGAAGCGGCTTTACCGTCGCACGCGGCATAGTCCATCCGCGTCGGAGACGGCCGTAAACTTCGTTCCCAATCGCGTTTTCTACCAGGGGGGTTGCAGGCAACTGATTTGCCAAGCAACTTCCCATTTTCGAGCGAGCGTGGCTCACTGACTCTCTGAAACCCGCTTGCTCTTGCTCCCTTTCGCTCTACTCGCCTGAGCTGTATTACTCGGTCAGGAAACTGCCTTAGGGAAGTCCGCGATCGCGGTCCGAAGTAAAATATGGTTTGCGATCTTTTTAGCTCAATTAGTCATTTCAATGAAATGAGTAAACCTGAGCGCCGCCCCACCTGGAAGCAGAAGGCCCGCAGTAGCGCGTAATGCGTGCCTGTGGAATCGCCCGAGGAGCATTCAGTTATCGTGGCTTGTCGCTCCTTAAGCCGATAAAAGCCTCCGCGCGCTAGTCGGTGATCCGTAAGCTCAGCAAAACAGGGCATTTTCAGGGCGTAAAATGAGATCGCGGCTCCCCGGGACGGAATTTTCTTCTTTAGTTAGAAGGAGCTCTGTTCTACAATGCCGCCGACCCGGGACAATTATCTGCTCTAGGCTACAAGCAGCAATGCGTCCTGAAGATACAATAGATAGATAAATCCATAAGGAGCGTTTAGGACTATGAAGAAGCTGCTCACACTGTTGTTCGCCGCTGCTCTCACCTTGAGCTTGTCAGCTGGCGCATTCGCCCAGGACACCATGTCCCAGGACACCACCAAGCAGGACAAGAAGGAAGCAAAGGCGGAGAAGAAGGCTGCCAAGAAGAGAGCAAAGAAGGAAAAGAAGGCTGCCAAGGAAGAGAAAAAGGACGACATGCAGAAGTAGCACACGTGGTGCTACTAACACACCCCGGCCGTTCGGGCCGGGGTTGTGTTCGCCGTGCATAGCAGGGCCTCGTAGCCCCCCTTTCTTTCGTGCGTGCGCCAGGGAGACCTGTAGTAAAATTCTTCGCACTGGACTGTTTTTCGATAGTCTGGCTACATCGGTCGCTCACACCGGAGTTTTCCTCCGGCGTCTTCTTGCATTTTAGGAGGCAGTAAATGGAATCCCCGGCCCAAGGGAACCCAGCAGTAAGCACCTCGAATTCCACCTCGGCAATTGTTCGCCATCAAAAAACTCCTCGCAGTCTGTGGATCCTGACCGCCTACGGGATTTCGGGTCTGGCGTTATTCGGCGTACTCGCCTATTATTTCGCCTCCTACCTGGCGCGATAGTCACCTCCCGCGGCGCCTAAGCATCAAGGGTCGGAACACCTGAAGCAGCGGTCGAATTTCCATCCCAGCCGCCACCGACGGCCGCTTCGCCAAAAGTTAATCGTCCTCCGATCGAACATACGCGCGGTGTGGTCACCGAGGCAGGTCGCACCGCGCGCCATCTGCCATGTACCTGGAGTGTCTTCGTACAAAGATCCCTTCGCAAGCGCCGCTGACCAGCCGCTGATTAAGTAAGCGAGCGTAATCGGCACGATCTTTATTTAATGTGCGCGTGCCCGCTCAACCCCGAGTTCTCCAAATCGAATGCAAAGTCAAGGCCAGCAATAGAGGAGCCAAAAGCATACTGTTAGCCAGGGGCTGATCTTACATCTGACAAGTCACTGCGGGTTCACTATCCACTCCATTCAACATGCTAGAATGAGCCGCTCTCGGCAGAGCCTTCGCCAGAGAGTGCCACTCTGCCTTCCTGATTTTCGAACCAGCGCCGTGGCCCAGGACTCAACATTGAACAGTCCCGTTACCTACGCCGATGCGGGCGTGAACACAAGCCGCGCCAAGCGCACCAAGCAGCGCATCAAGTATTTGGCTCATAAGACTTTCAATAAGAACGTGCTCAGCGAGATCGGCGGATTCGGCGCGCTTTTTTCCGTTCCCCTGAAATACAAGGACCCAATTTTGGTTTCCAGCGTCGATGGCGTCGGTACAAAGCTGAAAGTGGCCTTCGAGATGAATGTCCACCACACGATCGGTGGCGACCTGGTAAACCACTGCGTAAACGACATCGCCGTGCAGGGGGCGGCGCCCCTTTTTTTTATGGACTATCTGGCGACAGGCAAGCTGAATCCAGAGGTCGCCGAGAAGGTTGTCGAAGGCATAGCCGAGGCCTGCAAACATAACGGTTGCGCACTCGTCGGGGGTGAAACCGCCGAGATGCCCGGATTTTACCCGGAGGGCGAATATGACTTGGCCGGCTTCATCGTCGGCGTGGTTGAGCGCGAACGCGTCATCACCGGCAAGGCGGTGGAAGTGGGCGATGTGATCCTCGGGTTGCCTTCGACTGGTTTACACACGAATGGCTATTCCCTGGCTCGCAAGCTGCTCTTCGAGGTGGCCCACTATACGCCCGACACTTATGTCAACGAACTCAGGGGCAAGGTAGGAAACGAACTCATGCTTCCGCACCGGAGCTATTGGCCGCTGCTGCGTAAGTTGGTGGATGGCGAGGTGATTCGAGCCATGGCTCACATCACGGGCGGCGGTATGAGCGAAAACCTTCCACGCGTGCTGCCTCGTGGGGTAGCGGCAGTCATCGAGCTCGGTTCCTGGCCCCTGCCTCCCATTTTTGTCCATCTGCAAAAGCTGGGCAATGTGCCGCAGGATGAGATGCTGCGCACCTTCAACATGGGCTTGGGTATGCTGCTGGTGGTGCCGGCTGCGAAGTTCAAGAAGGCGCAGAGCTTGCTGGAGCGGGCCGGGGAAAAAGCTTTTACCGTAGGTCGCATTGTAAAGGGCGAGCGCAAAGTGATGTACACCTGAGTTACCGGGCCGCTTTTTTGTGGATCAGGCGCCTACCCACGATCTCAAAATTTCCCTCGAGCACGATATTGATCGCCTGCGCGTAGGCAAGGTGTTCCTGCTCGAGAATGCGGGCGGCCAGCGAGTGCTCATCATCGCTATCAAGAACCGGGATGGCTCGTTGTACCACAATGGCGCCATGATCGAGTTCCTCATCCACGAAATGTACCGTGCAGCCAGTAACTTTAACGCCGTAAGCGAAGGCCTGCTGCTGTGCCTCGAGTCCGGGGAAAGCAGGAAGCAGCGAGGGGTGAATATTAAGAATGCGTTGCGGAAACTGTTGAACAAACCAGGGTGAGAGCAGGCGCATGTACCCGGCCAGACAAATCAGCGCAACTTCGTGCTGCTTCAGGACTGCGACCATCTCGCGGTCGTGATCCTCGCGCGCTTTCCCCTTGGAGGGGATCACGGCTGTGGCCAACCCTCGCTCGCGGGCGAGTTCGATGCCCCGCGCCTCGGGCAGGTTCGAAATTACCACTGCGATGCGCGCATCAGGAATGCTCCTGTTGGCAACGTTATCGGCGACGGCGAGGAAGTTCGATCCTCGGCCGGAAAGCACAACGCCAATGTTCCTCATGTTCCTCCTCGACACCAGCACCGTATTGCATTACCGCCCTGCCGTCAGGAGAGAGCTCTGCCCCCGGCTGCACCTCGTTCAGGACGGGCCTCAAATGTTTCTCCACTGCTAGAACAACTCGCGCCAGCCTGTCCATGGTGAGACGTTCGCTGCTGACAAAGACAATCGGCATGTAGTTTACGTCTACTGCTCGACCCATCGTTGAGTAGTCGTTATTCCTAAATTCTGAGGCGGCCAATATAATCTTTTCTCAGTGCCTGAGTTCCAAACGGTTGATCAACAACTCGAGTACATCAGGAAGGGTGCCTTCGAGATCATCCGCGAGTCCGACTTGCGCGAGAAGCTCGCGAGATCCCGCGCCTCGGGCAAGTCCCTGCGCGTCAAAGCCGGGTTCGACCCGACGGCGCCTGACCTCCACCTCGGGCATACGGTTTTATTGCGGAAACTGAAACACTTTCAGGATCTTGGGCATTCCGTCATTTTCTTGGTGGGCGATTTTACCGGTATGATTGGCGACCCAACCGGCCGCTCGGCCACGCGGCCGCCGCTCAGCCCGGAAGAAATCATGCGCAATGCCAAGACCTACATGTCTCAGGTTTACAGAATACTCGACAGCCAGAAAACCGAGGTGCGCTTCAACAGCGAGTGGCTGGGCAAGATGAAATCCGAAGATTGGGTGCGGCTGGCGGCCAAGTACACGGTTTCGCAGATGCTGGAGCG
>JAFATF010000487.1 GCA_019244045.1 Acidobacteriota bacterium
CGCTCCGGATGCAAGACCGAGATCGACCACTGCGCGGAGAATGGCCATAAAGACCCGCTCTGTCACTCGCGAAACGGGCATCGCGAGTTCGCTTTGGTGCTCTCGCAATAGTTGCAGCAGGTTTGCGTGAAACGCAGAATCGTCAGCCTCACTTCCGAGCCGTTCCTCTTCAATTTCCAGTACGCGCTTTAGCCGCGGATGGTCGTAATGTTCGCGTACAAGCGCTCGAATTACTGACCTCAGGCGGGTTTTCAGCCCTTGTCCTTTACCTTCTCGCACGGTCTTCACGACGGTGTCGTGGAACGTCTCCTCGAAACTCGTAATCAATGCGAAAACGATGGAGTCCTTATTTGGAAAATATTGATAGAGGGATCCAATGCTTATGCCTGCTTTCGCAGCGATCGCGTTGGTATTGAATCCATGCAGTCCGTCTGACTCCAAGATGCGAGCAGACGCTTCCAGAATAACACTCACCGTCTCCTGCGACCTGGCTTGGCCCGGCATTTTACGGGGTTTCAGCTTCGTTTTGCGCGGTCTACCCCTGCCGTCCTGAACGCGAGTTTTATTTGTGAGCATTTGCTCGTATTGTACACAACAGAAGACGAATATGCCCAAGAAACAACATGAAACATCCCGAACAGCAGTTGAACGATGTCCTTTGATTCCGAACACAAACGTGGCAAACACCTTGCGCAGACCGCAGGTCAAAGCAGTTCTTGACCGCTTGTTCGCCGCGGCCGCCCACGATGATGAAACTCCTGACTGGCTTCGGCCGGGTCTCTCGTGGGAAACCGCAACCGCGCAAGAGCGCGCGGACGCCTCAGAAGCGACCTACATGCCGATCTCGCGGAAAGGCGGCGAACTGCTCTACATCCTAGTTCGAGCCCGACGTCCGAAGACAGTTGTTGAGTTCGGCACATCATATGGAATCTCTGCCATCTATCTAGTTGCGGCAATTGCGGACAATGGCATCGGCCACGTGGTCAGCACCGAGCTAAACGGAGCCAAGGTGCTGGCCGCTCGGGCAAATCTGGAGGAGGCTCGACTTGCAGAATGTGTCACGATCCTGCTCGGCGATGCGAGGACAACCTTGAAGGATATTCCCGGGCCGATTGATTTTGTGCTGCTCGATGGATGGAAGGATTTGTGCCTGCCGCTTTTGCGGTCGCTGGAATCTCGCCTTGCGGTCGGTGCGTTGGTCGTAGCCGACGACATTAATCTTCCGTCTCTGAGCGGCTATCTCGACTATGTCCGCGACCCCTCGAATGGCTACGTCTCGGTTGCATTCCCTGTCGAAGATGGGATGGAAATCAGTTGCTGGACCGGTGAGAGAGGGGTCCGATGAAAAAGGGGCGTCATCGAATCAATCTCGCCGGACTGCCACGTCTCGGCATGCCTCGATAACTGCCGAAAGTTCGAGTTCGACCCCACCGAGCATAGGCATTTTGACCACGGCTAGGCTGTCACCAGCCACAGCGCTCAAGGTCTCACTGCGGACCGTGTCCTCGTTCATGCGGATTCGAGCGTTCACCCGGACTTGCTCAACTCCCGCTTCGCCTACGTCTCCATTTCCCGCGCCAGTCGCGATGTAACACTGTTTACCGACGACATGGCGAAGCTCGGCCCTCAGCTCAGTGCGGATGTCTCAAAAACCTCTGCTTTAGAGATTGGCCCAAGACCCAACTGTAGGAATCAAAATAGCACTGTGACGGTGCCACATGGAGAAGTCCCAATGTCAAAGATGACAGTCATTGCCCCGAACATCCGGAATGTGAATTCCATTATGACCTGTTACGAAATCCGAACAAAACGGTTGTGGTCGTCTGTATCCCGATCACGTATCCACAAGACGGTCCGCAGATGTGCCAATCTCGCTTCGCTTCGCAAGACGCAGCACTGAGTTCGTTCCATAGTCTTTTATCAGGCCGGCTAATATAAACGCGGTGAAGCTGAGCGTGTAAATAACCCGGACGTCAGCGTCGGACTGAGCCCTGCCCATCGCGGTGCGTTTTCAGAACGCCGACGCCAAGATGGCGGATTTCGAGTACGCGGAGCCTTGGGATGGACCGCCAATTAGCTATCTCAGCACGACACGTCATTCGGACACACTCCGCCAGTTTGATCGTTTACTCAGGCGTCCCATTTTGCTCGATGAACATACGGCATCTTCCAGCCTTGAAGATATCGAGGATGAACTGGAGGCAGCGGCCGTAGATCGCAGGTCGGTCTACGTGAACGCTGGTCACGCCTTCCCGATAGCTGGAGAGATGAAGCATAACCCAGCGAAGTTACGCCTCCCCGGGGCTCTGAAATCAAACGGTCACAACGATCTTTCCGTTCTGTTGATTCGACTCCATATAGCGATGCGCCTCCACGATCTGTGCAAGCGGAAATGTCCGATCAATGCGCGGATGCAGATTACGTTTCTCCAAGTTTTGAAAGATGTATTCTTCAGCGCGTTTCCTTATGGCAGGTTCGAACACAAACTCGTAGAGCACGTATGCGCGGATGACCAATCCCTTTGACAACGCGGTAAACAGTGGGTATGGCGTTGGTTCCGCAGCAAGAGCGCCGTACTCAATGATTTGCGCCCGTGGCGCCGCCGCTTGTGCCAACGACTCCAGGAATTTGCCAGCAACTGGATCAAAGATAAGATTTACACCTTTGCCGCCCGTGATTTCTGCAACTCGCTTCGGCAGCTCTTCTTCCTGGGTAGCGATCACGGCGTGCGCACCGGCTTCCAGCAGAGCCTGCTTCTTTGACGAGCCGCGAGTAGTAGCGATCGGCTTTGCTCCCGCCAACTTCGTCAATTCAATCGCAGCGAGTCCGACGCTGCTGCTGGCGGCCGAGATCAAGACAAAATCTCCAGCTTTGATATCGCCGTAATGAATCAGCGCGCCCCATGCCGTGAGATATTGCATCCAGATCGAAGCGGCTTCGGCTGGCGACAGATGCTGTGGATGGCGCGCGACGGAAGCAGCGGGAACAACAACACTCTCACCATAAGTGCCGTACTCATTTAGGGAGAATGACGGAACGACGCTTACCCGTTCGCCTACCTTGATTCCATTCACGCCTGGGCCGATTGCGTCCACTACTCCAGCGGCTTCGTATCCCAGTCTTGCGGGCAGTTGCGGCGTTTCCAGATACATCCCGCGTCGAAACATCACCTCGGCCCGATTCAGGCCAATGGCTTCTACTTTAATCCGCACTTCGTTCGCCCGCGGCTCCTGCAGCGGAAGATCTTCGAGTTGAAGAACATCCGCTGACCCGGTCACATGAAAACGGACTACCTTAGGCATGCGCCTTCTCCTCATTCAACTGACTAACAGTCAGTGAGAGGCTTTGATGTCTCCAAAACATCCCCGGACTCTTTTTCCTGCAGTCCGCAGAAAATTCTTTACTGGCATCAAATGCAGATCGTCCGGCGGCCCCATCAAAAATTGCGACGCAAACCTCCCGTTCGGCGTCTGATCTTGTGTAATCGTTTTCGAACAGATGACAGCAAGATTATGAAATCTGAAGGCGCCTGAGTGAAAGTGAAACTCTGTTAATCAGCGCGATTCTAGAAGAGGATCAAAAGCAGTAGACTTCTTTGGACGAGAGTTTTAGTTTTCCGGGTCAATGGGACAGATCAACGCGGTGTTGAACGTTTGCATGCACGGACCGATGAAGTTGGATGGCAGTCGCTTGGTCTGCGAGTGGCACTCTGCAGTATTCGGTGGTGGCGACGGCCGATGCTTGGAGGGGCAGCAAGCGTTGATCGCCGACTGATCACGCCGCCTGTCGGCGAGGAGAACGAAGTTCTGCATTACATCTACGGCGACTAGCGTTCACTTGAACATCTGGGTAAAACCATTTCTTTATTTTCAAGCAATCGATCCCGCTCGGCAGTCGAATGAAGCGCTTTGGAGTTATTTAAACAGAACGGCGCAATCCATTAGCCCCGCCTCGTCCCGGGCCAGCGGATCAATGGAACTGGATTGCGCCCCTGGTCCGGGGGCAGCCAATCTGGGACACCCATAAGGATTGAATATTAACAAAATCGGCTCCCTGCCCCTAAGTTCGGGGAAAAAGTGTAAGCCAACAAGGCGAACACGCGGACCGCTCCGTCCCACTGGTTTGTTGGCGCGCTGAAATTGCTCAACCGTGGCGTTGTTCGTAGGATTCAGTCCGACACATGTCCCGAATTTAGTGAGCTTTAGTCCCACTCTGGCGGAGATCTGAAAAAGATTTTGGTTGATTAGTTTCCGACAGAGAGACAGAGAGTGCTCTCCCAAACTCAGGCGGACGGCCAGGACAAGAAAGCCGGCCGCGCCGGTCCCTCAGGAGAGCGCCTGCCCGCCTTTTCAAAATGGTTTCCCATTCGCGAAGAAGTGATGCTTGAGCCTATTTAAACGAATCCACCCCGGGAATCGCTTCTCCCATTCAGCAGAAGTAAGTAACCGGGATTGAGAATTAGCTGAAAGCATACCGGCCCCTTACAGAGTGCATGTTACTATTGCGCCTGGTCCG
>JAFATF010000530.1 GCA_019244045.1 Acidobacteriota bacterium
CTCCGATAAGAAGAATGAGCGGCGTTGGAACCTGACCGCCTCCTGCGCGGTGATGGGGCTGGGTTGCATCACTGCCGCACTGTTGACCGGCAGTTATTGGTCGCTGCTTGGTCTATCGCTGATCACGATCGGGCTTTATGCATCGAATGCGCATCTATTCCCGCTGCCCGCGGTTTTCCTCACCGGCCCCGCATTGGCGAGCGGTATTGCCTGGGTCAATTCCGTCGGCATTCTTGGCGGCAGCGTGTCGCCCCCGATCATGGGATATCTTCGCGACCTGACCGGAAACTTTGCTGGAGGTCTCTATGCGCTTGCCGGGTTTGCGGCATTGGCGGCAATTGTTGCAGCGATAGGTGTCCGCGAAACACCGGCGAAGTCCAGGACACCGGAGTCTCTGGCAGCAGCGACGGGATAGGGCTGCTCTCAGAGGGGGAGGCGTTTGCCCCGGCGTCCAACTATGGCATGATCACGATTTCGATCGTACCTGCGATCGAGCCATTTGGACAGGAGATTGGCGGCGGCAACCGCGGTGCCCAAGGAGTCCCGCCCTATGACGGGGCTCTTCGTGTGCGGAACGGTGCAGGGGGTTGAGGCTGATTAATCTCTGCCGTCACCAGCCCATGTCAGCGGGGCGCAAACCCATTAGCACCTTGCCGGCGGATTCGTATTGCGCGGGGAATGCGGTATTGTGCTGGACGGCTACGTGAATATCCCGGAAGTATCGCTCCAATGGATTTCGGGTATAGATCGCGTTTGTTCCCGCCGCGTGAAACACCAGATCGACCGAACGAACCGCCACGTGCATAGCATGCACGATTGCCAGCCGTGCCTGGGCTATGGCGAGGCTTGGGTCCGCGACACTGGCGCAAACTTCTTCCCATAAGGTTCCGACGGCATCGATGATATAGGCGCGGGCGGCGTTGAGAATTGCCTCGGCCTTGGCAAGACGCGCTTGCACGAAGGGGCGGTCCCGCAAAACGTCCTTAGAATAAGTCGAGCTTTCTCGGGCGGCCAATTCGATAAAGGCGTCAATGGCGCCGCGCGCGATGCCGAGCGAGTTCGCAACAACAGGGACAAAGAGCGTCACTAAGACCAGCCGAGGATTATACAACAGTCCTGTCTCAACTGCCGGCTCGCCGAAAAAGCAGGTATGGGCATCAGGCACAAAAACATCATCGACGATGAAATCCTGACTGCCGGTGCCGCGCATGCCGACGACTGACCAGGTGTCCTCAATCCTCGCTTTATCCGAGGGAAGCCACATGGCCCGTACTCTCGGCGTCCCCGCGGCGGTCAATTGCGGCTCGTTCCCGTCCATAACGATGCATGGGCAATAAAGCCAGTTGGCATAATCGATGCCGCTGGCGAAATTCCAATGTCCCCGGACACGATAGCCGCCGTCGACGGGATCGGCTCGGCCAAGCGGCCGCAGTGAACCAGCGCCGCGAAAATCAGCGGGCTGACCACAGAATTGGCGGCCGATCTCCACCGGAAGCCAACCCATGAAGAGCGATACGTCGGTAGCGATCATGGCGCACCAACCGATTGAGCCGTCGGCCTTTGAGAGTTCCTCGATCGCCCGGAACACCGTCAGTGGAGCGAGTTCTGGGCCTCCAATCGAATGAGGAAGATACATTTGCAATAGCCCGGCTGCCGCGAGAGCTTTTACCACTCGTGGCGGCACGCGCCGGATTTGTTCACCTTCTTCGCGCGCTGCACGAATAAGCGGAGCGAGGCTTTTCGCGGCCGCGACGACCTCCACGGACGGATCTGGATATGTGCCGTGACCGGCTGCCATTTCATCCCTCCTTTCGGCGCAGATCAAAGGTAATGCCTCAAGGGCTTAGGAGCGAGACCGACCGGCAACCCGAATGTTGCCCGGTGTCACAACGACGAACTCGCCGGCCGCCAGCTCATCAGCGTGCCCCTCAAGAACCTGATCCAGATACTCGATCTTGATCTGTAGCGTTGCCCCTGGAAGCCTGAAAAACAGCACACCTGCATGCGTTAGGCCCTGATTGAAGATCAACTCACCGAAATCGCGGTCAGCAACGACAAGGATCCGCTGCTCCTGGCGGGCAATTGCCAGTACGTCCTCATCCGCCAGGCTGTGCGGGTAGTTGCGCGATACGGCGGTAACGTCGTGGCCGAGGTCACAAAGGTGGTCGATAAGACGGAAATCAGCGCTTTGATCAAACAGGAATTTCATACCAGCGGAGAATCAGAGCGCGCTCCTTTGGGCGGCTTTGGGGAGACCTCTTCACCCGTCACCATTGCCTTGGCATAGGAGAGGCACGCCTGCACATCCGCCCGGGTCAGGTCCGGGTGAGCATCCAGAAGCTCATGGATGTCCGGATTGTGGGCGAGCTCCTCGAGCACCAGGCCAACGGCAATGCGGGTTCCCCGCACCACAGGCTTTCCCGCCATAATCCGGGGATCAGCGGTAATGCGGTCTCTGTAGGGTCGAGGATCTTCTTTCATATACAAATTATTATATCATACCGCCGCGACATGTAATTAAGGCAGACGTGCGAACGCTTGCACTCCGGGTAAGCCGCAACGCACCTGTTACCCGCCGCTGGCCTTTCGGGTGCGATAGATTTTTTTCTCTCTCACGTTGGAGAAATTCGGGCCGGTAAGCAGAAAAACGATAATCGCCTGCCTCCGAACTTAGCCGCCCGGAACTAAGCGGTAAAATTCTCTGGCTAGCGGTGTATCTGTTCTTGCAGCATGTGTATTTGGTAATTGTGGTTTTTTATACTCCGGACGGAACGTTCCGCCACCTCGCCACCCACCCTCTTTGGCATAATCTCCGTTGTTAAAAAACTCCCCCTTCGTTGGATCGGCCCACTGCCGCTCAGTTTCAGTTGTCATTCAAATTCTCCCTCTCCCGTCCGTTGTTGATTGAACGCCTCCCTGTACCGTACGTTTCTTCTTCGCTGAAAATTTCTTTGTTCAAATATCTCATTGGCCCAAGCCTGATCCGCTGGTGTGGTGATGCAACCGCGGAAGCACGGCGAGCGAATACCGGCGCGCGTCAGGTGTGCCCAGGCTCGCTCGGTTCAGCAATGATGTGCTCAACGATTGGCTGAGCCCGCTCACCCCACAGCCGCCGTGCGGCGTCGTTACGTTGCTCAATGGTTGGCAACCCTGCGAGTGATCCGTCGAGATTACGCCGCGGCTCGCCGCGCTTGACCGCTTGCAAATAAGACCAGCGACTGACCCAATACCTGAGGAAAGAGGACAGCTCGGCGGGGTCAATGCTGTCGCCAGCCACCTCGAGGATCTGATGATGAATGCCGATCGCCAGCGGCACAGCCGGCACTCGGAAAGCCTCGGGAAAAACCTCGCTCAATAATGGCCAAAGATGTTCGCGGGCGCTCCGCTGCTGTTCGCGGCGCTCGGCAGCGCGAACCTGTTTTTGGCTGAGCCCGTGTTCCTGTATGGCGGCTGCAGGCAGATGCAGAGTTGCCATTCTCGGTTTCCCTCGCGAATTACAGCAGCTTTGACCTTCTTGGTCTGGTGCGCAAGCGTTGGCGTGCCGTCGATCGCCGCTGTCCAGCCAGTTCACGTCGCGACATGGATCGAGCTGCACAGGGGGGGGCAGTCGTAACCCCGGTATGCAGGAGCTCCTCTAGGAATGAGAGCCTTCACTGCCGGTCACCAGCGATATAGCGGTAATGGCGAAGGTGCAGTTTCAGGTGTCATTAAGGAGCGAGTTTCCGGCTGACGATGAAGCGGCGAAGGGTCAGGCGGTTGACGCTCAAGAGCTTGGCGATAACAGTTTGGGAAATATCCTTCTGCAGGTACTCCCGGATAAGATCCTCTTTCCCGGTGAGTTTGGTTTGACGGGTCAAGCTGCCTTTAGGTCTGCCTAATCGTTTCCCCTCGGATTTTCTGCGGGCTAGGGCCTCGGTGGTTCGTGAGGAGATCATGGAGCGCTCGATCTCGGCGGAGAGGGAGAAGGCGAAGGCTAAGACTTTGGAATTGATGTTGTTCCCCAGTTCGTAGCGTTCTTTGGCGGTGTAGACCTTGACGCCCTTCTCCATGAGGGTGTGCAGGATACTCATGAGCTCCATGAGGGAGCGACCAAGGCGGGAGAGCTCGGAGACAAGGAGCGTGTCGCCGGTGTGCATTTCCTCGATAAGGCTTCCCAGTTTGCGGTCTGTCAGGCGGCGGGTGCTTGAGACGGTCTCCTCGATCCAGCGGTCAATGTGGAGCTTCTTCTCGTCAGCGTATTTGAGGAGTTCAAACCGCTGATTTTCAGTAGTCTGTTTGTCGGTTGAGACCCGGATGTATCCGTAGATCATAGTCAGAATATTGGTAGCTGCTTGTTCTTCTTTTGGGTTTGCCGTTCAAAGTGTAATCCCAGCACTGCCGTATAGAGTACCCTTGCAAATTTTGTCCATTTCTCAATTTCGTCTTTGGTCGGTACCCTGCCGTTCTCCGTGTAAAGGGCAGCGGCGATTTTTGCCTGTAGCAGTTTCTTTTTTTGCTCTGTCATGATGTAGTGGTAACCACCTGCCTTTCCGGTCTCTGTTTAAGAAAACCCATTTCATAGATTATTTTATACAAATAGATGGTTAAAGTAAAGGGATATTTCTCTATACAAAATTTGTATAGAGAAACCGTCCATTTTTTATATACAGGCGGGAGCCTGAAAATCCCGGCCCAGAAATCTAGCTGGTCACTGATGCGAAGGGATTTTACCGAGGGGGAACGGTGCTATTCGTTGACACGTTAGCCGGGGCTACGCCACTTTTTAACACTGAGCGG
>JAFATF010000158.1 GCA_019244045.1 Acidobacteriota bacterium
TCCAGTTCTCGCCTTCAAGAAGATGTCAGCTTTTGGGTCCCAACTGGACGCGATATAGCGCGGCATGTATTTCAGCCGAGGATCGTCGGTAAAGGAAGGGGCGTCAGAATAAGCCCAGCTGCGTAAGACGGTAAGTGTCGGGCATTGCCAGGTTTGATTCCTTTTCAATTCCTTGAAGAGAGTCGCGGCGCTTTCTGGACTATAAGTGTCCAAAGCCATTTCCTGCCGCTCACGATATTGTGGTCCCGCAAAACGAGCACTCGCCGGTTGATCTTCCGCTCCCTGAGCTAAGCGCCGCAGCTCCTCTTTGCGATTCGAACAGGCGGCGAGTACCCCGGTGAGATGCTCGATCGTCTTTTGCCCCGCGTTCGATGCCTCTTGCACGGAAATCGAATCGGGTACATGCCCCTCGAAGGGGATACCTTGCTTCTTCGATTCGTCCGCAATGGCCAAGTAGGCGTCGCGCGGAAGCAGGGAATACACCTTCACGAAGTCGGCCCCGCTCTGCTTGATCTCTATCACAGCTTTCCGGCCTTCCGTCGCGTTCGACACCGCGATTGAACCTGGCCACACGGGCTTCGGCCCGTCCACGATCGGACTGGCTATTAGCATGTGCGGACCCAATAGCTGTCCTGCCTCAATCTCCTTTCGCCACTGATAGTGTTCGGGCGCGCCAAACATCTGCCGGACCCCGGTGACACCATTGGCAATAAATAGGGGCAAGTAATCCTTGTCGTACCAATGAACGTGCATGTCCCAGAGCCCGGGAATGAGAAACTTGCCGCTCGCATTCACGGTATCGGCATTCTTCGGCGGACGAATTGCCTCACTCTTGCCGATCTCCGCAATGCGATCACCGACTATCAGAACTGTCATATCGCCCTTGGCGGGAGCCCCGGTCGTGTCAACTACTGTGACATGAGTGAGGACGAGACACTGTGGTGCCACACTGGGCGTTTGATGATTCTGCACGCAGAACAACGGTAATAGAAGAGATAGCAGCGTGAGACTTTTTCTCATGTGATCTCCTCGAGGACATCGCTAACCAAGCTGCTGACAAATGTTCTCGCGCAGAGTTTAGTCAGTACCTGGCGCTTCCATTCCGCCAATCGGCTGATAACCGGGATCCGTCTTGGGGTCGAGCTTCAGCTTACTACGATCTAAAATCTTCCCTTCCTTTACGACAAGGGAGACATTTCTGGTGTCGCGAATAGTCTGATCGGGCTTCCCGTCCACAATAAGAATGTTCGCAAGCTTGCCCGGTTCCAAAGTGCCCCATTCCGTCTGGGCATGCATAATCGTGGCCGCGTTCTTTGTGGCTATCCTGATCGCTTCCAGTGGCGTTAAGCCAGACTCGACGAGGAGCTCAAGTTCGCGATGTATTCCCTCGCCCTGAAAGTCACCGGGATATGGTGCATCGGTGCCCGCGGCGACCAGGATGCCTGCCTTTAGCAGTCGTTTGACATTGTTCTCGGCATCAAGCAGCGGGGTCACGGCGGGATGCTTTTTTAACGCTTCGCGCCCGAGTTTACGCAGGTCCTCGAGCGCGAAAGCTGGTGTTGTGTCGACGATGAGCGAATTATTCATAAAAGACTCATCCTGAAATCGTCGCCATGTGAATGCTTCGAAAACAGAAAGCGTGGTGATGAAGAACACCGGCTTCGATTTTGCAATTGCAATCGCCTCATCGGATAGCTTGCGCCCGGGGAGATGAGCCCAACCAGCGATTCCCTCCTGCATCGGCTCGATCGATCCGTTTCGGCTGTGCGCGTCAATGATGGTGCGCAACTTATATTTCTTCGCCTCAGTCGAGATAGCCTGCACTTCCAGATCGGATAGTCCGGCATATAGCTTGATGAAATCCACCTTCTCGTCTGCAAGTTGGTGAACGACACTGGGTACCTGATTCTGCGACACAACCGCCCGCGAAAGCTCGGGCCAGAATGGATCAGGGCCATCAACCAGCGGCCCGACGCAGTAGATGCGCGGTCCGAGTAGCCGGCCTGCAGCTGTTTCCGCTCTTAGTTGCAAGACGTAAGATTCGACATTTCCCGTATCGAGGACGGTGGTGACACCTGCATACAAGAGAGCGTTCATGTAACGCTGATAGCCCAACATGTCCGCGGAAATCCCATCCCAGCCGCCGGTAAGGTGCACGTGCATGTCCGCGAGAGCGGGCATGGCGGTCTTGCCGCCCTCGTCGATGCTGCGCGCGGCGCGAGAGATAGAAATACTTGCGGCGGGGCCGACTGCCACGATTTTCCGTCCTTCGATGACGACCGTGCCGTGTTCGACAGGAGTGCCTCCGTTGCCATCAATAATCCGAACATTGGTGAAAGAAACGGATTGTGCTCTGGCGAGGGTGCCTACAATTCCCGCGGTGGCGAGAGCCAACATCAGGCGAATCGCTGCCGTGTGGCTAATCATATCTACAGTTCTTGTCATTCCTGCTTGCCTGTTCCGCGGGCTCCGGAATACGTCAGAAGTAAATCTTCGCAGCAAGCTGCACCAGTCGCGGGGGACCAGCGGACAAAACTTCCCCAAAGGTCCCATTTGGGGGGATGCCGTCACTGAAACTGCCGTCCGGGTTGTTAAACTGCGCGTGGTTGAAGACATTGAATGCTTCCAGCCGCAGTTCCAAGCGTCGAGACTCGCTACCGAGAGGTATCCATTTGTGCAGTGCGAGATCTGTCTGATTCAGTCCCGGGCCGTGAAAGAAATTGCGTCTAGCATTTCCAATGACCCCAAACGGCGGCTGTGAAAACGCTGCAGGATTGAACCAGAGATGGTTTGGGGATGTTCGGGGGTTGCCATAGATCTGAACCGGCAGGCTCACGTTCGGCACATCCCAGCAGCCATAAAACATGAAGGAGTCGCAGGTTAAAGACGAATAGGAACCAGGGTTGGAGATGGTAATGGGAAATCCGCTTTGCAGCGTTGTAATTCCGGAAACCTCCCAACCCCCAGTCAGTAGTGATATAAACGCCCCACCTGCTTTGCTTCCGGGAATTTTATAGCTGTAGTAAGCGACAAAACGTTGACGAGCATCGAACACCGAGTCCCCGTAGTTGGCATGCGGATCAAACGGATTGAGAGCTCTTGTCGACAGCCCGGTATCTTCGAAATGCGAGCCAATGTCCAGCGAATGACTCCACGTGTAGGCCGCAGAGAACGTCAATCCATGCGAAGGACTGTTCTTCACATTGGCCTGAAATGAGTTGTAGTTTGAATTTCCGCCCGTCGTCTGCTCTCCTACGGACCCAAAGATATTGCCGGGATATTGGAAGCTGTTTGGGAAAATAATATTTTGAATTGAGCGAAACTGGACGCACGTGGGGAGGGCGGCGCATCCGTGGGAGTTGAGGCCGGGATTTAGTTCTCTTTCCACCAATGAGTGATGGCCCACGGCGCCGACGTAACCCAGACTGAGAATTGTCTTACCCGGAAGTTCCCGCTCGAGGGTAAGGTTGTAATTCTCTGCATAAGGCACGGTGAAACGCGGGTCGGTGACAGTCAGAGTCAAGGGTTCAAATAGGCTGAAATCTGCAGTCGCAGCTGACGGAATCGTGTATGGGAAAAGATTTGCAGTCGAAAAAGTACCGGTAACGTCAGTAAAAGGAGCGGCGAAGCTAGGCGATCCGCCTATCGCGCCTACGCCAAAAGAAAATAAAGAGTAGGGAGGAGCAAAGATACTTTGTAGGACAGGCTGATCCTCGGAGCGGTTGTAGTAGATTCCGAAACCGCCGCGGATCGATAGCCTACCAGTGCCGCCGGACAGGAAGCCAGCGTCCGGGCTCCAGGCGAATCCTAGACGCGGACCCACGTCGCCGTAATTCGTTACGTAACCAGATGGGGTGCAACCAGGGTCGCCCGGGAAGACAAGCCCTGCTGGAGCGGTAGGGTACACCGAAGACTGCTCGCCCGGCCGAAAGCAGTTGATCGCTTGAGCGTGATTGGTGAGATTCGATAGCGGCGTATCAGTTTGCCATCCCAAACCGTAAGTGAGGGTCAGATTCGGGCGTATGCGGTATTGATCTTGTGCGAAGACATAGTACTCGTACCCACGGGCCCTGGTTGTGTTCGATGAACCCTGGGTATAGCTGTCGGGTATGCCTAACAAAAAATCCAGACCGGGATTTCCGGTGCTGTAAGCGCCTCCTCCCGCGTAGGTGAACTCCCCGTTGTTGGGGCCTACGAACTGGTGGTTGTACTCAAAACGCGTGAGCGCGACCCCGAACTTCAGACTGTGTCGCCCCGAGACCCTGCTCAGGTTATCGGTAATCTGGTACGTGTTCCCAACCTCATCTTCCGGCCCCTGGGGGCTGTCGCCCATATTGAATCGACCGCTTATAAAGATCGCTGGCACTCCGGCATGAACAGGGTCCTGGGGAATGATGCCGGTAAAACCAAGCGAGGATGGCAGTTGGGGATGTGTCGGGCTTGCGAAAGGGATGTTCGTGCGCGTGTAGGAGATGCGGGACTCGTTTAGCGTAGTGGCGCTAAAAATATGGTTCCAGGAGAATGCGAATTGATACGCGTTACGATTGGCTGTCGCGGCGAAGCCTGGAAGGGTTGCTCCAAAGAAGGGCAGGGCATTTTGACCCGGATTGTGCTCCATCAGTCCATATCCCCAGATGGCGTCCTTCGCGCTGATAGTGTGGTCAATCCGAAAAAGTCCTTGGTCATCGCTGTCGGTGTGAACGGGATTAAAGGAGTAGCCGCTCACTCCAGAATTGGGCAAAGGCACATAACGCGCAACTAAGCTCGTAGCCACACCATTAAAGTTCGAAGTTGGAACATTGCCCTTGGGCCACAGGGTGCAATATGGCGTGCCTGCTGGCTGAAGCACGCCGTTAGAGTCTGTGAATTGAATGGGGGACGAGTTGGGACCAAAGGGACAACCGGTGTTGCCTTCAGAAAAGTTTCCTCCCAGCTCGGCTTTTGAAAAAACGTTAACTAGTCCGAGCGGAGCGGAGCCGCCGTAGTCTGTGAAATTTTCGGCGCGGTTCTCGCGTGTCCCCTGATAGGAAAGGAAAAAGAAGGTGTGATCCTTCCACACCGGTCCTCCCAAGGTAGCTCCGAACTGATTTCGGTGTAAGACGTCGGGCCCATGAAGGAACCAGCGGGTTGCGTTGAGGCTGGTATCCCGATAAAACTCGAAGACGCTTCCGTGAAGCTGATTTGTGCCTGACTTGATAACAGCGTTCACTATGGCACCGGAGTTACGACCGAATTCGGGATTAATGGTATTGGTGACCATCCGAAATTCAGCAATCGCGTCCGGGCTAGGAATAATTGCCGGTGTGTTACCAAAGAAATTATTCGAGTCGGCACCATTGACCAGAAAACTGTTCTGCTGGGCCTGGCTGCCGTTCGTTGCATATGTATCCGCTCTGCGGTCCGATTGCGATACCACCCCCGGCTGCAGTTGCTGCAATTGAATCCAATCCCGGCCGTTTAACGGCAAATCGACAATGGCTTCACCATTCACTACCGCGCCCAGCTGGATGTCGGTCGTTTCCACCTGGATTGGATTCGCCTCCACGCGCACCACTTCCGTGATTCCTCCTGGAGACAGGCGAATATTCAGCACATAGATCTGATTCACCGTAAGGACAACGCCGGTGGTTTCGAACTTCTTGAATCCGTTCTTGCTCGCGCTGACCTTGTAGGTGCCGATAGGAAGACTGATCAGCTCATAGGAGCCATCTGCCACAGAAGTGAGCTCTCGCGCCATACCCGTCGCCTGGTTAGTGGCCGTGATCTGCGCTCCTGACACGGTCGCCCCGGAAGCATCCGTAACCGTTCCACGAAGGCCCGCATAGAGTTCGTCACCCCTTGCCGGAATTGCGGTTAACGCGCCAACGGTCGCTAAAGAAATCATCCACCTTGTCCAGAACCCCTTGTTCATGTTGCCTTACCTCTTGAGATTTAGGCTGGTTTAAGTCTGCTGCGCTGCATGGCCTCCAGGATGACCCGTTTCCGGCTTGCGTCGAGTCACCCACTATACGACTGGGGGGAACCTCTAAACAAATAGCCATTAAGTTTATGGCAACACTATAGTATGGCCGAGGCAATTCGCCGAGCTGATGTCCATCTCTTCTCGTAGCGCGGCGCGCTTGTTCAGTCCAAAAACCCAACTCAGAACGCACGCTTTCAATGGAGGTTCTGTTATATCGTAGGATGCCGGAGCCGGCCTCGCTCGCGCTTTTGTTGACGCACGTGCGACGGAGATGGATTTTGCCCCGGGAAATCAAATGAAAGCAATTATCTTTCATGCCCACGGCGGCGTAGAAAACCTCAAGTACGAGGACATCCCACCTCCCACTCCGGCTGCCGATGAAGCTCTGATTCGCGTCAAGGCTGTTTCCTTGAACGGCTTTGACCCCATGATCCTCAGGGGCACAACCTCACTCAAAACACCTTTTCCCATGAGCCCAGGGGGCGATTTCTCTGGAGAAATCGTTGCTCTCGGGTCTTCGGGCAATAGCGGCACCTGGAAGACGGGTGATCGCGTTTGTCCTTATCCATACATCGAGGGGCGTGGAATGATGGGGGAGACTGTTCCCGGAGCGTGCCGCGAACTGGTGACGATGCCGGTGACCAACCTGCTTCGAATGCCGGACGAGCTTTCTTTCGTGGATGCAGCAGCACTCCCGATCGCGTACGGTACGGCACTTCGCATGATGACGACGCGCGGAGCGATTCGAGCCCGCGAGAAAGTACTGATTCTCGGCGCAACAGGTGGTGTGGGGACCTGTTGTGTTCAGCTGGCCGTTGCGGCCGGAGCTGAGGTGATCGCTTGCGGAAGCGCCGAGTGGAAGCTCTGCAAGCTTAGGGAGATCGGAGCCACGCATGTAATCGACACCTCAAAGGAGGACTTTCTCGAGAGGGTACGCGACCGGTTTGGCAAACCACGGTACCTAGGCGGCGGTGGCGTGGACGTAGTTGTTAATTACATCGGCGGCGAAACGTGGGTGCCTTCGCTCAAAGCCTTGAGACATCAGGGCCGTCTTCTAGTCTGCGGTGCGACCACCGGCTACTCGCCTGCGGAGGACTTGCGTTACATTTGGAGTTTTGAGCTGCAGATCATCGGGTCCGATGGTTGGACGTATGAGGATCAGACCGCATTGATGAGCATGGTTGTCGAAGGAAAGCTTAAGCCGCTCATACATTCGGTGAGACCGCTTTCAGAGACTCCGCAGGCGCTGCAGGAGTTGATTGACCGCAAGATCTTTGGAAAATCCGTCTTGACCGTGACAGATTGAGGATCCTTGGATGCCCTTACCAGAAAATCTGGGCCACCTCTTTGATGTGCCGCTTCAAGTCCAGCCGACAGCTCCGGCTGTTCTGCAAGACGATGTGGTTCTCACCTTTAAGCAACTGGATGAGCGATGCAACCGGATGGCCAACGCGCTGGCGAGCCTTGGGGTAGGACCAGGCGACCGGGTTGCTCTCATGTTCACCAATGATTACCGCTTCATCGAGTCCCTGCTTGGAGCGATGCGCCTGGGTGCAGTCCCGGTACCTCTGAATATTCGAATGGGAGATGAGGCGATTGCATACATTGTCGCGGACTCCGAAGCAGTCGCCCTTATCGCGAATTCGGAGATGGCTGCGCGTGCGCGAAACCTGCTCCCGCAGGTTCCAGGGCTGCGGCACTTCATTGTCGATGCCGAGGCGACCCGCAATGCTCTGAATTATGACCAGATGCTGCAGACTGCTTCTCCCGCTTTTGAGCGAAGAAAGACGGAGTTCGATGAGGTTTGCATGCAGCCATACACCTCCGGTTCGACGGGCAAACCGAAGGGCGTTCTCCTGACGCACGGCGGGCAAATCTGGAACATCGATTTGCTCTGCAAACTCGAGGCCTTCGACGACAGGGAGCGCGCTTTGGTGGCGGTCCCGCTCTATCACAAGAACGCCATGCTCGGCGCGGTGAAACCCATGTTGCTATGCGGCGGATCGATGGTCATTTTGCCAGGCTTCGATGCGGTGCAAGTCATAAGGTCGATCGCGCGGTACAGGGTGACCTACATGACCGGCGTACCGGCCATGTTTTCCCGGATTCTTTCACAAAAGGAGGAACTGAGCCGAAACGACGTGAAATCGCTGCGCTACGCCGTGTGCGGCTCTGCGGAAGTTTCCGAAGAACTGGTGGCCGACTTCCAGAGAAGCTTCCCCGACGCGATTATTGCAGAAAGTTATGGGCTGACCGAAGGTGGACCCGACCCGGTTAGCAATTGCCGTTATGGGCTGATCAAACGCGGAAGTTGCGGAAGGCAAATTCCCGGCTCCGATGTCAAAATCGTGGGCGGAGACGGCGTGACGGAGTTGGGACCTAACGAAATTGGGGAATTTATTACGCGCAACCCTGGGCTGGCCAGAGGTTATTGGAAACTTCCCGAGGTCACGAAGAAGAAATTTCGCGACGGATGGCTCTATACGGGAGACCTCATGCGTCGGGACGAGGACGGCTTCTTCTACTTTGTGGGACGCAAGGACGACATGATCAATGTCTCCGGCGAAAACGTCTATCCGAAAGAGATTGTCGATATTCTGCTGCGCCACCCGAGTGTTCGGGAGGCTTATGTCGTGCCGTTGCGTCACGCGGTCAAGGGAGCCGTTCCAGTTGCATTCATCGTACAATCGGCAACCGGAGGCACTTCCGCAGAGGAACTCAAGCAGTTCTACTTGCAATATGGCGCACCATATGCCTACCCACGACGCATTTACTTTCTCGACTCAATGCCACTGGGCGGCACAGGAAAAATAGACCGGGCTCAACTCGAGAAACTCGCGGCGGAATTCGAGGAGAAAGTTAAACATGAACCAGCCTGATCTTTCCGAGTCGCCCTATCAGCGCTTTCTGGGCTTAGAGTTTGCACGATATCAAGAGGGTTTGGTCGAGATTGGCATGCCCTTTCGCGAGGAGTTTCTGCGCGATGACGACTCAGACTGGTTGCACGGCGGTATTCTGAGTGCACTCATCGATATTGCAGGTGATTACGCGGTTTATTCAAAAACCGGAGGAGACGTGCCTACTGTGGATCTCCGGGTTGATTATCTGCGACCGGCAAAGCGCGGTCGTCTCACGGCGATTGCGCGAACGGTAAAAGTGGGCCGGCGAGTCAGTATTGCCGACGTAGAAGTCAAAGATGAACAGGGTCAAGTGGTTGCGATTGGTCGTGGCCTTTACGCTACGCCGACGCTATCGACCTCAGGATGAGGAAACGGCTGAGGATGGCCCAATCATCTCCTATGCGGCAACAACCCCGAAAGTTGATAAGAGTTTAGGAACCGCATTTGCATCCCACCAATCAGAATTTTCGCTGGTTTGTGCTAGCCCTGGTGCTGCTCACCACAGCTGGCGGAATCATGATGTTTGCGGCCCCCTTTCCCCTCCTAACTCTCTGGATCAGGGATCTTGGCATTTCGCGGACACAAGCGGGCGCCCTGACTGGTCTTTGGTATCTGGTTTCCGCCTACGCATCGCTACCGGCGGGCTGGTTGGCTGACCGCGTGCGCCTTCGTGGGTTGTTCCTTTCACTTTGGGCATTGGTTCTTGCAGGTATGGCTTTAATGGCTGGCGCAAAAGGTTTCTGGATGCTGTGCCTCGGACGAGTGATATTTTCAACCGGGATGACTGGCCACCTGGTCGCGGGCCCGAAATTGCTCGCCGTATGGTTTGAGGGACGAAAAGAGTTCGGCCTCATTATGGGCTTTTACAGTATGAGCATGACTGCGGGAGTATACGCTGCCTTGTTCGTGCTGGGCCGAGTTGGGCAACACTCCGGCTGGAAACCGGCAATGTTGCTCCTCGTCGTACTCGCAACGGCCGGTCTCTGCATGATGCTGTCGGTTCCCTCCACATCCCCGCGTTCGAACCAGAGTGGTACGGCCGCTGCTCTTCTGGCGCCCAATCGCAGGATGGCTGCGTGGATGTTAGGCGTGGTCTTTGCCGGCTACAACGTCGCTACCGAGGCCTATCTGACCTTCAGCCCAGATTTCCTCGTGCGGTGCGGGTATGGTCTGGCGGCGGCATCTGCAATAGTTGCAACATATGCCTGGGTCGCTCTGACCTTGAAACCTTTTGTTTCCCCTTTTCTGCGAAAGAGCAACGCCGCGAGTTACGTGGTTCTGGCGTCATTTCTTTTCATTATATGCGTCCTGTTGCTGGTCACGCGTGTTGTTCCCCCTGCCGTGTCCGCCAGCGTATTTGGTACCTCCATGGCCATCGGGATGCCCGCTTTTTATGCCTTGCCGCCACTCATGTTTGGTAATGAGCATTCCGGATACGTCTACGGATTGTGTTCGTTCCTGTACGGTTTGGGATTTGTTGTCCAGCTACTGGTGGGATACGCCGTTGATAAAACCGGAAGCTATACGACCGGCTACGGCCTCCTATGTGCGGTCGCAAGTGTTGCGTTGCTTGGAGGGCTGTGGCTTCGCCGCGAAAACCACGCACAGC
>JAFATF010000201.1 GCA_019244045.1 Acidobacteriota bacterium
CATCGGCGAGGTCGTCATTGAGGATCCGGGTGCGAACCCGCGGCACCTCGTGGAGCTCAGCGAGGGTGACGCCACCGCGGACGCGGAGATCCGCGCCTGGCGGCGCCGGAGAACCGCCGGGCGCACGTCGAGCAGTTGATCTCCCACGGTTTTGGTCGGTCTCCTCTCAGCCGAGACCGCGCGCACCTACCTATCCAAGGTGCGGGGCTATCTGGCCTGGCTGGCCGGCACCGAACTGGACGGGGACCCGCTGGGCGAACGGCGGGCGCGGGACTGGGCGGTCCGCGACTACCGCACCCACCTGCTCACCGTCGCCAAGCGGGCCCCGACAACGATCAACAACACCCTCGCCGCGCTGGATGACTCGTCCGCGGCGGCGCCGACCTGGTCACCGTCGCCGAGATGCTCGGCCACGCCCGCCTCGACACCGTCCGGTCCTACACCCGCCCCACCGCCGACGACCGCCCCAAGGCTCTCAACCTGCTGCCCACAGACCGTTGACCAGATACAACACACCCTGATGGCAGGCTCCCGGCGTATCTGGGTGCTACCCCAACAAGGACCGCCTAGGGAAGAAGAACCCCGGCCAGCTCGTCGAGCCCGGCCAGCAGACCCGCCGCCTGGGCTCGCCGCAACGGCGGCCAGTGGTGATAGCCAGGCAGCACGGACGGCCATCAACCGGTGGTGCCGCAGTCCGTCCAGATCCGAGTCCGATTCTCTTCGTGCCCCGAGCCCCTTGACGTGGCCCTGGGGCCAAGCCGTGTAACGAAGTAGCCAGCCTCGGCGAATCATAAGTCGACTCGATCTTACAGGACGCCGACAGGGACGACGCCTCTTATGACAACTGACCTTTCTGCTGCCTACTCCTGCGCAGCCCCATCCAACCCGCTAACAAAAGTATCGCAGATTCACATACGGCGCTTGTGCCACGTATCCAGATTTCAGGTTCCGCGATGCGTCTAAGTTTCCATCGCCATACTGTCGTCTTCGCTGGAAAGCGTGGCGTGGGGAAGAGTTCTACTCTCAATTCCCTTTTTGGTTTCTCGCTAGCCACTGATGCTGCGGTCGAATGCACGTTGACACCGGCTGTTCGATCGATCGCGAGTGCAGATTCATCACGCCTTCGCGTGGTTGACATGCCAGGCATCGCGGCCAACTTGACATCTGCACGACGCTTCCACTCCTTCTATCGACACTGGCTTTCTCGTGCCGACATATTGGTCTGGATAACACAAGCCGATGTGCGCGCATACAAGAAAGATCAACAGTTCTTTCTTGACTACTTGCAGTTTTTGAAACCGAGCTCACAGCTCATGGTGGCGATTGGAAAGTTTGACACTCTTTGTCCTGGAATCACAGAACTACAAACGCCCGAGCAAATCGCAATAGTGAAAAGTAAGATTGCGGATCTCCGGCAGCAGCTTGATCCATACCTCGGACGCCGAGTGGACTCTGTTAGATACCATCCCTATTCGGTCTTTATGGGATGGAATATCGGCTCACTCAGAGAGGCCGTTGCCCTCTCTGAGCAACCTACTAACCGGACGGCGGATCTACACAGTCATGAAGTTCTTTGATCGCTTTCGCCCTCCCCGAGACCGTCTGTCACCGGGGGAGAGTCAACTTCGACTTGTTGTCGGTTTGAACCGAGTCGACGAGGTGATACCTGGCGGATGGAACTCCGCGATCAACCTCCCAACTGATGATGCGGCCGTCCAGATTGATCGCAAATGCGCTGATATCAAGCGACTCATCGCGTCAGGCTGCGGTATAAGCGAAACACATATTGAACATTACTCTGCCCTTAAGAGGTATCGACTGGAGAATCTGCTGAATTGTGTTATCCGAAACTGCTACGCAGGATTCAAGCTGTCGGATGTGCAGCCCAAGCATTTTGAAGACGTGGACGGAGTAAACCCAGACGCTAGAAAATTTACAAAGGAGGAGCGTCGGCGCCGCCTCGAAAAATCAGCTCCCCGAGTTGGAGGTTCCGCAAGAGATGAGGTCTTTGCTGATCTATCGAAGGTCGTTAGTGTGGGGGATCTAAGGCTAATCGAACAGCGATTCAACCAGGAGATGGAGAGGCCGCCCACGGTTGCTGTAATCGGACAGGCTGGCGTCGGAAAGACAACCACGGTGAATGCTCTCTTCTCGGTCGAGTGGAAGACCAGTGCCATTGGCGTTGGAACCCACGTCCCGCAGGGCCGAACTGTGGCGCTTCCGTCAGGCGGACAAATTAGCGTGACGGACCTTCCTGGTTACGGTCGTTCTATCAAAGAGGACGAGACATACGAGAGAATGTACCATGACGTAATGACGGACTGCGATCTTGTACTATTGATTGTTCAGGCTGACCGCGGAGACTTTGCCGACGATCAGGAGATGATCTTGAAGATTAAGGAGTGGATGTCATGACACTAGCTCTCGCTTTCCGCCAAGGTTTACCACTATGAATGATTACGAGCGGAAGCAGATTATTGAAGCACTCGACAGGGAAAACTCCACTCAGCAGAGAAGAATTCTTGAGACGCTTAATTCATTCAAGAACTGGATGATGCTCGCGCTCTCCATCTTGTACCGCAAGCTTACGAATGAGCTGACCAAACTATGGTCCTGGCTAAAAAGACTTTGGTAGCTGCAAGCCGTGCGGAAGATCCACCACCGACATGTCAGTGGGCGAATTTGATTGTCTGTCGATTATTAGCCTGAGAGGGGAGCAAGTATGACACTCAGCGATGATGACCGAAAGAAGATCATTGATGAACTCGACCGCGCGGAGAATGCTGCACGCGAGGCGATCTTGGCGACGTTTGCGGCATTTGTCGAATGGCTATTCGGAACGTTACGGGAAATCTACCACAGAGTGAAGGACGGACTTGAGCGGATTTGGCGGATTATTCGATCCATATTCTAGTGAAACGAAGTGTATATCAAAGTTAAGTAGGCAGAATGACACAACTTAATCCGTTTGGACACATTGTCAACCTCGTGACCTGCGGCGATACAAATCTCGATGGATTTGTTATTCCATTCCAACTCCAATTACACCAAAGCGTGACATGGCAGGCGTGCGGCAAGCTTGTTTTGTAATGCTTTCGGAGGACGATCCCGCGGTCGCGGAGGTCGGCGCCGAGCACTACCAGGTGCACCACCGAACGACCCAGCCGGTCCAGCCGGGTCACCACAAGCGTGTCGCCGTCGCGCAGCAGTTTCATCGCCCAGGTCCAGCTTCGGACGGGAGGACTTCGCGCCGCTGGCAACATCGATATGAATGTCCTCGGCTTCCACGCCGGCCCGGCGCAGCGCGTCGATCTGGTGGGTGGGGTTCTGCTCGGCGGTCGACACCCGGGCGTACCCGATCAACATACGTCGGTGGTCTCTAGTGGTGAGCGCGACACCGGCCTTGACCTGGGACCCTCGCGAGGGCTCACATCGAGCTAATGCGGGCAGGCCAGAGGCTGCCCGATGCGCGGGCCAGCTTACGAGCCCTCGCCCCAGGTCAAGGCCGGTGTCGCGCTCACCGTTTGAACTCAAGGTCGGATACTAGCGACGAGCAGGTTTGCCGACGTTGATTTCCGACACGTGTTGCCGACAGTCGTGACCAGCGGAAACGTTGATCGCGGTGTGAGTGTCGACTAATGGTCGTTTACCGACGCTCGTGCCATGCCATGCAACGTACCCGCCGAAGCGTCCCCCGAGCCGTCAACGGGACTTTTCGTTCCGCTGCACTTCGAGCCCCGCCGCCTGGCGCACCCCCAGGGCGCGATCCCGCCCGGCCACTGGACCTCACGCGTCACCGACGCCGCAGCCACCTCGTTGCGGCCCGCCGCCACGGCCGGGCCGGCGCGGCGCTGCTGCGACCCGGCGAACGCGCCCTGACCGCCCACCACATCACCGAGCACGGCCGGACCACCCGGCCCCCCGCCAGCCCCACCACCCGCGCCGCGGCCAAAGCCGCCTACGCCGCCGCGCTAGCCGCGCGGCCGTCACGAAGCCCCTCCAGGAGGCTGGCCGGCGGATCCGCTTGACCCAGAGTGACCGCATGGCTATGCGGGACAGGCCGCATAAACGGGCATTCCGGTTGCCTACCGGAGTGATAACGACCGGCCACCACGTTCACGCTGGCCCACGGGTCACGAGTGATCCGGTAAGAGTGATTATGTCAAGCGGCGGCGCATACCGGTGACACCGTGTGAGGTCCCTCGCGGGCGGCCGACCAGCACCACGGCGAGATCCCCTAGCCAACCTCAACATGATGGGCAGTTCGAGCTAGACAATGACCGGGACGGTACTAACCTCACCCACGGATATGCGGACACTCCCACTAGTGGGAGTGTCCGCATATCCGTGGGTGACAGGCCGCCCCGCGCTGCCGTGTAGTCGGTCTACCAGCGTCTTTGTCGGCTCGCCACCGCCGGCGTTGGGAGGCCATGCCGGCGGTGTGGGTCATGGCAGCCGGAGGGTTGCTCGACCCCCGGCCAGCTCGCCGAGCCCGGGCCACCACGCGGGCGATCCGGGCTCGGCGAGCTGCCAGGCCCCGGCTCGGCGCTGGGTTAGGGTGCTGCGCACCTAGAGCACGGCCACGGTCACCGACTGTGGCCGACGAGTGAGGGAGGAGACCGTTCGGATCCGGGGGAGATCAACCGCCCGAGTGCCCCCGGTGGTCTCCGGGGCGCTATGCGGTGACCTCGGCCTCGATCTCGGCCGGGCCGCCACCGTGGGTGAAGCCCGGATACCAGCGGCGGAAGCAGCCGGCCGAGTCGTTGTTGAGGACAGCGGTGCGGACCCGGAGGAAGAGCTGGGCTCCGGTCGGTGACCAGCGCATCT
>JAFATF010000236.1 GCA_019244045.1 Acidobacteriota bacterium
GAGGCTGGTCGGTTTTGGATAGCAACCTGGCCGAGAATTGTGTAGTCTGTAGTCAGTAAATCCCACCGGCAATCGCCACCCAGGAAGTCCGTTTCAGGGCGGTTCCGCACTTCGTCACGAACGAGGAGACCTCGATCCCAGGATGAAGCATTTCACGCCTACACTTGTTTTCCTGGTCGTCGCATCCGTGCTTGGTCATAACCGACCCGCGGATGCGCAATTGCGATGGCCAAGTGCCAAGAAGGAAGCACTGCATGTGCGCCTGGTGGCCCTGGCCTTGGCAGATCCCCGTTCGTCTTTCTTTACCACCCGTGAAGTCTTTGTCGCTGAAAAGGAAATCGGGCACGATGAATGGAGCCTGATCAAGCTGGTCTACACGTTCTTACCCTACCAGCCGCGCCTTTCAGAATCAGGGCTCGATTACTCGATTGTTCATGAGTTCTCGGCCTTACGGAATGCCGCATGCGATGAGACTCTAGCGCAGATGACCTCCGGACCCGAGCGCTCTCAGCTTGATCTTAAGTACGCCGCCGATTCGCCGGCCAAAGAGTTGGAGCACCGCCGGACCGCGCTGCCTTGCTATGAAACCACGGCTGATGATTACAGCAAAGCTGCCCGCGAGCCGATTCCGCCGCCCCCGCCACCATCTCCCAGCCTGAGTGAGCGCTAAGGGCACCTGCGGTAAATCCCGGGAGATTTCCCGTGGCCGGATGCAGGCGAGCAAATCGCCCTTCGGAGTGTTCTGAGTCGCAGTGTTGTTCATCAATCGCCTGATGTCCAAGCGGGTCGCCTGGAATGGCGGATGTTAAGGTAGTCGCGCCCAGCCCGACACGCGTTGGCTGCGATTCAATCTTTCCGGGCGGCGCCCGCTCGGCCACGCTGCGAGGGCTCATGGCTTTTGCGGGCGCATCGGCAACGTGCCAGGAATGTGCCCGGAATGTGGCGCTAATCGGCAAAATTTTGACTGGAACAGGGAGGGGAGCAATGCAGCGTCACATGGTTGATGCCGGCCTGGGGACTCAGGCGTTGTGGGCTGGAGAACAAGGAAAGATGCTCGAACGCGCGACCCAAGTTCCCATCGTACAAAGCGTCTCCTTCGGCTACGACGATCTGGACCAGTGGCTACAAGTGGCGCTCAGTCGCGAGCCCGGCCATATCTACAGCCGGAACACCAACCCAACCGTGGCCGCACTCGAAGAAAAGGTTCGCATTCTAGAGGGTGCCGAGGCGGCTACCAGCATGGCCAGCGGCATGGCCGCGATCAGCAATACTCTCTTTTGCCTGCTTCGGCCAGGTGACCGCCTGGTGGCTATCAAAGACACCTACGGTGGGACCAACCAGCTGCTGCGAGAATTTCTGCCCCATATCGGCGTGCGGGCGTGTCTTTGCGATACCACCGATTACGGACAAATCGAGGCAGAAATCAACCAAGGCTGCCGAATTCTCTACCTTGAAACGCCCACCAACCCCACGCTAAAAATTCTGGATATCAAGCGTTTGGCGGGGAGGGCTCATCGGGTAGGGGCGACTGTGGTGACCGATAATACCTTCGCCACCCCGGTAAACCAGCACCCCCTCGAACTCGGATCCGATCTGGTTGTGCATAGCCTGTCGAAATATATGGGGGGACACGCCGATGCTTTGGGCGGGATCGTCTGCGGCCATCGTGAACTCATCCAGCAGATCTTCCATTACCGTGAAATTACCGGGGCAGCTTTGGACCCGTTCGCCGCTTACCTGCTCTTGCGCGGTATAAAGACGCTCGCCCTTCGCATCGAGCGGCAAAATGAGAATGCCATGAAAGTGGCCGAGTTTTTGGAAAACCATCCCGCCGTTGCGAAGGTTTTTTACCCCGGTCTCAGGTCTCACCCGCAGCACGAAATCGCCAGCAAACAAATGAAGGGCGGCTTCGGCGGCATGCTAAGCTTCGTATTGCGTGGCGGCTATGCCGCGGTGAAGCAGTTACTTCCCAAACTCAAATTTGCGCATCGGGCGGCCAATCTGGGAGCGGTGGAGACCATCGTTGGTCCGCCTGCAACCACCAGTCACGTAGAGGTCAGCGCCGCCGACCGCGCTGCCATGGGAATTCCGGAGGCTCTGGTTCGCTACTCAAGCGGGATCGAAGACGTGAAAGATCTCATTGCCGATCTGGCCCAGGCGCTCGATCAGCTGGTCGAGGCATAGGGGCGAGAATGGGTGCATCGAATTGCTGATTCGATACGGCGGGGACGGCCAGGCGCGATCGAGCTTGCGGCCCTCCGACTTCGAACGTCTGTTAAGGCCCTGATTCAAGTGGGTGGCCATCTGCGCCGGACGGATCCCGGCTCCACTCAGCCGGGATGGTCCTCAAAATCCACTAGAGCGCTAGCTGTTTGAGGTATTCCCGGAAGTTTACTCCCAGGTCCGGCCTTTTGAGAGCAAACTCAACCGTTGCCTTCAGAAACCCCAGCTTGTCGCCCGTGTCGTGACGGCGACCTTCGAAAACGTAGGCGTACATTTTCTCTTCTTTGAGCAGAGAGCGCATACCATCGGTCAGTTGGAGCTCTCCGCCGGTGCCGGCCTGCGTCTGCGTGAGCATGTCGAAAACCGCGGGCGTCAGGATATAGCGGCCGATGATGGCAAGATTCGAGGGCGCCTCTTCCGGCTTCGGCTTCTCGACCATATTCCGAATTTCAAAAACGCGGTCGCCGCAGTCAGTCTCCGCCGGCTTGACATCAAGAACACCATAGGAAGAAATGGCTTTGCCCTCGATCCTTTCGGTAGCGATGACCGAGCATTGCGTTTCATCGAAAACCTCCATCATTTGTTTCAGGCACGGCACGGCAGCGTCAACCACATCATCGGCCAGCAGTACGGCGAAGGGTTCGTTGCCGACCAGTTCGCGGGCCATCAGTACAGCGTGGCCCAGCCCGAGGGCTTCCTTTTGGCGCACGTAAGCAAGATGAATCATGTCGGAAATCTCGCGCACGATTTCCAAAAGATCGGTCTTGCCTTTGGCTTGCAGCAAACTTTCGAGCTCATAGCTCTGATCGAAGTGGTCCTCAATCGCAGTCTTGCCGCGTCCGGTCACGATAATGATCTGATCGCAGCCGGCTGCCAATGCCTCCTCCACGCCGTACTGGATGATGGGTTTGTCGACCAGCGGAAGCATCTCTTTGGGCTGTGCCTTGGTGGCGGGCAGGAACCGCGTACCTAACCCTGCGGCCGGAAAAACGGCTTTGCGTACTTTCATCTTCATAATATTGCGTCTCGGTCGTTCGCACTCGATTAGAGTTTTCAGATAAACAACAGATCTACTGCCCATGCGCCAGAGAAAATTATGGCTTTCCCCATTGCGCAGCTATCATACGCGCAGCCCAGTTTCGCTGACGAGTGAAGGCTAGACCGGCGACTAATCGGCCCGCACCTCATCGGCGGGTGTTCCAACCAACAGCTCCAAGACATTGCGCAGTTGGCCGAGCACCTGCTCGACGCGAGAAGACTTGAGCACAAATTTCAGCATACCTTGAGGCGTGAATTGCGCGCTTGATTCGACCGCCACGAAACGCATGAGCCGTTCCGGATGGACGTTGGCACTCTCGCGGAAATGAATGCTGACCTGTTCCCGTTTGCGCTCGATGCCGGTTACCCCGGCGCGTATGGCAAGCAACTTCAGGGTGGCATAGTCGAGCAGATTGCGCGCGGCGAGCGGGGGCTCGCCGTAACGATCTTGCAGCTCGGCGCCCACATCGGCCAATTGCGACTCGTTCTCAACCCCGGCAATACGCTTGTAGATGCGCAGGCGCTGGTTTTCCTCCGCGATGTAATCGGCGGGAATGCGAATATTCAGTCCAAGGTTCAGCTGGATAGCCTCCTCCTCCGGTGCGGCCTCGCCCTTGAGTTCTCGCACGGCTTGTTCCAGCATGCGGGTGTAAAGTTCAAAGCCGACGGCCTCGATGTGGCCACTCTGCTCGCCACCAAGGAGATTGCCTGCTCCGCGAAGCTCCAGATCTAAGGCCGCGATCTTGAAGCCAGCCCCGAGATCAGAAAATTCTTTCAGTGCAGCGAGGCGCCGACGCGCAACAGGTGTGAGCTCGATTTCGGGAGGCAGCAACAGGTAGGCATAGGCACGGCGATTGGATCTGCCTACCCGTCCGCGCAATTGATATAGCTCGGACAAGCCAAAGCGATCGGCGCGATTGATGAGGATGGTGTTGCACAGTGGGATGTCAAGACCATTCTCGATGATGGTGGTGGCCACCAGAATGTCCGCCTCATGATGCATGAATTTCAGCATCACCTTTTCCAATTCGCCTTCCGACATTTGGCCATGACCGATGATAATCCGTGCCCGGGGAATTAACTCCTGCAGCTTGGCAGCGATCTCCCAAATGGTATCCACCCGGTTGTGCAAAAAATATACTTGCCCCTGCCGATCGAGTTCCTGCTCGATCGATGACTGGATGAGCTTATCGTCCCAGGCGGCCACCACGGTTTGGATCGCCATGCGATCCTTCGGCGGAGTCTCGATGACGCTCATGTCGCGCAGGCCAACGAGCGACATGTGCAGGGTGCGCGGAATCGGGGTGGCCGACATCGTGAGCACGTCCACTTGCTTGCGCATCTGCTTAATGCGTTCTTTGTGGCGCACCCCGAATCTCTGCTCCTCGTCAACGACCAACAATCCCAGATCGGCAAACCTCACATCCTGGGAAAGAAGGCGATGGGTTCCGATCAGGATATCGATCTTGCCGGCTTCGCTCTTCTCGAGAATAACCCTCTGCTCTTTGGCAGAGCGAAAGCGGCTGATCATTTCGACGTTGACGGGAAACGCGGCGAAGCGCTGCTTGAAAGTTTCATAATGCTGAAAGGCGAGCACCGTGGTAGGCGCGAGCACGGCCACCTGCTTATTGTCGCTGAGCGCCTTGAAGGCGGCACGCATGGCGACCTCCGTCTTGCCGTAGCCCACGTCTCCGCACAGCAAACGATCCATTGGCTGCGGCGCCTCCATATCGCGTTTGACGTCGCAGATCGCCTGTTCTTGGTCTTCGGTTTCGTTGTACTCGAAGGAATCCTCGAATTCCTTCTGCCATTCCGTATCCGCGGGAAAGGCATGTCCTTCCACCATGCGGCGTTCGGCATACAGCTTGATGAGTTCGTCAGCCATGTCTTTCATGGCCTTGCGCACGCGTGCCTTGGTCTTGGCCCAGGAGGCCGTTCCCAGATGACTGAGCGGCGGTGTATTGCCCTCGGCGGAGCGGTACTTTTGAACCAGATCGAGGCGGGTGAGCGGCACATAGAGTCTTGCCGCTTCGGCAAACTCCAGCAGCATGAACTCGGTCGGACCGTCGCCCTGATTAATTTCTCTCAGGCCTTGATAACGGCTGATTCCGTGCTCGACATGGACCACGTAGTCGCCCACTTGCAGATCACGAAAATCGGAGAGAAAAGCCGAGACTTTCGATTTTTGAGTTTGTGGCCGGGCAAGCACCGCTTCCGATTCGTCGAACAGATCCCGTGATCCAAAAACCGCGAGCTTGCCATCGGGAAATAGAATGCCATCCGGTACGTACGCGCGTACTAGCGTGGTGGCGAGGACCTCTCCCGAAAAATATGCTGTCTCGTCGGCGTAGCTCTCGCCACCCCGGGTCCGGCTTCCCAAACGGAAAGAAACGTTGTACTCGGTAAACATGTCCGCCAATCGTTCGAGTTCTCCGGTACTGGCGGCAGCCAGAAGGACTCGCTGGCCTTCGTCGGAGAGTCTCTTCACATCCTCCAGCATGTGCGGCAGCGAGCCGTGAAATCGGGGTGTCGGCTGAGTAGAAAAAGTGATTTGTTCCTGGGCCGTGCTGGCCATCCCGAGATGCTCAAGATCAGCACCGCGGGTATTTGCCAGCACCTTTTTGAACTCATCCGGAGGGAAATATAGGTCTTCAGGGCGAACCAGATTGCCAATGCCACTGCGCTCGTGCGCCTCGATCACGCGCGACCAGAGGCGATCGAGTTCGCGTCTCACGTTCTCGGGCTCATCGATGAGGACGGCAGAGTCGGGCAACAGGTCGATCAAAGCGCCCTCGGCGCCGGCCACAGGTGCGTAAAATTCCCAGCCTGGGAAGACGGTGACGCCCGCCGATCGCACGGCGGCCTCGATAATTTCCTCCGGCCCGCTAATGCGTTGCCCGGAAAGCCGGACGTGAATGGCATTGAGCAACTCCTGGTTGATTGGGGTTTCGGTCAAGGGTAGCAACAGGGCTTCGTCCACCGGAGTTGAGGAACGCTGACTGGCGGGATCGAATTTACGGATGGATTCAATCTCATCACCGAAGAACTCGACTCGCACCGGCCGGTCGACCTCGGGCGAGTAGACATCGAGAATGCCACCGCGCAGTGCATACTGGCCGGGCATTTCCACCAGATCGGCCGCCGTATAGCCGACCGCCCCGAGGTGCCGAACCAGAGTGTCGGCGTCCAGATTATCGGCGCGACGCAGCGTGCGGGCCAGGTCAACGTAATAATCGGAGGATCGCAGCCGGATGGTGGCAGCCGCGGCGGCCGTGACCACGATCGATGCTGCCCCGCTTGCCACCTTCCACAATGCCGCGGCGCGCTCCTCCTGAATTTCCGGATGGGGAGAAAGATTCTGAAAGGGCAACACGTCCCGCGCGGGCAGTCCAATCACAGCCTCCGGAGCAACCGCCCCGGTAAGTTCAGCAAAGCCGCGCAGCACGGGAACCATTTCGTCGACTGCACGGTTATCTGCGGTGATCACGATGAGACGCCGGCCCGCCCCGCGGTGAAACAGGACCAGCATCATGGCTTTGGCCGCAGGCGTAATGCCAACGACACTACACCGTCCCGTGCCTTCTTTTAGATGGGTCGCTACACGGGTAAAGGATGGAGTCTTTTCCGCGTCCGCAAAAATTTCGCGGACGAAAGGCAGGACCATTGCCTGTATATTTTAACAGTCTTCATGCCAACGCTCACCTTCGCCAGCGAAACAATTGGAAGAAGCTGCCAACGAGGAGGTCCATGGGCATGAGACTTTGGCTCACTCTTGGACTTACAGCGCGAATCCGGTCAGGTGGAAAGTCTGAGGGCGAACCTCTTGCGACTATGCCCGAAACTATATCGCCAGCCACTGACGAACCGCAGGGTGCTGGCGGTTGTTATCCCTGTCTGGGTCTGTTGAGAAACCGTTCGACTGGACATCTCGACAGCAGACCAAGTAGCCTAGCAGTCCGCCATCAGATCCTCACTCCAGCCAATGAGACTCGGGTAGGCCTACATTCAAGACTGATCTGCTACCAAGGGGACACCGAATTCATCCCAGACGGTTCCGAAGGCAGCCATGAACAGCTTGTTGTTCTCGGTCGGTAATCACTGCAGTTTTCAATCTAGCGATTTGATGACATTGCCTTGGCCCGCGCCCACAGTCGCTCTGAGTAACCAAACTGCTCTGCAACCTTCGGTGATATGCGCTTGACCCGGGGCTCGTAGACACAGCTGCCCAGCACCGGCGTTACTTCTATCTGATTTGCGCGTCGTCGCCACGGAGTATCAGTTTGGTCGTGCAAATCACGCCCTTGGGCCAGCACGCATTCAGCTGCGCGCCGCGCACCCCTTTCGTAAGAGCGTACGCATCCGCTTCATCATGGCATCGGGCGCCTTTAGCGATGTTGCGCGATCCGCGACCGGGACATTTCCACAAGGTGGTATGCAAAAATCTTCCACGTCAACAAAGGGACCAATGTCTAAGCGGTGTGAGTGTATATAACCGATCGATGGGGCGCACTCTTTTTGTAAGTATCTTTTTGGTGAGCTTATGTATCGACGGGAAACGGCGATTGGCCATGTACGATCTTGCGCAGCATCTTCTCGGGCCCGAGTCTTAGCTGTCCAAGCGAAGTATTTCCCATCTGCGAGTTGCCGCGCTAAACTCAGCTTTCCGCGGATCTGTGGGGTTGAAGATTTCCACTCTGGATATCGTTGCGCTCGTGACCGAGTCGTCGATGACAACAAACGCTGCATCGCATATGGGAGGGCGGGCAGATGACCGCAGCAGATTTTCGCAGGATTGCGCTGACCCTGGAGGGGGTGGAAGAGTACAGCCACTCAGGGTTGCCGGCTTTTCGAGTAAGAGGAAAGAAATTCGCTTCGCTCGCATCGCAAGCTGAGGGTTACGGCAATCTGATGCTTACACCGGAACAGCAGGCGGAGTTCGTTGATGAGTCGCCTGAAATCTTCTTACCAATCCCTGGCGGCTGGGGAAGGATGGGGCACACGCACATTCGCTTGGCGGCCGCGAGTGAGGATGTACTGACCGGCGCACTACAAGCGGCGTGGAAATTGAGACTTAAAAAGAGCGCAAAGACAAGTCGGAAACCGAGTCATTTGCGGCCAAGAAACGCGGAGATCGACGACGGTAAGGAAAGGCGCAAGTGAATCACGCGAGCATGTCAAGAACTGTGGAAGACCCCCCTAATTCAATTTTCACAGACTATGTCGTTTGTTATCAATGCGAAAGTGGCAGAGGCACGGGTTCCCATATTGCTCTTGGCGCGCGCCCACAACTATTCTCGGCTTTATTATTAAGCAGAATCCATTACTTTTTCTGCTGAGTATTCTGCCACTGGTAATCATGGTGTTCTGACTGGGCGCGTCTTGTTCACAGACACAGTCAAGGCAACCTCCCCCGCTCCGCCCGAAGACGAGCCAATCGAAAGGTGAGGTACGGACTGAGTCCGCCAAGGCCGCTTCGTAACCATGAGCTAGCGCGTGTAAGGTCAGCCCCTGCAATCACCAAAATGATAATGCTCCCAAGGAGGGGACATCATGCTGGTTGGCTAGTTCAGACGTTCACTCACGCATCGAGCGACTGTGCAGTAGCGGTGCCGAGATCAGTGTGCCCACTCTGGTTCTTCTGGAACAGGGATGTACTCCGGGCGATACTTCAGGCGAACTCCCTTGTGTTCTGAAGTGGCCGCTTTCTTCAACTCGACTCTAAGTTCGTGGCGTTTGCCGTCGATTGCCGGAGGAACAAACCCAAGTTCGTAACGAAAGTGCAATTGCATCAGAATCCCGTGCAACGTTTTCTCGTACTCTGACGGAGGCACAGAAAAGTACTCGCCGCCTGTATGTTTGGCCATGTAGTGCATGATCTTGGCCTGCTCGCCAATTAGGAAATGCAGGTTCGGAGAACGAGAGTCCCTTATGCCGAATACGATGCCCGAGGTCTCGAGAAAATCATCGACGAGCTTGTTCAGTTCCCCATGTGGTTGCCCTGTGTGGTCGCCATGCAGAAAAACGATCACGGGCAACGGCTTCGGATTTCTCCGATAGGCGTCTCGGATGATGAGGCGAATTAGTCTGCGGAACGCTTGTTCTCCAGCCTCGTCGCTCGCGAATGTACCGCCCGCGAAAAAAATGGGCTTGAGCGTTTCAGCTAATCTTTCAATGACTTCATTGCGGTCTTGGGTAGGCAGTAAATCCAGCTTGCTGTCGCCGTTGTCGCACCAATGGGCAACTCCCACCCTATCGTGAGCCTCCAGGTCGTCAAGCGCGGGGCGCAAGAGCGCTTCCTCTCCGAGAAATTCTGCTGAGGCACCAAGTTTTGGCAGGCCGCCTTCGTTGCAGATCACTACCAGCCAAAGAGTGATGGCTCGCGCGTCGTGCTGCACTCCAGCGTCGAAAGTGACGATGGGGACTTCGCGGCGATTATCGAAGACCCGAAAGTCTTCCTTCTGAAAGTCACGGATGGGCAGGCCAGTTTTGTGATCTTTTGTGATGACATCGACCAGCACGAGAGAAGACTGCACGCGAAAGATCGGTTCTTGCGCCGGAATCAGAGCCTGCTGGGCTGCCAAAGAAGGGGACGTGCTTACGGCCACGAAAAAAATCGAGGTAAATACGTGAAAGAACTTCAATGTAGCTCGACTTCCCACTTCCTTAGTCCCGCTGCGGTAAGATACGCACCATTCCGAAAGCTTGTTCCTTTCTTCCCATCACGAAAACACACTATTCGGCGGAGGCGAAAATGCAAGAGACACAACTGAAGTACGTGATCAGGTTTATCCCTGGCATGGAGGAGGCTGTGAAGTTCTACCGCGATGTGCTCGGCCTACAGCTAAAATTCGAGTCTCCGGGCTGGGGCGAGTTCGCGACGGTCGAAACCACCCTCGCCTTGCATCCGGCTTCCGACAAGAAGCCGGCGGGAAAATTCGAACTGGGCTGCACGTTACTCGATGTCTGATAAATGCAAGAATACCGCGCGGTGATCAGGTTCTTCCCCTTCCCAAAAAACCTCGGCGGCTCTCGGGGCCGCTGGGCGCTTCTAGCCCTGGGTCTACTTTGATTCCTTAATGATCGCGGCCGCGGCGTTGCCGGCTACGACCCAGCTTGCCGACTCGGCCACGACCGCTTCATCTTCAAACCACAGGAATCCGTAGTCGTCGATGCACTCCGGAAAATCCGGCTTGACAATGATGTATCCCGGAATCACCGCACCCGGGATGTAAGCATTGTCGGCGCGATTGTTGCTGTAGGTCATCGTCTTCGAGACCGTACCGACTCCAGCTACATACGAAGTGCTAGATACCGGGTGCGTGCCGAGAATGTAGTTGACGGCACGAAGTGTGTATCCGGGGCTAACGAGGTCCGGAAATGCCTTGTGCAGGAAATACATTCGGACCGCCATGTCCACCACGGCGCCCGATCCGCCCCAGGTGCCGAGGCTCGGGGGCACGCCGAACGGGGTCGCGTCCAACCGCTTGTCCAACCCGCCCATGTATGTCTTCACCGCATCGCGCATTTGATCTTTCGCGCTCTCGTCCAGATACGGCAATGCCCGGACGGCGGTCCAACCATGCAGGTCCATTTGCTGCAAGGTGATCATCTGAGGGAACAATGCCTTCAGACGGGACTTGTATGGCTCGCCACCATGGGTGGCGATGGTCAATTCCAGAGCCGCAGGCCAATCGATTCCGACGCCATATGCGGCACGGCCGAAGCCGGCCGGCGCGGCTGTTTGTGCGCTCGTAGTGCCAGAGCTTGTCGGAGCGCCCGAGCTGCGCTGTGGGGTCCGGGCACCTTGAGTGCCAAAGAACGCCCCCTGGGAGGCAGCCAGCACACCACCTCCGGGGGCACCTGCCGGAGCCGTTCCCTCTACGCTGCTGCCGGCCGGATATTGCGTTGGGTGAGCCTCCTCGTCCTTCCATGCTTTGATCGCGGTCTCGAGGCAGTTTTTCGCTAATGCGTCGTCCCAGCCTTTCAGCGTATCCGCCGCTGCAGCCAGCGCGGCAATGGCGTTCCACTGGAAGTAAGGATTGTTAGTAGTGAAGATCCAGCGATCGTCCGGCTTGCCGGAGTAGTCTCCCTTCGCTTCGTTCGGGCCGAGCTGCGGGTCGTAGATGCGGCCGTCAGTTTTCGACGCTCCGTCGCCCAGGTGGGTGTACTGCCGCAGATCTGGCTCGTGAGTGCCGCGGATGGCGTGCCCGATATTGTGGAACTGCGCCAGAATGAGCAGTGCGCCGTGCTTCACCTGCTGCACCGTATCCGGCACGCCATCGGGACGGTGCATCTCCACCTCGCGAGCAACTTCATCCACCGTAAGCTCGTCGTAGGTGAGATTGAATTCTCGATAGGCCAGAGCGAGGCTCTGAATTACGCTCAGCTGCGCAGGCTCCTCCAGGTCGAAGTCGCCAGCATCGTACCAGCCGCCCACGTTCATCCCAGGGATGTGATCGCCGCCCTTGTACTTCCCGTCCGTTGCTGTGACCTGGTTCCAGCCGTCGAACTGCTCGCCAACTACGGGTGCCATACGGCAATCATCCAGGTGCGAAGCGCCATGCCACACGCGGTAACCTTCGCGAACGGAAACGTGATCCATCTGCTCCGCAAGGTGATGATCCAGGCTGTCCTGCCAGATGTTAGCGTAAGCGTCCTCGGAGATGGGGAAGGGCGCGGTACGCTGCTCTCCATACTCGATAACATAGAGGCCAGGGGCCTTCACGGAGGTGAAGTCGAATTTCGAATAGACGTAGCGCAGCCAGGGTGTTGATGGCGTGATCGGGCCCTCGAACACCTGCGTGTAAGATCCGTCTTCCATCAGGCGCAGCACTCTGGCCGTCTTCGAGGCGTTGTACTTCGGGTCTAGTTCGAGCACCGCCACCTTTGAGGAGCCCGGCGTGTAACCGACCTGGCTGTGCGCGATCATCGGCGGCCGCGTCCAGTTCGGAATCACGTCCGGCCTGATGTGCCAGACGATGGCATCGGTGGTCTTGCCTGAAGGGATTAGCGAACGCAAAACGAACCAGCCGTTCTGCGCCCGGTCGCGTCCATCGAACAGCATGAGGTTGGACGTATCCGATACTACAGTCACCCGGGCCAGAGCGTCGTCGATCCCTAGGGTGATGCTCTTGCCCTCGGCGAACGGCAGCGGCTGAGTGTATCCCTTCGCCTTATCCCAGTCCTCCAGGGAGTATGCCTTTTTCGGTTCATTAGACTGCGGCAAAACCTTCGTCATCGGATCGTTAGGCGTACGCGGGAAGATGCCGGCTTGTGGTTCCGTCCATCAGGTAGGCCTCGCCCATGTAGATCGAGGGCAGGAATTCCAGATTGAAGCCCGCCCGCCCCGCCAGTTTCTGCGGTAGCGGCCGGTGGAGATTGATACTGACCTCCACGCCGCCTGGCTC
>JAFATF010000244.1 GCA_019244045.1 Acidobacteriota bacterium
AAAACCAGGACGGTGATCCTTGCGTTAGCTGATAGGTTTTCCCGTCGCGAGCATCTGCTTCATTCTCTCCAGACGCCGTACGCGAATTTTCTTCGCCTCGGAGTGCCAGACGATGAGTGCTTTCTTCTGAGTAAAGAACAATGGTTGTGCTTTGAAGTAAGCTTTGCACCGAGTGCCTTCTGCAACGGATACATCTGCCGCCATTGGCTGAGCCGTCGCATACACGGCGAACCAGCGACTTGGGAGCCTGCCTGAACGAGCACAAAGCTGGAAACAGCGGAAACCAGCGAAGGAAAACCTATTGCCCACAACGTTCTCCTTTACCCGCAGGTCTCCGGCGGCAGACCCCTACCCTTATTGCTTTGTCACCTGAATCTTGTTTGCATTGGTTGTTAGCATGAACCCGCTCGTGTGGCTCGTGAATGATCCGTTCAGCGAGCCGAACGTCAGGGCAGTGTAGGTGGCTCCCACCGTCGGGGGATGCTTGAAGTTGATGGTCACGTTGAGGGCGCCCGACAGTGTGGCGTTCAAATTGACCCGGAGCGTCGAGCCGAACTGCTCGGTCAGCGCACCGCCGCTCGTCTGCGTGTAGTTGCCCGTCACAATCAGGTTCCCTTGCGGCGCTACGGTGCCATTGTTCCTGATCGAACTCACGACGGTTCCGTTTCCTTGTAGCCTCGACCCCGGTTGGACGCTGACTACGGTGGCGCTCAGCGAGCCGGCGGTCATATTCGTCGTGCTTCCCAACGCTTGTGTATATGTACCGTCGACGGTCAGTGATCCCCCGCTGCCGCTTCCCACGTCGACGACTCCCTGCGAGGTGAGACCTTGGGCGACGGTAAGCGAAGCACTATCGAAGACCGCGAGCACGGCGCCTGGACCTACCGAGGTGACTGTCGCCAACGCGTTGTTGCCGGAAGCGTCCTGGACGGCGGAGCCCGGACCATCGATCGATACCACGGTGCCCTGCGAAGTGAGCTGTGAGATGTTGCTCGGGACTGTCAGCACACCGGCAACGAGCCAGCTGCCGCCGTTCAGAATTCCGCTTTGTAGCTGGACGGGGTTCTCTGCGAGTTGCAGCGTACTTCCGGTGCCAACGGAGACTGTGCCGGTGTTCGAGAACGCAGGACTCGTGATGGAGCTGTTGTTAAGCGAGTCAATCTCGCCGGGCGCCGAAAGGTCAATCGAGCCCGCGGACAACGTGGTCCCATCCAGAGTGACGAATCCCTGGTTGGTCAGCGAGGTCGCAATCGCGACCTTCCCAGATCCAAAGAGGAGCGAACCACCCTCGTTTACCTGAATCGAATGAACAGAGATCGACCGCGTTGCGGTTGCGTCTGCGGTCGTGAGCGTCGGGATGCAGACGTCGCTTGTCGGGCCCGGCACCTGGTGCGTGCTCCAGTTTGAGGGTGTGCTCCACGAGCCGTTACCCCCATTGCCGGTCCACTCGACGCTACAGCTTGGCCGGGCCTGGGCGAGGATATTGCCGCTATAAATAATGGCGGCCAGCAAGGCAGCCGCGCGCAAGAACTGCTCTGTACGCTGGATCTTCATAAGCTTCTCCTAAGCGGTCTTCTTTTGTAAAGCATTTAGCCTCGGCAGGATCGAGGCTTAGATATTATGGTTAGAGTTGGACCAAGACTTGTCTGCGAAAGATCAAAGATTTGTAAAACCTTGTAAGAGGCCCGGTCCGCCAAGAACTCGAGCCTCCTGTCCCTCGAGGACTGGGGCGCAGCATTGATTATCAACCTTAGGTTGTACCCTGTACCAATGCGAAGCCTCGGGACTTCACTTGCAAAATCTACAGTTATGCCTAGTTACGACAATTTGACAGGTCAGGGCCTCCTGGTTATTGAACATCGTTGAACACTGCCGCAAGAACGCCACAAGTGCCGCAAGGCAATCAATTGAAAAACTATTGAATCGAAAGTCGGCTTACGGTCGGAAAAGTCTTTGACGTTTGCTGTTGTTCCATAAACCGGGTCCGTTCGGGACCGTGTTAGACGGCGCGGGCGTGCACAATGGGTGAAGAATTGGGGCGATAGCTTCGCACAACGCCGTTTACCCCTTTGTAGAATTGGTAACCGAGGTTTGCTCGATTATCTCCGGAGCAATAAGTCGGGAATGTCGCGTGCGGAGTGTCTGGCATCAACCATTCGTTGCTCCGATGGGAAATTATGATTTTCGTTAAAGCCACCCTTGAACTATCGAAACGGTTCAGTTTTTGTTCTTCCACGTGTATCGAGCGCTAGAGCCAAGCTGCCAAGGAAGACTGCCCTGCAGGCCAGGGCTTTTACAAACGGGAGCGGGTGCGTATTCCTTTGAATTTCTCAGCGCATGAAGCAACAAGGTTGCCCAGCCTCGCGCCAATCGGTTGCAGCGGGACAATGTGCACGATTCGAAACGCCCGAAGCGCAGCCCCGATCGCATGTTTGCGAAGCTATTCCGTTACGAGCCAGTCCAATGCTTCTTCGCGGCTCCGGAAAGTTGGAAAGCTCCGCCGCGAAAAGGTTCGTAGGCCATCCTGATAGACGTGAGGAAGACTGTCGGCGCCGATCCACGCTGTTTTCTTGATGTGCGGTTTGTCAAAGACTGCGCTTTCTTTCATGGATCGGATAGCTTCGCGGTCGAAAGAAGCTCCCGTAAGGTCCGCCAGGAGCAGCACTGAGCCGCGAGCCTGTGCGGTTACATGGGTTGGCACTGAGCGCGCAATCCGTTCTACCTCTTTTGCGGAGCAGTTTGAAAGATCCACCAAGAGAATCTCTTTACCCTGATGGGTAATGAACCTGATACGCTCCATAAGCTTCACCTTCCGCCGCGCAATTCGTCAGTCC
>JAFATF010000447.1 GCA_019244045.1 Acidobacteriota bacterium
ACCAGTTCAATTGGGACACGCAATCAAGGGGCGTTAATCGGGGCTTGTTCTTCCCGTGGCGCGCTGCTCCGCCGCCGGTTTTGGCCTCATAATCAGCCCTCAGTCTGCTACTTTGCGTGCGGTGACATGAATGTTGGGTCGGGGCCAACCACGGCGCAAAAGTGTGATCGGTCCAATCGATCGCTGATTTATCAGCCATTTCAATCTCTTTCTGTCATCGCCGTTGCAACCTCCGCTCGACCTCGCGCAGCGCCATGACCACGACCAGCGGGATTCGCCGCCGCCCCGCTTCATAAGCCCGTATTGTCGATTCGCCACGGTCAAGAAGTTTCGCAAGCTGATACCGCGTTAGTTGCCACTTTCTGCGCCAGCACACCAATTCTTTTCCATCCATCCTTTGACTATCCTGCTCATTCGTATCAATATATCTTTGTGTTATGGATTATAAACACTTTAGGTTTGATTAAATGACTGAAGAAAACTTTGATCGGTTTATGGAGCGGTTCGGCGAGCTTGCTAGGGAAGCTCGCAATGATGGTCGCTATACCGGCCTCGATCCCGCAGAAGCCGCCAGCCGCATATCGGCCGTAATCAGAAAAGAACGGCCCGAGCTGTTCAAAAGGAGACGTGAGACATGCGTTTCGAACTAATCTTGGAAATGCCTACCCCAAAGACCCCCGAGCAGTGGGAGGAAGCCTTTGCGGCCGTCACGAACGCACTAGAAGTTGTCGTCAAAGACCGGGCGGGCGAAGACTTCGAGCCTGAGGACCGCAAGGTCTTGAGCCGCTGGGGATACGATCGTCCCAACTTGGGCTTTGTCGAGGGTTGGTGTGGATGGTCGGAATCGAAGGCGCCCGTCAAGCCAGATCCACGCAATACCTGGAACGGTCGGACATATGCGCCTGGGTATTATGTCGTCCAACACAACAGTGATGATTGGCAATCGATCTTTGAAATCGGCGAGATCAGACCCGAAGATGGCGAGTGGCTTGGCTTCGACCGAATTGGCAATCTTGTTGCCAATAGCGAAAACCTAGCAGAAACCGTCGATCACCTCATCCAGCAGTATGAGCGGGAAAACAGACATGGGGGCTTCTACCAGCTTGTGGGGTGAGAAATGCCAGAACAGCTCTCATTGTTTGCCGAAATGAAGTCGCCAACTGGCGACTCCATCCCCAGCACCAGCCGCGCCGCCCCCGGACACCGAGCCCGAGGCAGAACCGAAGGCAACCAAGCGGCGGCTACGCTTCCTGGCGCTCGACAATCCGGCCAGGCCGCGCAACAGGATCAAAATGAAGGCTGAGCGATGACCAAAACTGTCCGAATACACCGCAGCAAAGCAACCGTTGATGACTTGCTCGAAGCGGCTCGCTATGCGGCCGAGATCGGCGATCCGCAAGCTGACAACCTAATGAAAATGGCAATCGAGTGCATGCGCCGGGCCAATGGCGATCGTTCGATGCTGCTGCGGAATCTCACCGATCAGGCCTGGTCGGCGGGCAGCGCTTGATCGATCGCCAGCGCCGCGCCACATAAAGCAGTATTGCATGTCGTGACTCGGCTCGCCGCACTGGCGGGCCTTTTTTATTGAAACAGGCGGCGCCACCACGGCACCCGCACCTCCACCGGCTGCACCGCCGGCACCGAGCTGCTCGAGCGGTGCGTGAGCAGCGCTGTCAGCCGCTCTTGGACGCGGCGGCGTTCCGCCTCGCTCGTGTCCAACCGGGCACGCAGGTCGCGAATCGTCTCGGCTTGTTCCATCACGAGCCTGTCACGCTCTGCCAGTAACCGAACCAGGGACTCATCGTCACCCTCACCTGGAACGGATTGTTTCATCGTGCCAGAACCGTTACTGGCAAGCTGGAACACGCGCGATAGCTCGGCTGGGTCGATTTGATAGGAACCGTCGAGCGTCTTTGTTGCCGAGATCAGGCTGCGCTTGATAGCTCTCGCAATCGTCGGCTTGGATTTGCCGGTGGCCTTGGCCGCTTCCCCCAGGGTGTAAGACATGGAATCCCCCGTACCAGCATCCCGTACCAGCATCCCGTACTGGCACAGCGATTCGGGGGAAACACCGCGTGCCAGGAACAGACCTCGTGACCGCGCGCTGGGGGATGGCGGCAGCAGCGAGAAAATGTGTAACGGCGTTATAGATCAGCGGCAAGGGAATCTCACCGAGGACGAATATAGTCCTCGGTGAGCAGGCCCCTGCCGAATAACGCGGTTCGCGCAGGTAACGCCCGGCGCAAACTTAGATGCAAGCAAAAGTCGCGTCAATCTGCGTCAAACACGCATGTCGCGCGCTCGATGCTCGGCAGCCATCGGCTTGTTATGCAGGATTTCGCCGCAAAATAGCGAACAACCGCCGAAAATGTGGTAATCCTAAAAAATCGAAAGCCCCGGGTTGGAGGCCCAGGGCTTCGATCCGATGCTGTAGGAGGCACCGGGCATGTATCAGTGACAAATCCGATCGTGCCTCGGACAGCGCGGTTTCGCAACCGAAATCGAGGCATGTCTTTTGTCGTACGAACACATTCTCAAGGCGCTGAACATCCATCCAGTGCCAGTTGAAGTGATGCAGCATGCGTTCCCAAACGTGATGCTATCAGAAGCCCTACGCCATCACCCCGCTTTCGCCTATCCAATCGACGTCCTTGAGACCCTCGACGTTAATCCGTCGCCGACACGTCTCCTTTTGCGCTCCCGATCGACACGGATGCCGGCAGTCCCACCCCCACCAGCGCCGCCCCAGCCTCAGCGGGCCAAACGAGTCCGGCACGTCCAGACAAAACCAGAGCGTTTTCCAGACAAAACCAGAGCGTTTTGCCGATCTCCTAAGAGAACTCATCGCTGGCGGCAAGTGGCACCCGGTACATGTTGTGGCTCGCAATCATCGGTGCCCGGGCTTGCAATCATCGCGGATTTGGGCTCACGCTCGGTGAGATTATCGGGCGCGTCTGGCTCACGCTCGATGATCCTGGGCTCACGATAATTGAGACGGACTTGCACTCATCGGCACCGGGCTC
>JAFATF010000692.1 GCA_019244045.1 Acidobacteriota bacterium
CAGAGTTTTGAGACTGCGCTGAATAGTGTTTGTGAAGTCATCCAGATCGCGATATGTGTATTTATCCTCTGCTACGGCCTCGAGCTCTGCGGCAGTTTTTTCGGGTTCATAAATCAGAGCCGGTTTCCACGCATCGGGGTGGAATTCGTCCTGTTGCAGTTTGTCATTGATCAGCTTTGTGACTGCATTGCGCAGGTCGGCGCCGCTTAGGTCGGTCGCGAAGTCTGCGCCGGCGTAGCCGGTGCCCGAGAAGAGCTTGGCGTGGGAGATGAGACGCTGGCTAATCAGTTCCGGCGCTGCCCAAGCCATCACGCGTTCCACTTCCGCAGAGTCGATGGACTTCGGGTAGACCACTACAATCGAACATCGAGGTTCCCCTTGCGATGTCACTCCACTGCGAACTTGCTGGATGCCCGCTTCAACCAGTTTGCTCGTCCATGCTACCTGGGCGGGATCCGCGGGCGGGCTGGCCACTGTCAGCATCAATGCTGCTGTATCGCCGAAGTCCTTGATGTACATAATGGGACCGGCGCCTATAGGTAGATCGTGAATTGCATCTAGCCGGATCTTGACGTCGTCGAGCTCCTTGTCCCTGTCGTATCTTCCTTTTTCAGCCAGCTCGAACTGGACCATCGCGGAGCCAGTCCTGGACGTGCTTTTTATCTCGGTTACCCACTGATTCAAAGCAATCGCCTGCTCTATCTTTCTCGTGACAAGTTGCTCGACCTCTGGCGCCGATGTTCCTTGCCACGGGACGATAATTAGGGCCTGACGCACCGGTATATCGGGGTCCTTGCGTTGCGGCATGTTACGCAATCCGTACATTCCCCATAACAGTGCAACCCCAAGTGCGACCCATGCCACATGCTTCTGTTCGACGAAAAAACGGGCGAGATTACTCGTCTTGAGCATCGGTCGGTTATTATCTTCGTATGCCATTTTTTGTTGCCTCTCAGTCGATAACCCGGACAAGAGTTCCGTCGGCTAGTTGGTTCGTCCTGTTCACAATGATTCGGTCCCCCGGCAAGAGACCCTCATTGACAACGACCGACTTGCCGACGGGTTCTCCGATGCGCACGCTCTTCAAGCGAGCAAACTGCTTCCCATCTTGTTCTTGAATCGTGAATACCGAGTAATCGTTTGATCCCGATTCCGCCGTAATCAAAGCGGTCGACGGTACCAAAGGAACAGTCTGGGGACTTGCCTGATCGACGCGAACGGTCGCGATCATGCCTACTTTTAGCGAGTGGTCTGTGTTCGGCAGTGTAAGTTCGATGTTGAATACGCGCGACTCGCGATTGGCCGACGCAGCTATTTGTGTAACGCGAGCTGTAAGGCTCCGCCCCAGCGCTTCGAATTCAACCGGAACCGGAGATCCCATCTTGAAATGGGCTAGCATGTTATCCGGAACGCCGAAATCCACCTTCACCGCGCCCGTGTCGTCGAGCGTGAATGCCAACGTGCCGGCGTTCACCAAATCGCCTCGTTCCACTTGTTTTGCGGCGATCACTCCAGGCATAGGGGCGACCAGGTTTGTATCACCCACTGCGATCCGCGCCGAGACAATTTGCGATTCCGCCTCATGTAGCTGTCCTTGGCGCGCGTCGATCTGGCGCATTGCTGCCTCAACCCCCGCAACCGCTGTGTCGTGATGCGCCACTGCCGCGTCGTAGTCCGGACGTGTCATAGCCTTCTCTGCGTACAAAGCTTTGGCGCGCTCAAAATCCTGATCCGCTTTCATCTGGTCGGCTTTCGCCTGCTGGAGTTCTGCTTGCGAAACCTGGAGAGCGCCTTTTGTGGATTGTTCCTGACCCGCTGCTGTATTCAGCGTCGCCTCGTAGTCGTTCCGTCGCAGGCGCGCTAACACGGTTCCGGCGGGAATCTCGTCACCCACCTGAATGTCACGCAGACGCCCATCCGCCCCTCTGAGTTGATGAAGTGCAGCGATGTAACCTGCTTCCTTGAAGGCCATTTGCACTTCCGTATCGGGCCGAACCTCACCCGAATAACGCCAGGTGGGCCGGACTTCCTGAGTGGTTACGGTCGCAACCTGGACCGGTATCGGTTCCGGTCCCGCCGCCTGTTCTTTGGTGCAGCCGGCCAGAACTAAAAGACTGCCAATGCTGAAAATCGTCGCCAATATACGCATTACTGTTCTCCAATTGCTTTCTTCAACTCCGCCCTGGCTTGCCAAAATGCCGCAAGCGCTTCCTGTTGGCCGCTATCTGCCGAAACCAGATCCGACTGTGCGGAAAAAACAGTTCGGATCAACACCGCTTCGTGCTTAAATTGCTCCTGCGCTTCTTTCAACCTCTGCCGAGCCGCACGCTCCGTCGCGTCGGTCAACAGAAGCGCACGGCGCGTGTTCTCCACCTCGCGCCACGCTGTTCTGACCTCGAGCAGCACCGAGCGCTCCGTGTGAGTAACAGCAACTTTGGCTTGCTCTTCCATTACTCGCTTGGCGGCGTATTCTTGTCGCTTGCGTCCCCAGTCCCACGGCTCCCATGTTGCCTGGAAGCCCGCGACAGCAACATTGGCCGGCAAGGCATTCTGAAGATTGAATGCCGAGCCGTAGATCACTCCAACACTTACGTCCGGGATGTATTCAGCTTTCTTCGCTCGCGCACCGTAATCCGCCTGCTGAACTTGCAGCTTTGCTTTCT
>JAFATF010000001.1 GCA_019244045.1 Acidobacteriota bacterium
TCTCTCGTACAACTCCGTCTAGCCGAAACACGCGCCTTCAGGGAAAGATGTTGGGGGTAGCTTCGCCAAGAGGCGTCACCATTTGATTGATACCGCACTTGAATGAAGCACTATTTGACGTAGAGCAATGAGACATAATTCTTCCCCGGGCGTGCGCAGACGAAAAGAAGGGCCGGAGGGGCCACCTCCTCTTTAAACTATTGCTGTAAAAAGGGTTAACTTTAAAGCACGGAAAGACGACGGCAGTCAGTCGACCGTAAGCCCTTGGGCTCGAAAGTTGCCGATAACAACGTCAACGTGATCTCCGCGCTTTACGCGCCGCCCGCTGTTCGAGAATGCCATCCAGTAGGATTTTCCGGCTTCCGGGGTGCTGCTTTGGCGCAGTGCTCCGACCTTCTCCATCATAGGAACCACCAGTTTGACTCCAGCCTGACCGTCGAGCAAGACCGGTTCGACTTTTTTGTCGTTGAGCGGTTTGGCCTTTTGGGGATCCGTCACCCGGTAGGAAAATCGCACCAGCTCTCCCGATTCTGCCCACTTCACCACCAGAGAGTCGATGCCCCACACCGACTGGTAAAAAGCGGTGGCCCGCTTTGCCAGGCGAATGGGCTGGTTCCGGAAGGGAGCGCCAGCAGAGACCGGCTGTCCGGGCGTGGCAGCAGGTTTTTGGTTATTTACGGCAGCCGGCGAAATAACGCTCAACATCAGTAAGTAGGCGATCGATCCCAGGCGCAGCCTCAGTCCCGGTTTGAAACCATCCGCCCATATCAGACTACCCATCGCTTTACTCCTCTTCGACAATCAGAGTTCTTTTTGTTTTTGCCCACCGGCAGCCCCCGGCCATGATGCTCTCGGCGGCGTGCTGCCCGCGATCGCTCGCGGGCAGCGGAGGCACGCTTTGGGCCGGCCGATTCCTATCGCACCGTCCCTGTCAGCTGCACGGTTTGAGGACTTGCCGGTGCATTGTCGTTCACCAACAGTGTTCCGTTCCGGACAGCTCCATGCGGCCCACTAGAGTGGAAGGTCACGTCGATCGTGCAATGACCTCCCGCAGGAACACTGCCACCACAGTTGTTCGTCGAGGTGAACGGACCCGTGGCGGTGACGATGCTTCTCACCGACAACGCTGCAGTACCCGTGTTTGTCAGAGTCATAGGCAAGATGGCGGTCTGACCTGAGAGGACAGAGCCGAAGTTCAGCGACGTCGGTGAGAACTGGACCGCTGGTTGTACGCCGGTTCCATTCAGTGACACGCTTGCTTGTGGTACACCACCAACATTGATGTTCAATGTCGCGGCGTGCGCGCCACGTGAGGTCGGCCGGAAGCGCACGGCAATGGTGCAGTTAGCCCCGGCGTTGAGAGTGCTTCCGCAGTTGTTGGCCACAAGCACTCTGCTGTACTCGGCGTCGGTAAACGTATATGACAGGTTGGTGAAACGAGCACCTTGGTTCGACAAGGTGACTGTCATTACGTTGCTATTAGTGCCGACCGGCACGTTACCGAAGTTGAGCGAGCTAGGATTCACCGCGAAGCGCGCCGCCGCGCTGCCGGTGCCCGAAAGTGATACCGTCAATGTTCGGTTTGAGGTATCGGTTGCGGGAATGTTCAGGGTTGCAAGCTCCTCGGTATTGATTGTGGTCGGCTTGAAGGTGATACCGATGCTGCAACTCGCGCTCTGAGCGAGTTGGCCAGTACCGCAGTTATTAGTCGGGATGGCAAAATCACTTGCGTTCTTGCCTGTAATTGTTGGCGTTCCGACCGTTATTGTTCCACCGTCTCCGCTGTTGGAAACGCTGACCGTCATCTGGCTGCTGGTCGAGCCGTACGTCACATTAGCGAACCTCAGCGACGTCGGTGTGGCCGCCGCCAGAGGTGCAGGGGAGCCCGGCAGCTCGACGGCGCCCATATCAATCTGCGTTCCCTTGGTGTCCGGGCGCGGATTGCCGAAGAAGTCGGTCGTGGGCGCCAAGGCGTAGGTCGGTGCGTCAGGCGCGATGGCATCGACAGCCGGCGAATTTGTTTGCGGCGCATAGTTGCCAAGTGGTGCACCGCCGCCCCAGTTCCCGTCTGCGCCCTGAACCGTGGGGTTGGTCAACGACAGCGGACCCCAACGCAGGTTGATCCAATTGTTGCCCTCGTCCACGGTGGCAACGGGCGTCAGATTGAAGACTGGGTTAGGCACGGTGGCGTCGGAAATGCCCGGCGGTACTGCCCAGCCCGACGCTCCGAATTCCGGAGGAGTCCTCGAGCCGTTGCAGTATTGGCTGACCAGAGCGGGATTGGCTCCGATGTTGCCATTACCGGGATAGTCCGCAACGTCCGTAATCAGCGAGTAACTCGGGGAGAGTGCCGGGAATTTCGCACTGCCGGAGTGGTCGGACGGTCCCGTGTCCCCGCGAACGCCCAGATCCCAATAGCTACCGCCGACGCACTGCCCGGTACTCGTCTGGTTGGCGACAGCACTCCCTGACGGCGAAGTATTCGGGAAGCTTGAGTTGTAAAGCGTGACGATATTTTGCTGGTACTGCGTACTCAACGCCCCGACCCCAATGTAGTAGGAGCCGTTCTGCCACAAGATGTTGTTGGCCAGAAGCGGATACGAGAAGCTGTTGCAAGCTCCGCCGACAGCGCCTCCTGGACCGGAACCGCCCGATCCGTGGCCTGCTGGGCAGGTAAGCGATTTATGCAAATTAGCCTCGAGAACCGCGCTGTTCTGCACGCTCACCAAACCTGAGACCTGCGGACACGAACTTGTGGCGCTAGCATTCGTACAGTTGTTTCCGGCCGCACTGGCTATTGGCGCTCCCAGCGTGGTGAACAGTATTCCCGCCGTGGCGGTGCTGGAGTTCGACACAATCGTGTTGTTGACGATGTCCACGTTCAGTGCATCTTGCAGCGATATACCAGCACCATCCCATCCGGCAACATTGTTGGCAATGATGTTATTGGTCAGGCTGGTGTGATACCACTTTGAGGGATCGCTTGGGAAAGCGACAACCTCGGACCCGTTGGCATTCTGCAACCGCAGACCGCCACCGCTCCCGCTTTCCGCCGAATTACCCATGATCAGGTTGGCATTGATCACCAAGCCGGGGCCGACCCCGTCGCTCGGTCCAATACTGCCTGGGGTGGGCACACAATCCGCGTCCGTCGTCGCACCACAGGTCGGATCGCTGTCGGGAGTGCCCATGGCTACGATTCCACCACCATTGGCTGGAATCGTCGGGTTGAGGCTCTGGTTAAAGATGACGGTGTTGTGTTCAATATCGCCGTGATAGCTGAATCCCATGTGGGCGACACCGCCACCATCACCGCTGCTAAGATTGCCGCACACCCAGTTGTAGTTGAACTTGTAGTAGTCAGCGCCCGTGCAGATGCTGACACCGCCCGCCCCCGCCGGTGTACCAGAAAACAGTTCGTCACCAGTCGAGGAGTTCAACGAAATATCGTTGTTGTGAATGTTGACATTCATGTTCTCGCAATAGGGTAACTGTACGTTCGCCGGGGGGCTGCCTGCACCAAAGGCAGGCACACAAGAATTCGGGGCGGCATTTGTGCTGCTGCCCGCAATGTAGCCCGGGGCGAATTCCCCCTGACCAAGATTGATGCCGCCGGAGAGTGTTCCCGCATTATCGAAAATGCGGTTATTGGCGATTTGCAAATTGTGTCCCCAGCCGTGGACGAAGATGCCTCCGCCACCCTGCGAGCTGTTGGTGATGCCCAAACCGTCGATGCTTGATGGATTACACATGAAGTTGCTTGGGAACGGGTTGGGATTATCGGAGCAGTGGGTCGTGGATGGGGGATACACATCTCCGGCTACGGGATCAACATACCCCGGAACATTTTGCAGAAGTTGCGTACCGGTCGGGAAGCCTCCCAATTCACCTCCCGGTCCGCCACCGCTGTTGAGAGGCGATGGGAAGTTGACACCCTTCGCCAATACCGTGACGGCTGCGCCTTCAAGCGCTCCCATCAGGGATGGCTCTTGGAGCAGTTGGGCCAGGTTGCCATTTTGCGAGGCATCCCAGCCGATTATGGCTTCGAGCGGCAGCGGATCGACTTGCGCATTATTGGCCGTTTCGACGAAGTAATTCCAACCTGTGCCCGGGCAGCTGACTTGACCCGTGGGATCAAACGGATTGGAATTTGAAACCGGCGTCCCCTGGAGACTCAGGCCAAAGAGGCAGTTGACATACTGACGCCACACGTCCAATTTGCCGGCAGGATGGGTATTGGCATTGATGATGCTGCTGGCTGCTCCTACACCCTGCAAACGCACCGGTTTCCACATAATCAGCAACTCATTATGGGCGGCGGTGGTGTTGGCCGTAGCGCCCGGGGTAGTGCATGGAACAGCGCTGCCATTCTGGTTGCACGTGGGATCAACGATGATCAGGTCGCCTGGCGCCGCCCCATCAATCGCACTCTGGATCGTGCCCGAGGCGGGAACGTGAGTCGGGGCTTTTCCACCAATCGTAACCGTAACGGCATCGATTGACTGTCTGCCGTTGCCGGCGGTGATGACCAGCTCACCGCATTTCGCGTTGGAACCTCCATAGATGGCTTGTTGCTGAACTGCGCACGCTGGCACGGGCAGGTTCGACGGTATGCTGACGGTGATCGCCGAGTCGCTCCAGCTGGCAATCGTGGCTGGTACTCCACCGATGGTCACGCTGGACAAGGTGTTGCACGTCGCATTGCCTGGCGTTGGTGACGTACATTGACCGCCGAAGCCATAGTGCCGCGTTATGGTCTTTTGATTGTACGGAGCTGTCGTGGCTGAAGGTCCAGAGTATGCGTTGTTAGCTACGGTCTGATCACCCAGCGCCCTAATGGTGAGGGTGTGTGCCTGACCGTCCGCCGCAATCCACGGCCCAACTCCTGTGTCTCCATCTACTTCGCTGACAGCGGGCGTAGCGTCGGGATAAGAGCAGTCAACATTGTTGTACCCTGCACCCGCGAACGCCGAGGTAGGCACAACCGGCGTATCCAGGTACTGTGTTGTTCCTGGCATGAACGGCAGTTCATAGCAGAACTGGCTGTAGCCGTTGGTGAACTGCGGGTCATTGATGAGAGTTCCATTCGGACCAGAAATTGGTCCTGGGTCGTTCATGCAAAAGACCATCATGTTGGGCGAGTATCCCGTCGGGTTGGGGGGGTTAACTTCCCAGGTCGAGTAAGTCATCCCGTCATAAGTACCCCATTGGTCCGCATACACGCGTGAAATCTCGTTTCCCGCCCAATCCTTTACCGAGACCGGCAGATTGGGTGGGGAGAACTTCTCGCCGAACTGGGGAGAGAAGGGGTCGAACTCGGAAGTGTAATCATCCGTTATGCCGCCGGTGAATTTCGAGGCAATATGAGTCGAGGTATAGATATAGAATTTCGCGATCGCTCCCATCTGGTCGGTCAGCGTTACTTCTTTGCGATCGCACAGGTTGCGGGTAGCTCCGGCAAAGGGGGATACCTGCTTGGTTTGCGGGTAGAGGCTGATATAGTCAGGCACGACACGTGCTTCGCCAACACAGGGCCAAACTGGCTCAGGGATGAATGCGGGCACGATTCCGTTCTCCTGGCCCGCGCCCAAGCTCTGTGTGGAATTTTGGGCATTGTTCGGGTTATAGCCCACACCGTTCCAGCTATATGCCGATGATACTGAAGCCTGGTCGGGAATGATGAAGATGTCGCCTAAGCCGCCGAACTGCTGTGTCACCGGCGCGATGAAGTTGTCCCCGATGAGGATGTTCTTGTCTTCCTCCTTCACCAGCTCGTAGCCCGGAGGCAACACAACTTCGACAACGTATTTGCCGATTGGCAGCATTGGCAGTCCATAGTACAAATCGCTCGCAACGGTAGCGTGGTTCGGCGAGCAGATCGTGCAGTTCGTGCCATTGGGCTTGCCCGTGGCGGGATCCACTGAAGTCACGCTAGGGAACTGGTACATGCCGTCGTAAGGTGCCGGCTGCAGTTGATTCCAATTGTGCATGCCGTCATAGCACTTAAACTGGGAGTTGAAGGGCAGCTGCGTATAGGCGCCACCGCCGTGTTGCGCATTGTAGAAGTCGAGGTAGTCGGGCTGGTTGTAGAGAGAGAAGAAGAATAGGTCCGGGATTGCGCCGGAAGACGCGCCCTGGCCGGGGCAGTTCATGTTGGACACGAGGTTGCCGTTGGCATCCTTGTGGAACCCTTGTGCCCAATCATCGAAGCTGCTGGTCTGAGTAGTATCGACCAGAGTCAGCGTGGGAGTTACGCCGTCGGAGGCGAAACCTTCCTGGTAGAGGTTAATCGTGACGTGCGGGACCAGGGGTTCCCACTGCGTCTGAACCAGTTGTTGCGGGTCGTCAAAGGGACGCGTCGAAGCATAAATGACGTGTCCCTTGATGCCACCATTCTCGCCCGCCGCGTAGGGTTCCTTGCCAAATTCGAGGAAGTTGTTCTGGCCGGGGAAACCTTGCCAGCCCTCAACTCCAACCCAGGGCGGATCAATGCGTCCAGAAGATAGTTGCGTCGAGCAGGTGGTTGTTCCATTCTTTGTCGTGCAGACACTCGGGGCATCACTCGTCGCTGGCCCATTCTGGATGGACTTGCCAGTACAGTCGGCTCCAGCGCAATACACGGCTCCCGGGACGCGCAGGTTGATGTTGCTGCCGTCGCCATTGTGAATGCCATCGGGTAGCGAAACCTGCTCTGCGGTATTCGCCAGAAACTTGCCAATGGTGGACGCTCCGCAGGGCGGATAACCGCTGCCCGAAACCGTGCCGCCGCAAGTCGTCAGCGTGCCATCGGCGGGACCACCCACGTCGTAAACGACGTGTATTCCCGTGTTCTTGTAACGAGTGGTGTCGGTTTCAACCGTATACCAGCTGAATAACGGGAAGGTTTCATTGAAATTGGCGGTGCCGGTGAAATCGGTTACCAGCAGATTCTCCAGGCTGCCGTCGCGCAAGCGCACCGCGACGTTCGCGAAAGGAATTCCGTTCTCACTTGCCTGCGAGATGCCGTCCTTATTGTCGTCGACGAAGGTTCGGGTATACAGGTTGGTCTGCCACTGCGTTGCGGCGATGTCCCCCAAATTTGTGGTCTTGCCTCCGGAGAGCCTAACGGGCGTTGAAAGCCCGTCCACCAGTTGATCGTTCCACTGGTCGAAGGTCGTGAGTCGCCAATCGCCATCCGGGAGATTGGTCAGTGTGAAAGTTCCATCGGCATTGCACTTCGTAAAGGCAAAATCTTCGCCGTCGGGATCTCCGAAGCTGACGTAGCACTGCGACCAATAGAAGGCATCATGCGAACCGCTGCCATAGAGTCGCTCATCCGGGGTCCGGCTCAGTCGTTCCCCGACAACTCGGCCGGTGATAGTGTTGCTGCAGTTCTGGCCTGAGATGTTCGGGTCGGTGCCGTTGCAAACGCCGGCATGACGGGCGTTGATGATGGCCGGGTTGGCAAATCCGACACTGACGTGATAGCCAGCCGGTCCGAACTCCTGGAAGTAGCTAGGCTCGCCGATGCGGGTAAAGACATCGTGCGCCTTCTGTCCATCCAAGGTATTGGTCTGCAACCACTCCTCGCCACGGGCAATTCGATCGGCTCCCGGCGTTGCTACCGCACCCCATCTTCCCGGCATCAGGTTGGCAATCACTGCCTGACCCGCCAGGGGCGAGAGAGTCTTGCCGTCCGATTCGTAGGTGGGGCAGGTAACGATCATCCCCGTGATACCGGTGGCAGTGGGATCGGTGCTACCATTCCCTCCGTTGCGCGGATTAGCCGAAATCGGGCAGGCATCCAACTTGGTGACCGGATCGATCGTCCCCGCCAGACTATTAGACAGCGGCTGGTTGAACATATCGTAGGTCATTTGGCCAGTAAAATCGCCATTGCCGCCCATTGCGTCCCAAAGATGGATTTGAAAAGATCCGAGGCCTGGCTCGTTTGGCGACAGCACGTCAATGCCACCTCCGCCATCCTGCTCGCCATTCAGCGGGAAATCATCTTCAAAGACGAAGACCGAGAGTTTGCCAGGCGGATATGGGGAGGGCTGGCTTAAAACTGTAACTGATGTCTGTCCAGCCGCAATAGGCGCGCCGCCCATGCCATGGCCGCATACAGCGCCGGGCTGTGCATTTGCCGACCCATAAGAACAACCCGAACCCGCGTACCCCGCGGCAAAGGGATTCGCCGAATCGCCGGGCAAAACGGAGAGGTAGTAGCGCTTCGTCGGGTCGAGAGCAACCTGACCGGGAAGGATCTGGGTCATTCCATTGCCGGTTGTGTCAGGCCGGCAAATGCCGTTGCCGATGTCACAGACCGCATTAATATGCTGGCCGAATGTCGGGGAGTTCGGGTTGTTGTCGAGAACGGTCTGTCCACCTTCGCAAGACAGTGGCCCAGTGCAGCCCTGCGCTACGTAGGGCATGTAGCTGGTGTGGAAGTTGGTCCCAAGCGTGGGCACGATGCCAGCTTGGGCGGTTGGGCATCCTGCCGGAGGAGGATTCGTGGTGCACTTGGGATCGATGTAGAAGGTGCGGTCTTCCTCGATAATCCAACGGTAGTCGGTGACCTGCGTTCTCTTGTCGTAACCGTCCAGAACCGTGACCTGCAAGCCGCTCCCCGGCGGGAAGTTCAAGGTTACAGTGGTTGGCGAGCTGTAAGCACCCGCTGAGTTCTTTGCCTTAAAGGTGAACGTATACGTCCCCGACCCGGTGGCGCTCGCGGTAAACCCGCCGTTCGCGTCGGCAAGGACTGTCAGCCCATTGGATACGCTGGCCACGGTTGCGGGGTCAACCGTCATAGGCAGCTTCGCCGGATCACTACAACCGGCAAGTACGCCGGGAGTCTTGATGGCCAGGTATGTGGCTATTCTAGAGTTGAAGGACGCACCCTGACAGCTGGGAGCATCGGAGGTCAGCGTCGAGGCACCAAGGCTGACGGTAGCGGTGATCCCCGACGAGCAGACGCCGGCATTCACCGTACCATTCGCGCAGTAGGTAAACGAATCTGGCGTCGCATTCGTATTCGTGGACGAAGGAACGTAGCTGAACGTTCCATTCCCGGCCAGCGTTACGGTCCCGTAGTTTGGTGCCGTCAAAAGCTGAACGCCGTAGACGTTGCTATCATTTGCCATCACCCCTTTCGAGGGATCGGACACGGTGAAGGTCTGTCCGGCAAATAGCGAGTTATAGTTGTCGTTCCGAGCCACGGCGGCGCCCATCTCGGCCGCGGCCGGCTCTTGCGCCCCATTGATGCTGATATAGGCCAGCATGCCGGCATCCCGGTTGACAGCATTTCCCGACAGGCTCAGCTCGCGATCGTAAATCGGAAGAGCCGCCATCCCGCCTGTCGGCATATTAATCATCAGGTCGAACGTCTTGCCTGCAGCCATGAAGATGTCGGTCTGCACCTTGAACACACCGGGCAGAACATTGCCGTCCTCGGCGATAATCGAGAAGCCACCGAGAAGCGAACTGCCGGTCTTAAGCGTTTCGGTGGTTTGCGCGCCTACGATCGAGGGCACGTGCATGCGCGAGCCCGCATTTACCAGGCGGACCAAAACCGATCCAGCTGCGCTCGCGATGGGCTGGGCGGCCAGATTCGCGGGAGAAACCGGGAACAAGGAACTGGCGGCGTGCGTCTTGTCGAATGCGACTCCATTGATGTGGTAATAAAGTGGCAGATAGTTGACGGCTGCCGGATAGCAGGCGGCGGCAACACTTCCGTCCGTCGAGGTGCAACGTGCGATTGAATTCGTGCCCAAGGCGAGTGATGCCTCCGCCGTTGCACCATTCCCCCCCGAGGTATCCGAAATCGTAACCGCCGGATCAGAGGTATATCCCGCGCCTCCATTGGTCAGGCTCATACTGATGACCTGTCCGTTGCTGACATTCGCCGTTGCCGTTGCCGCTACACAGGTGGTCCCGTTGATAGTGCAAGGCGGATTGGCGAAGGTCACCGTCGTTGTGGCGGGATTGTAGTTGGAACCTTGGGTGAGCACATAAGTGGAAACGACCGGTCCAGGCTGCAAATAGGAGTCGCGCACGGCCGTCTCACTGAAGCCGGCGGTCCTGACAGCGGCGTTGACTGCGGTGTTCTGGACAGGATCGATCTCACCAAACTCCAGCGGGATTTCCGCATCGTACGCCACATTGCAACCACCGTTGGCCGTGGGATATGCACAACCGGCCGCTGTCTCCGTAACGGGCTGGCCGCTAGTGGCTTTTGGCGCGTTCGTGACCACCAGCATTCCATAAAGGCCCATGGGAACCTGAATCGAGGGGTGAGTGCCAGACTCGAGCAAGTAGGTGCCCGGCCGTAGCAGTGGCCATATTAGAGACACAGGTGCCGCTGACCCCGCCGCTGCCGCTTGTACCTCGGTACCAAACGATTGCACCCGCGGTCCTTGCGGTGGCGGAGTAAATTCTGGTCCCGTATTCGCGGTCGACCAGGTCACCGGCCGTTGAATATGCTGCGGACTAGATGTGCAGGTCGCACCGTGGCCAACGCCGTTCGTGTCCTTGCAATTTGCGCCCGTCGACCCGAGTCCACCGCCTATCTGGCCGACGATTACCAGCGACGTAGGGATGTTGTTCAGGCCTGATCCCGTGGGAAACGACAGATTATTCGTAAGGTTGACTTGCAAGGCTTGGCCTGCGGGAATCGTGATCAGGACGGGCGACCAGCCAGTGGCCGCCGGATTCAGTGCGGCGCAAGTCGCGGTCGAGCCGTTGACCGCAGTACCGCAACTGTACGCCCACATGGGAACCGTCGTGCCATCCGGAAGAGTCAGGCTGGTCGGCGACGCAGTCAGATTAACCGCCTGTTGGGCAAGCGCCGCGCTTATGCCGAGGAGGAGAACAGTGGTTAAGGCTACAGCTTTCATTAAACAGACCTTGAGATGATTCATGCGCATTGCTCTCTCTCCTCTTGACTAATTGCTCTCGTCGATCACAAACTCCCGGGAATCAACTAGCATCATCATCAGCATTCCCCCGGGGAAAACGTTGTTGGTGGTGATTTCGCGCTCATTATGCGAGTGCCACATGAAGGCCCAGCCACGCTCGTTGGCCGGGTTGGCTTGAATATTCGAAGGCTGCAAAAGCGTGCAATTCGCGTTGGTTGTGCTCGCGCAATTGGGATTTCCGGCTCGCAGGGTGGCGTCCGGACCAAAATAAGGAGTTCCGCCATACCAGGCGCCATTGGTGAAGATGTTGGGATCAGGTAGCGTTGCCGGACCACCGGCTTCCACATCCCCGAAGGGAGCCTTCTGTACCGGTTTGTTGTGATCCTGGCACCACTCGTAATAGTTCAGGGCAGCGGGGTTGCCGGTGTTATAGCCATTGGCATCAGGGATACAAGGAAGCGTCGCCAACGTATCGCCGTAAGGGTCACTGGCGCCTGTTCCTGGCGTCGTGCCGGGAGCGGGAGCATGGTGACCATAGGCGTCCCAGTTCAGCCCACGGGCCGTGAAATAGAAGATTCCGTCGAAAGCATCGCCCGGAGTCGTATCCGTGTCGAACATCAGAATGCCGGCCAGAGCTTGTGCATCAGGGGTGAGGATCAGATTCCCGTCACGCGCGAGAATTCGCACATGGTTGGCATGCTCGTGGAACGGATGCTGCCAGCGGCCCTGTCCAATGGTGCGAATCAGCGTCCTCTCGCCCGGATGCATGTGGGGATTGCCGTTGTACGGCTGATGCGGGTACTCCGCCGCATAGTTAGGGTCCATCAGGTCGGGCATCGACCGTCCGTTGATCACAAAGTAGGCGGGGTGATAGGGCTCGGTCGCGATATTAAGACTGCAGCCCGGAGCTCCCGGCGTACAGCCAGATTTGGCCGTCACCTGCGCAACCGCGGCCTTGTGAATGTTGGGATCCATTTCGGCCCACTGGAACAGATATTCCCGGTCATAACAGGTCTTGGCGTGGTCATAGGCAGCATGAGCAAGCCGAAAATCCTTTTCCGGCGCCCCGGGAATGTGATTGGCCGTCGCCCAATCCTGCTGTCCGTAGAGGTTCGTATTGGTTGAATCGCAGGCCGCGGGCGGATTTGCCGGCAGGATGATCAGTGCTCCATAGAGACCCATCTCGATCTGCAGATCGCCTTGTGTGCCGCTGTAATACGCGTGGGTTCCGGGAGTCGAAGCAGTGAACGTATAGCTCACCGTACATCCGGGGGCAGCTTCAACCACCAGCAAACCTTGTGGTGTTTGACTGGCCGCGGTTGCGAAGTTGGCTGTGCAGTTGGCAGGCTGCACGCTTGCGGCTGCGGCCATTACCTGGAAGCCGGGAAATAGGATGGAGGTATTGCCGGCTGCGGCGGGAAGATTGTTCGTCAAGTTAACGGTGACCATGTCACCTTCTGTGACGATCAAGGTGGGACCGGGCACCTGCATCGTGGGGCAAGTCGCGTTGGCGATAGCGGCCGGCAGAAATGCGGACGGCGAGCCATTACATCCATAGCCCCAGGAGTAAACGCCTTGACCATCGGGCTGATTCAGGTAAGCGTCCTGAGCTGTCAAGTTGAAGACCGGAGTTTTTGAGCCGCCGGTAATTCCCGGAGTGGCAGCAAAGGTCGCCGGTATAGCCAGCAGCACTACCAGCGTCACTAGCAGCTTGAGCACCGGTCGGTTCGAGATCGCGTATTTCGTGTTCATCTGACTCATTGCCCCTCTCCTAATTGCACTGATTGCCGTAGGTGCTGCTCGTGACGCTGTTGCAGATGTGGACCTCGGTCATGAGCCCGCCGAAGTTTTCCGCGTCGTTCGACAGGTGATCGAGATTGGGCGTGTAGAGATAGAACACACTGCCCGCGGGGTAAAGTTGCGCCGCGCAGCCCGCGAATCCACAACTGGCATCGCTGGCGTCGAGAATGACATCCAGCGATTCGCCGCCTCCCAACGTGATCGAATTGGTGTAGTACTCGGTGTTGTTGCCTTCCTGGTCGCGCAGGAGCTTAGCGTTCCATCCCACGACCTTCATGGGAATCCCCAGCGACGCTAAGGTCGTGTATTCCGATACCGAGAGGTCAGCGATGCGGAGTGCCGCTTTGCCTTGGTAGGGGATGTTGATGATCGATGGCATGGGCTGCGAGTAATGCATGCGGCCATCGGAGGATTGCGTCGCCTGTGGCCCGGGCGTAACCGTGTCAGGATAACTACGACCATTCAGCAGAAAGTATTTGTCTTTCATGTCGACAAATGCTTCCGGGTTGAAGGTCATGCCAACAAAATGGAAATTTGGATCGAAGCCATGGATCTGCAGCGGGTACTCGACATCGTAGGCCGTCGAACCATCGCCGTCGTTGTAAACATATTTCTGCGGGCTATTAAGCTTGTCTTTGCCCTGAACCGCCCCGTTGTCGCCGGCGGCGGGTAGAGTGGTGCTGCACAAGATATCGGTGTTGGGGTTGCACGCGGTGCGTAAATCTCCCTGCTGCCATGAGAGCCCCGTATAGAGACTGGTTCCGCTCGGCAGACGATTCTGCCGGGGACGCACGTAGAGCTGTCCCACCATACCCATCTGCAAGTGCTCGGGTGGGGTAATGTGGCAATGCCAAAAATAGGTTCCCGCATCCGGTGCCAAGTAGTAGTAGGTAAAACTACCGCCGATGTTGATGGCCACCGAAGCATCGGGTACGCCGTCATAGAAAGAGGAAGCGTTTGGATAACCGTGGAAGTGGATCGTGTGCTGCTCGAACAAGTCGGGCCGCATGAGCATGCCCACATTGGTTAGCGTGAGAAAAAGTTCATCATCCTCATCAAAGGCCACCAAGGGCGCCGGAATGTTTCCGTTCATCACGCCGACGTCCATAATCTGGCGCGGATCGACGTGTCCATCGACGACAGGCAGACTCGCTGCCGTGGCATTCCCCGGCTCGTTGATTTCCGCCAGCCCGGTCTTGGAGTTGTAATACTGAAACGCAAAATTGCTGGCGAAAAAGGTGTTGTTCACCCCGACGGCGGTCACCGTAAAAGCCTGGCCAGCAGGACTGTCATAAGCCGTACCCGTGCCAGAGATGATCACCTGGTCGCCAACCGAAAAGGGCACCTGGGTGTTCAATACAACCGTAACCGTGTTCCCGCTTTCGCTGATGTCATAAATGGTGGCCACATACGGCACGTCAGGCACTTCGCCCACCGCGCCGTTCCAGGTAAATGCAGACGAGCCCACCTGATAGGTTCCGCCGCTGCCGTAGTCGGTGGCCCCATCTGTGGTGGCGGGGTCGCCCGGCTGCAATGGCGTATGCGGGTTGTAAGACGCGTACAGAGTGTTGAAGATGTTGGGGAACTGAGTGCCCGGCAACCCCGCGGCAATATCCGCCAGCCCGGATAATGGGCCGAACGAGAACATGAAGGTTTGCGTGCCGTCGGCCATGGTTGCGTAGCCGTCCCCGCCGGACACCTGTTGGCACTTAATCGCGCCATTAACGTTTCCGCTGGGCACTAAATATCCATTGCTGCCTGCGCTAAAATTTGTCGGCCCGCTGTAAGTTGGTTCCGAATTGTTGACACCGGCATTATTCGGATCCGGGTGAGTTATCGTGTTGGATGGGCATTGGACGCGAAAACTCTGGGCGCACACGACGGTGGTGGCGATACAGAGGAACACTGAGCAGCAAACCTGGGACAGCTTTTTCATATCTCGATGACTCCTTCCTGAACAAGCCGGCGCGACAAAGCGTTTTTCCTTGCTGACGATCAGCGCATTGACACCACATGCGCGTCACAGAAATTTTTCTGATCCTGGGGATGGATGCAGGCTAGAATCGCTGAGGGTCTTTACATCTCAGCGACTTACCACTCTTCTAAGTCAACACGGCTCATCTGTGTTCTGCCGACCAACATCTGCCGGGCGATCAATGTGAGCTCTATCGGAGACTGTTCGGGTTTTTCCAATGTCGCCCTCTTAGAGCTCTGCTCGTAGCCCTCGAAGGCCCACAAGCTCTGGCCGGACATTACTCGCATGGCAAGTGACCTTTCTTTGCTCCGCAGCAAGAAATTTGAACAAAATTTACAAGTTGGGAGTAGCCAGCGGGCAAATGCACGAAAGAAGATAAATAAGTAACGTCCGCGTAACTTTTTGAAATTACCGCTGGTCGGTTCGAAGCAATCGGGGTACGCGAACTGAGGATGGAGAACCCGTTTTTTTTACTCTACGGATCCATACTTGCGAACAATCTTTGCGCCTGCGCAAGTACGAACTTACGAAGGTACGATAAGAGTAGCTTAGCTCGCGCCCGCCAAGGCGGGCTGGTTCCCCCGCTTACTAACCAAAAACCCCGCAAGGTCTCGGCCAAAAATCATGAATGCGTGGCGAACCTCTTTAACTCTAGTTTTCATCCTGGTGCTGTCTCTACCGCTTCATGCCGACAAGGCGCACTCCGCATTCAAAAAAGGCAACCGCGCTGAGCAACAGAATAATTACGACGGCGCTTACGAGGCCTACAAGGAGGCGCACGATCTTAGCCCGAAGAATCCGGAATATCTGGCAGCCTTTGCCCGCCTGCGCTTCTATGCTTCCTCCGAGCACGTACACTCGGGCCAGCTTCTGTTGGAGGCGGGAAAGTTTTCCGAAGCGCTGGCTCAGTTCCAGCGGGCCGTCGAAATTGATCCTGGCAGTTTTGTTGCGCAACAAGGAATCCACCAGGCTAGCGATGCCTTAAAAAGGCAGACGCTTCGCCCCGAGACTGCTGCTTCGGCCGCTCCACAATCGCCGCTCGCCAAACTCGCTGAACAGGTCACTGGCCCGATCGAATTGCGGAACATTTCCACCACGCCGATCAACCTGCGCATGACCGAGAACGCCGATATGGTGTACAAGATCATCGGCAAGCTGGCCGGTATTAATGTTCTATTCGACCCGGATTACAGACCACAGCGTATTTCCATCGAATTGAATGATGTAACCGCGCGGGAAGCTTTGGACATGTTAGCCCTACAATCAAAGACATTCTGGCAGCCCATCTCGGAGAACACGATTTTTGTGGTAACCGACACTTCCGGGAAGCGGAAGGACCTGCAAACCAATGTCATGACCACGTTCTACCTGCGCAACGTGGCGACGCCCGCAGAGTTGCAGGAGGCTGCCAACACGGTAAAGGGAATTTTGGATATTTCCCGGATACAGCTGATTCCTACGCAAAACGCCATGGTAGTCCGCGGTACACCAGATCAGCTGGTACTGGCAGAAAAGCTGATCAAGGATATTGATAAGCCAAAGGCGGAAGTGATGATCGACGTCGCCGTGATGCAGGTCAGCCGGGAGCGCCTGCGCACGTTGGGCGCCAACCCCCCGACTTCTGCCAGCATCGTGATGACTCCAGCGGGGCCGGCGATCGCGCCATCCAGCTCGGGTTCGAATTCCAGCAGCAGCAGCGCGTCCAGCGAAAGCACGGGTCCATTTACCATAAAGTCTTTAGGCCATCTGAACTCGGGCAATTTCCAGGTGAACATTCCTGGCGCATCCTTCTCCTTTCTGGCCAGCGACAGCAATACCAAGTTGATTCAAAACCCGGAGATCCGAGCTCTGGATAATGAAAAGGCGACCCTCAAGATCGGCGATCGCGTTCCGGTTGCTACTGGGTCATTCGCCAACACCGGACTCAGTTCTTTGGTCAACACGCAGTTCCAATACCTGGATGTTGGCGTGAATGTTGACATCACTCCCCACATTCACTCCGATCATGAAGTAACCCTAAAAATGGTATTGGAGATCTCTTCCGTTACGGGACAGCAGAATATCGGCGGAATCAGCCAACCCATCATTGGCCAGCGCAGAATCGAGCATGAGGCGCGGCTTCGCGACGGCGAGGTAAATCTAATCGGCGGTATTCTGGAGGACTCAGAAACCCGCTCCTTAAGCGGCTATCCATGGCTGATGAAGGTACCCATCCTTAAATACCTCTTTGGACAAGAGGAGAAGGACCGCAGTCAAAACGAGATTGTGTTTGCCATTACGCCCCACATAGTCAGAGGACAGGAACTGGATGAAGATAATCTCCGCGTAGTGGAAATAGGTACGGGCAACTCCGTAGGTTTGCGGCATCACGATATTAAGACTGTACCGGCAAATAGTTCGAGTACTGCACCCGGCCACGGTCGCTCGCCGCAGTCGGGCGACACGAAAACCAACAACACATCGACCCTGCCGGCAAAAATTGCCGCTTCCCTGCCAGCTCCCGCCCTACCGAATAAGAGTCAGCACACTAACCCTGTCCCGGCTACACAAACCGATGGGAGTGGGGCAAGTCGGACGTCGCGTGCGAGCACGCCAATTGCGCAGGCCGCTCCACCTATGCCGGCAGCACCAAAAACTCCACCCCGGTCTTCCGCGCCGGCTTCTGAAGACCCTTGCCCGCGTGGCCAGCACTATATCGGCACGGACAATGGCGTGATCACCTGCGCTTTCGACTGAGTCAGGAATGGCGCCATCGAGCTGCAATATTTCAGGGTTGAATATCGCTGGGCGCGTCGCCTGACTTTCCCGGATTGAAGGCAATTCGCTTGCTGGTCTTCTCCTTACTTCAGTTCAGGATGGTCGTCCATTAGGGAGAGCGAGTCTGCCCTCCTGAGCCCGCCTTCATACGGCAGAAGGCTATGTCAAGTTACTTATATTGCGTTGCTCACATGGACGATCGATGCAGCAGTGCGCCAGAGCAAAACCATGCTCGGGCGTATCTGTCGGAGCGGAGGCGGCTTCAGTATAAGGCTCGAAGCGCTTGCAAAGGTAAGCAGGCAAAGGGGGTAGTGGGCTCGTCGTGCGGGTCCTGATAAATGCCGCAACCTGTCCCGAGTAGGCACGCGAAATTTGAGGGTCGGAACCTGGTGAATTTTTGTCAACGCCTCTTGACAATTTCAAATCTCGTGGTAAATTTCAGCTACTTACAATTTGGACGAGGAATCAAGAAGGGTCTTCCTTGTCTGTCAGATTTATAAGCCTATCGACGGGCCTGGCCGAACCGTTGATTTGCTGACCGGCATACCACTCCTCCACAATCTGAGTCGGCTTTTGCAAGCATCCCTACTCCCCTGGAAGCTCGTTGTAGGACTACGCGGCACGTGCACTACCAAGCGCTAACCGAGATGTTCCGGGACGTGCAGTATTGATCGAACTGCGAGTAACCCGCACAATCGGCCATCGTTTGGAGCCCGTAAGTAACAGAGAGATGTAACAGTTGAAGTATTCCGGGAGTATTGTGGCAGGCGCTTACAAGAGTTCTCCCCACCGAGGAATTCGTCTCCGCGATTCTGGCGTTCTCCTTTTTCGCCCGACGCGAAGACCGGCCGGTTTGAATTGCACTCCGGCTATTGCCAGTACCGCTCGAATACTTAAGCCCACTTATTGCCAGAACCTCCATTTGTTAGCCGCTGCTTTTTCAACGTGGGATGTACCTGTTCAATACTCTTGGTCTAGCCTCGCGGCCCAGGGCCAAGCAAACGTAGCAAGATTTTCGGTTCTTTTCCTTAAGAGGTGTCCGGTTTATGCAACTGCATCAGCCATTGGCCATTGCGTCGTCACGTTTCGGAGCAAGTCGCTTGAGCACCGCCGGGGTCTCGAGTGAGAGGGCTGCCCTGGTACAGCGATATGAGTTGTTCTGTGATGTTTCGGCGCACGATTGTGCCGCCGTCATGGCGGGCGCACACGAGCGCCACTTTGTGCGGCGCCAGATGCTTTTTATGGCAGGAGACCCGGTGCGGCAGACTCTTCTGTTGACCTCCGGGAACGTGAAAATTACGCAAGCCGGCCAGAACGGGTCGGAGGTGATTCTCCGGTTGAATGCTGCCGGAGAGCCGGTTGGAGCCATGGGACTATGCACCCGCGGCGAACACTCGGCCAGCGCACAAGCGCTTGACAACTGCACCACTCTTGCGTGGGACGCCACCGCTTTCGAAACTCTGACCGACCGCTACCCCTTGCTGCGGCGCAATATGATACGGATCCTCGAAAATCGCTTACAGGAGATGGACGCCCGCTTTCGTGAAATCTCTACCGAGAAGGTTTCTGCACGTTTAAGTAGCGAGATACTTCGCCTAGTAAATCAGGTGGGCAAGCGCAGGAACGGCTACGTGAGCATCAGCCTCTCGCGAGAAGAATTGGCGCAGCTAACGGGTACGACACTGTTTACTGTTAGCCGGTTGCTTTGCCAGTGGGAGGTGCAGGGCATAGTCAGCGCTCGACGTGAAGCGGTCTTCGTTCATAGTGTTCAGGCACTGGTCGATTTGTCAAAGAAAGAATAAATACGCCGCTAATAGATACTGCAGCGGAAAACAACCGTCTCTCGCTAGTTGTCACCCGCTGCGAATTCCTACCTGACGGTTGCTTGGAAAATTAATTCTGGGAAGATGGCTTGCGAGCTTCTTCGATCATCTGCCTGCGTTGTTCATACAAGCTCTGCAGCTGCATCATGCGCTCGGAATTCTTGCCTGCCTGATCACTGGTTGTATCGGACCCCCCGGCGGCGGCCACCTCTGCTTTCGGCGAGGGCTCCTCGCTTTGAGCCCCCGGCGCGCTCGCAGAGTCAGATCCCGCGGCTGATGTTGCAGCCTGTGAACCCGCCGACTGGCTGTTTGCCGAGCCATTCGGAGGACTTTGTCCTTCTGGGCCGTCTGCTGCCTCTTCCGAAGAACTATCGCTTCCCGGTTCTTGTGGCTGCCGCGCCTCTGCCGGCGTTAATCTTCTCGCCCAGGGCGATGGCGTCTGGCTGATTGCGGCGCCCGACGAGGCCGGCACTGACGACTTTGGACGCGGGGTTAGCAATATGCTTTGAATGCTGGTGGGATCGTCGTCGGAAGCTTGAATCACATAATTGTACTCAGTCCAGCCCAGAAGTGATGACAGCACCTCGCGAGCCGGGCCGGGACCAAGTCTGGCTGCCATGCGTTCGCGGGAGGCTTTTGCCGGTATGTCGATTTCGGCCCCTAGAGCATCACGAACCGCTTTAAGGATGTCTCCTAACGTAGAATTCGCCGCATCGATGGTGAGCTGCCCATCGGCATACTGAACCTCCGGCGGGCTGGGGGGTATTGCCTCGGCGGAAGGATGGACTGCAGAAGCATCTTGACCGAACCCGGGCGGCGAGAGCGGCGGGAGAATGGCCGGAGCGCTGGTAAGCGCACCTGAGCTGCTCGGCGATTGCTCGGCCACCGCGCTTGCACCTAAGAAGGCGATGGCCAAATAAGCGGCAAACAAGAGTCGGCTGAAACGCAGTAATCGACGGTGAGTTCGCGCCGCTTCACCGGGCGGTGTTGTCAGGAAACCCATGTCACTGCCCACAGAATCGCACTCTCCTTCCGGTACATCCGCATTGCCAAAAACTGCTGAGTGCATAAGAATGCACATCGGTGGCTGCATTTTAGCGTCTCGAGAGGATTGTTCTTTGCGCCTGCGCAAATGGAAGAAGGCGCAAATACGCGCTCAGAATGAGCTAATAACCTGAGGAAGTTGCGCCGTAAAATGCGAGCGGGCGCGGGCACGGCGCACTCCCCACGCGCATCATCGGCCCTGTACCTAGCGACTACGCGGGATCGGCCGGTTGTGGCCGGGTTTATACCACACAACCTGCAACTCTAGGCCGCTCGGCGGTAGCACGCTGCCCGGACCTTCAGGACTTTGCTGGGCTGTCAACAGCGTGAGTGCTTCGACACCTGCGGCACGCAGACCGTCTATAACCTTGATCAGACTAGCGTACGCGGTACGGGCATCGACTTTGACATAGAGCGTTTTGTCTGGCCGCCTTGAAAAAGCGGTCTTGAGCCTCTCCGCCAGTTCAGCAGGATCGATCGGGCTCACTCCCCAGTACAGAGTACCGTCATAAGTAATAGTAACGACGATCGAGTCTTCTTGATCCGCATTGGGAACTGGTACCGCATTCTTTGTCACCGGTAATTTAACGCTGATGCCCTGATTGAGTCGCAGGGCCGAGCCGCGGCCCGTTTCAGTTTGGCGGAGCAAGCGGGAACTTGTGTCTGCCGCCTCTTTGATGTTAGGCAGCTGAGCCATGCTGTTAATCCCCAACGTTGACGACCTGTGGGGTCCGCGCGCCTGCAGCTCTCCCCTTGTTTCTTCATCCCCCAGTTTTGGGTCGCTGCGAAGATTGGCTTTTTCCCCATAAAACAACAGATGAAACTGTTTGGCATTGACTTGATGGATCCGCACTACCTTTGGCCTGAGCTGTTGCAGGCTTGCTTCATACGAAGTGTCCACCAAGACCACCCCGGCCACATCTGCTCGATACTTACTCTGGTGCAAGCCAATCAGCGTGCCGCCCAAAGAGTACCCGACCAGCGCCCAGGGAGACTTCGCCAGCAAGAGATCAAGTTCATAAGCCGTCTGCTCCGACCTATTGAACTCCCGCCCTGGACTGCTCCGCGCATATGCGGCACGATCGTATGTGCACATTGGGGTCAACTGGGCAATCCCTTGACGAACGGGTTGCCAATCAAAGGAGAAGGCAGCACCGCCCTTCGGCATGAGGAGCGTAGGGCTCCGACGACCCGAGCCATGAATGTGGAACCCACGACCACTGACATTGATCAACTCACGGATTGGTGCCGGCTTGCGGGGTGCTGCCGCACAAATCATCATGATGAAGGCTAAAAGGACGATCGTCCTGACACCCCGGAATGTCCAATCGTGTAGATACAAGCCTGGTGCACACTTCATATGTCCGACTCCTTCCGACTTATTCAGCTATTAAGGTTTTGCTCCGCCGAGTGACGCCGTTGCCAGGGTTCCACCGAGGCCCATCGTCTCTACCGCGGAGGATGGTACGATGACCATCGAACCCCGTTCCTTAATGGCTTCGTACAACATGTTCATGGCACGAAGATGCAGGGCTGTTGGATTTTCGCGGTAGGCGGCAGCCGCCTGCACAAACTTGTCGGAGATCTCCGTTTCCGCCTGGCCAAGAATGATTCGAGCTTGCCGTTCACGTTCGGCCTGCGCTTGCCGAGACATGGCATCCTCCAAACCCTGAGGAATTCGCACGTCGCGAACCTCCACGGACTGTACGGTTATTCCCCAGGGATTGGTTTTCTCATCGAGAATGCGTTGCAGCTCATGGCCCAAGGTTTCGCGTTCGGTGACCATTTGTGCCAGTTCATGACGGCCGATCGATTCGCGCAGCGCCGTTTGCGCACTCATGTTGATTGCGTCGAGGAAATTCTCAACCTCGAGGATGGCCTTCTCGGCATTCCATACCAGCCAGAAGACAATAGCGTCGACGTTAACTGGGACGGTGTCGCGAGTCAGGGTTGATTCAGCGGTTACGCTCGCAACCCGCACTCGTTGGTCGACGAAAGGGCTAAGGGTTTCAACCACCGGAACCATGTGAAACAATCCCGGTCCGCGTAACCCGACGTATTTCCCTAATCGCAAAAGCGCAACCTTCTCCCATTGCCGCACCACTTTGATGGCAAACAGCAGATACATTCCCACCACGCTGCCGGTGATCATTGGCGCCGGGTGATGTATGGTCGTTGAAAGCAATGCGCCCAAGAGGATCGAAAGTAAGAAGGCGGTGATGGCAATGCCGTTGATCTGCATCCAACTTTTACTCATGACGTTCATCTCCTGCGATTAGGCTCTAGACCAATGCACGCAACTCCTTAATGAGATCCTCGACCGTAAAGCCAATGGCTCCTGCACGAGCCACTGAATCTGCCACAATCTGCGCCAATTGCCGCGAGCGCTCCTGGTGCCCCTGGGGGATTTTTTGCGCACTGATGAAGCTACCTGTTCCCTGGTGGGTTTCGAGGACCCCGCCCAGTTCCAGTTCGCGGTACGCTCGGGCAACTGTGTTGGGATTAATGGATAAGTCGACAGCCAGTTGACGGACGGTGGGGAGTTGATCGCCAACACTCAACAAGCGAGAAGCAATCCCGCCGCGAACTTGATCGATAATCTGGCGGTAGACCGGTACACCACTGTGAAGATCGAGTCGGAAGCGGAATGTGGGTCGCCGCGAGCTCATCACGGATATTGTACTATTATACTAGTACACAACGTCAAGTAAAAACCTCACTGTTTCCGCAAGCGATCTTTGCTCCAATCTGGCTTATCCTGTAGCTTGCGCGCACGTTGTCAGCGGGATCGTTACGCATGGCGAGGCGCTCGCGGCCGGCTTGACTTGCCTCTTGAACTCCCCGGCCCCGTGTCGCGAGACCTCTCTGCTTGGCGCAAAGGGCCGTCGAAGGGGCGCTCTCCCCGCCAAGCGTTCTCTGCCTACCTGTGACTGGCGGCAGCCAAGTTCAGCTGCCAGCCGCGTACCCGCAGCGTGATTTTCCCTGCGTATAATGAACCGCGACTGTGGAAAGGAGATACACTCGCGATGACTAACCAGACCACATCGCCCGTAACAGAACAGTTCTTAAAATTTTCGCTTCACAAGCTCGTCGAACAATACTGGCCGCGGCTGCGCTCCACGGTTGAATCGCTCAGCGACGAGCAGCTGTGGTGGAGGCCAAACGAGGCGAGTAATAGCGTGGGAAATCTACTCCTGCACCTGAATGGCAATATTCGACAGTGGCTGGTTGCTTCTTTTAACAGGACACCGGACGTTCGCGACCGACCGTCCGAATTCGCGCAAGGAAAGCATATTTCCACCTCGGCGCTTGTCGACCAGCTCGGTCGAACCATGAAGGAGGCGGCCGAAGTTCTTGCCCGACTTACCGAAATCGACCTGCTGACGTGTCTTCAAATCCAAGGGTATACAGTCACGGGCATAGAGGCGGTTTACACCGTAGTAGAGCACTTTGGCGTTCATTACGGCCAAGTGCTCTATGTCGCCAAGATGCTGCGCGCAGAGAATCTTGGCTTCTATCGCGAGCTTGACCGAACCGGCCGACCAGAATCCCCGTCATTGCGGAAATCTTGATCAGATGCAAGGCGGAGCGGGCGAATCTGGTTCGTTCGGGGAAGCCGAGGCGGAGACTCTGCGAATTTCGCTGGGAAACGAGCCGGATATAGGTCGGAGCCCTAGTGGGGCCGAGTCCTTTCTGAACCGAGTCGACCCCGCGGCATAATGATCGCGACTTCGCCAGCTTTCAAGGTGCGGACAGTCGTCGCGTACAATGACGGGTCAGCCGCCGTATCAGCCCAGGCGCATGGGCTCTAGGTACCCTCGGCGGCCAATCGAATGTTTATGACGTTACGGATGCGAGTCCGTTGCCGCCACGAAAAACCGACGACCACGTAGTCGCCGCAGGCTTGCGAGCAACGCATCAATCGCCAACGCCACTCGCCGCCGCAAAAGAAAGCGCACGCTGCGGTCCGGCACACAGAGCCTGTATGGCAATCAAGTAAACACAAGCGCAATATACAAGAAGCAGAACCCACGTTTTTCGCGGCTAGAATCAGTTTCCTTCCAGGCGTGCTGCACTTTCTTGCAGCAGGAAAGTGCGTATGAACAAGATGCTCGCAAAAAATTGGAATTGCTGATTACGTTTTTTGGCGAAGCCATGCCCTTCGTCGCTAGCGATCAGCAACCACACGGGCGTTCCATTCTGCTTGAGCTTATCGAGCAACTGCAATGACTCGCTGGAGGGTACACGGGGATCGTTTTTCCCCACAACCGCGAACAGGGGCTTACGGATCTTTTGCACGTTCTCGAGAGCTGAGATACTGGTCATATATTGCCGCATCTTCGGATCGCGTTCATCGCCGTACTCGGCACGCCGCAGATCACGTCGGTATGCTTCGGTGTGCTCTAAAAACGTAACTAAGCTCGTGATCCCGACCACCGGCAACGAGCAGCAGATACGATCGTTGTAGAAAGTTGCGATGGCGTAAGTCATGAGTCCACCATAGCTGCCGCCGGTGATCATGATCCGTGCGCTGTCGAGGTCGGGTTGCGTGCCAACCCAATCAAGCAACGCCCCAATGTCCTTGAACGTATGGTCCCGATTCATGCCGTTGTCGAGCTGAAGGAAAGTCTTTCCGTAGCCCGACGAGCCGCGCACATTCGGGAAAATCATTGCCACTCCGAGTTCGCCGATATAGTAATTATTGGTGCCAATAAAACCTGGACGCGCCTGGCCTTCCGGTCCTCCGTGAATATTAACGATGACCGGTCGTTTGCCGGTGAATTGTGGCGGCGGCCGATAGAGCAAGCCCGAGATTTCGCGTCCATCGAAGCTGCGCCACTTGATCAACTGTGGCTCAGGAAAACTCCTGGGATTCAGGCCGCCGGTTTCGCTGTAGGTCCAGCGGGTAAGCTCGCCCGATTGCGTATCGAGCGAATAGATATCGGAAGGCGTGCGCGCCGAGGCGATCGTGAATGCCAGTTCATGGCTGTTCTTGTGCCAGCGAACACCGCTGATGACGCCCAGTGGAAGCTGCGGCAATGAGTCCCTGGTGCGGCTCCCAGTATCCATGACGTGCAGCACGCTGGCACCGTTTTCGTTGGACACAAAGGCGAGCTGCCGGCCGTCTTCACTGAGTTGGAGATTGCCGATGTCCCAGGGCAGGTCCGTGCTCAAATAATTGTGCCGCATCGATGACAAATCAATGTAGGCGAGGCGATGAAATTCCGAATCCCTATCGGTTACTACATACAATCCCCGGCCATCCCGTGAGAATACGCCTTCGCTGTAGGAGACCTTCTCGGCTCCGCCTTTGGGCGTGAGCAGCTTTTTTTGACCCGAACTCACGTTGATGTCCCAGAGATAGCTTTCGTTGGCGGAAATGGTCTCGATCAGTAGCACTCGCCTGTCGTCGAACGACCAGGCCACAGGCTCCCATCCCCCACCCTCAAGTTCAAGCAGCATGCGGTCAGATTTGCTATTGCGTGGATCCATGATCCACAAATCCGTGTCGCGATTATTGCGGCGGGTCGAGGTATACACCATGCGGTCGCCGGCATGCGAAAAGCGCGGACCTAGGTTGCGCGATTTGCCATCGGTAAGCAGCGTGATGTTGCCTTCGGCCATATCATAGCGGTAGAGCTGAAACCACTCGCCGCCTCCAACATCTTTCGCGAATACGAAGTAGTCGCCCTTTGTCGGCTCGAACTGGGCTTCCGAAATGCGATCGGGGAAGAAGGTAAGTTGCGAGCGGGCGCCCCCAGGCATTCTCACCAAATGTACTTGGTTGGTGTCTGCGAAACGCGTGAGGATCAGCATTTCGCGCGCACTCGGATTCCAGTCGGCCAAGAATGCGCTGCGCACCTCCGTATAACGGCCCGCATGCTCGGCAATCGACAGCGGAACGGGGGGAATACCTTCGATCACCAAGTTCTCGCCCGGATTCAGGACGGCCGAAGACGTGGACGGGGACTGCGCGAGCCCTATCGCCGCCCCCAGCACGGCCATAAACAAGCTTCTTAGACGAAGTGAGTGCATCGAGTCCTCGCGGTAGCGAGGAGTTTAGCGCGCGGGGCCGCTATCGACAACTAGCCTAAAGATGGACACATCGATGCCAGCAACGGCCTACACTGAGTGGAGAGAGGAATCGGGTCAGCAGGTGGCTTACACGTGCGCACCTATACTCAAGACGAAAGGACAAGCTCAAAAGCTGGTCAGCAACGTCGACCGCAGCACCAGAAGCTTTCTGTTGGTCTATTTCGCAGTCTGTGGCCAAAGCCAGCCTTTTTTTGTGTGTTCCTGCCAATTGTTGCACGGACTATCTAAGCTTGCCGCTCATCATCTACATAGAAAACACATCATCAGCTCTTCTTACCCACTGCTCTTCTTACCCACCCCGGCTACATTCAGAGCCGCAGCTCGCGGGCCTCCGGAGCACCTGCGGCAAGCCTTCAGCTGTTCTCAGGATGTCGGAACACGCGCAATGTGCCGGCTGCCTGCAAGCTGCACTCTGAAATTACCGTA
>JAFATF010000021.1 GCA_019244045.1 Acidobacteriota bacterium
AAGACGTCGGCATGGGGAAATGTAATCCGGCCGATGCATCGCAGAACGGTTACGTCCCCAAGTCTTTGGATTCTTAAAGTCAGCATCTAATCCTCCTGACTGTGCCTGCTCACGCGCCTGGCCGGCACACGCTTCAGAGCACAATGAGTCTCGACAGTGTCGTGTCTCTCTAAGTTAGACGTTTGAGCGGGTAAAATTCGACACACAAGTTCCACTTTTTTTGCCCTGACACGAATTTCGCAACAGCGCTCAGGTGTTGCCGCCGACGTATTACCCCTGCAACCCGCTGATTTTGAGGACTTTGCATTCAGGCCAAGACAACTCGGAGACTACCAGGAAGAGCCGCGCTGTCCTCGGGGACATAGCGGAAGACCGTCGGATTGTGCGTAAGGTGAGCTTCTCCTCTGCCCATCGCGAAACGGCAGGGCCACCTCGCAAGTCAGAATTGCGGCGGAGGACGACGCAGTGTACCCAGATATGAAGTTACCTGGCGGTACTTATGGCGCCCGCGTTTGCCTTACAGCTCTGGCTCGATTAGTGGCCCCGCTCACTCGTTGTCACGTCCTAACCCGCTTCGACGTAAGCTGCCTGGACCCTCCCTTCGGTACCGGACGCGGCTGATTGGAGACGCTAATCGAAGCGCATTCGCATTCCAGCTAGGTACGCTCAAGGATGGTGAATTGCCAGTTGGATGCTAGCGTTGCCCGATAAAGTGGAAGACATAGCTACCGGCGTTCAGCGAATCGAGCGCGATGACGCATCCCGCGATTGCCTTCCCCGGGCGTGTTGTTAGCGATCCACTTAGCCCAATCGAATCCCCAAAGTTAATACGGGCTGGCAACAGATCGCCGGAAGTAAATCGCTTGGCGAATACACCAGCCTGGTTATCAATTCCTCATACGATTGCACGTTCTGGTATGTGGATCAGTACATGCCTTCAACTGGAGTACTAGTTTTCACACCCGTATAGATCGGTCAAATTCGATACTTCCCAATAAATTTTAGTAGCTTTGCACATTAAAGACCAGCGCGTACGCGACGCCGTGGCTGAGAGGGAAGCATCACTGTTTGTGACTATTAGCCCCAGCGGAGCGCGCGCGATGCTTAGAGGAAACAGCAGGCAATGTGCGCAAATGTGTCGCCCGGCCACGATCGGCGACAATTCCAGACGCGGTTTGCTGGCAAGGGATCTTGCTAGGATAGTGGTTGCTCAGTGCCGGTCTTGAGATATCGCATCATCTGATGGCAAATAGTACCCCTCTTGGTATCCATTCCAGTAACCGAGCCGATAATCTCGCTCGTATGCCTCGTCAGAATGATTGTCGGGAGCCTCTGATCTGGTGCCTCCGAATCTTGTCGCGCGCTTTGCCTCGAACTCACGTAAGGCGTTGCGCTGTGACTTGCCATTCACCAAGCCGTCGTGGTATCCGGCCAGCTCGGCAGCACTCATGCTTTTAGAACTCCTTACCCCTGCTTGCCCCCGGGCGTAACCCTGCCGATAACCAGCAATAAACAATGTTCGATCCACACTGGAGTTCCAGCGGGCACTCATAATGTGGTCGTCTCTTCCACTGGCCGCGTCTAGTTGGCCCTGGAAGAGACCGTCACCAAATGCTGCATCAAGGTAGAGCTTGGGGCTGAGGTGCGGCTTCTGAATCGAATAAGACGACCTTGCCACGAAAATAAGCATGATGCTCAGAGTCGAGCATAGGAGGAAGAGCATTTTTCCCTTCATGGCTGTCACCTCACTCGAAGTTCGTTATCGCTTGATCCTGCCCGAAGACTCAGGCGGCAGCAGCGCGAGCCAAGACTCTCTGAGCACAACTTGCTATGTACTCAGACTCGGCGCTCACAATCACCACAACGTGCCCGCGCTGCAAACTGTTCGCAGTCGCCTTGGTTCCAGGCGCCACACCGGCTCGACAGAGAAGGCGACCGATAAGGGCCATGCTTAGACCTATTAGGGCCGCCGCGCCGAAGCCCAGCACCAGCAACGGAAATCCCTGATCCAAGCCCAGGCGAATGGCAGTTAAGACTCCCAACGACATTCCTAAACCTGCACCCGCCAAAGACCCTACGTATGTACCGAGTTGTGCAGCAATAATGCGGGTCTGTTCTTCGGCCGGCGTCAGCACGGCGACAGCATGCCTCGGCACATCCTCTTTCAACAATTCGCCTACGGCCCGGTCCGCACTACTCCGCGAGGGAAAAATTGCAACCACTGGCTCCATATTCGCGTTCTCCTTTGTAATCATTAGATTCATCACTCACCTCCTATCCGCGCGGCTAGCGGGCGGCGGCTGACTTAAAGGTTAAGTCGACCGTCGTCACTTCACCGCTTGAAACACTGATCTTCTGTTTGATCGTGCCTAATCTTTCGTGCCAAGCCTCCAAGGTGTATTGCCCAGGAGGAAGGTTGGGCAGTTCAAACTTGCCGTCCTTCAATGTGACCGAGAAGTACGGATGTTTGAACACCGAGATGTAACTTTTCATCCAAGGATGCACGTTGCACTTTACGGGAATGGCGATCTCTTCTCGGGCGAAGGAATCTTCAATAGAGCTTCCGCCCGGTTGAGCCTTGTTCCACTCACGGTTGTTCTGCGGCGTGGGATGAATGTTGTGCAAGGTACTGTCGCTGTTCATAATCCGCAGTTTTTGGTTGGTTTGCAGCGCCACGACGCGTGGTTTGTACATGCACCCCTTTTGCTGCATGACCACTGGCTCGGCAGGAGTAGTAAATTGTTCGCTCCCGAGTCCATCCGAAATGAAAACCAGGACATTTGCTAATTTGCCGTCTGGCGCCATCACAAAATCATCGGTAAAAATTGCGCCGGAATGAGCCCCGCAACTGGGGTCGGCCGCCATGTTGATGCGGGTCGGCTTCAAAGCAGGACCATCGAAGTGTACTTCTCCACGGATTAGGCCGAGTTTGCTGCTCCCGGCAGTGGCCAATGCACCGGAACTTGTCGAATAACCATGTGCAGCCCCCGCATAGGAGCTACGAATGGGGATCAACAAGCTAATACTGAACATTCCAATAAGGATCCAACGTGTCTTCATAAACACTCCTACGTCGTCGTCGACAGCCAGGAACAATCGACAGTGATTGTCCGTGCAACGCTATCTACGTCAGCATTTTTCAGTCGAGATCGGTCAAACCTGGGTAGTGGCCGCTACTCTACGGCATTCAGGAGGGAAGGCTAAACTGGAAGGGAGTTCGGTACCCCAGGGTCGCTCTCCAAACCAGCGACGCGATTATGTGCGAGGCAGGGAGTGATTTCCTTGCGCTTGATCAAACTACTTATCTGCAATTTGTCAAAACCCGCTTCCGCAGGATCGCGTGATTGCGGCTGCACTGGAATCCGAAGCAGAGCAAACTCTTCACCGTTGATCGCCTGGAGTATCCTGAGGAAATTAGATCAGTCAGCGGCCTTGTTCCAGGCGACTAGGGGGTGGTGCACGTAGAAGATAAGTTTGGCCATCCGGCGTGGTTCAAGTGCCTGACGCTATTGGGGAAAAATTTGCTTTACGCCGTGGCGGAGGCAGGAGCGTGTACAGGACACCATTGTGGGCTCTTCGATGATCGTCTTCCCATGCTGTAAGCGCACGCAGACGGAGGCACACCTGTTTTCATCAACCGAATGACACATGCAAAGACAACACCATCCACCAGGCTCGTACCTTGAAGGCTGTCGCGCGGCATGGCCCATAGACAATGAGGCGAGGATAAGAACACCGAGACGAAATGAAACTTTACCTGGCATTGCTATGAATGTAGCTGCGGCCACAACTTACCGGCCCGCTCTTGACTAGTCTGCTGCAACTCGACTTGATCCGCAGTTTTAGAATTTCCCTATTGGCCTGGGGATCCTCGTGTGTACTCGGTTCGCGGCACCGCAGAGAGCCACATTTTCCGGCGAGGCTCACTGAGTGACTACCATAAACCGAACAGAATCATTACTTTAGTTATCTCCGCCCTATGCGCTTACGCAGTTCTCTCCCTCGGCAGTTTGCAGTGCACTTCATTATTTCCAAGCCATGGAGGTGGAATACGAAAGCGGTCCAGCCGTGATGAACCGATGGGTCGTCTTTCACCTGCCAGGACCACTGCAGCTCGGAACCGAATGGTGTATGCCCTCGTGCTACGCTGAAATGGTGCATTAGTTCCGCGCCAAACTTTGCAGTGGACATCGCTCAATAAGCAACCGTATTGAAGTTTGAGCGAAACGCGATCGGGACGAGAACCAGATGGGTGTTGGCATTATGCGGCAAGTCCGTCAACAACCGAAGACGACGGTTGATCGCACGACCGCACGGCGGCTCGAGATGGCGGAGGAGTTCGCCTGCGTATATGTGACGCGAGCACATCGCCGTCTACGTGCCGGCTCGCGCGCGGAAGTTCTCGCCATCGCTGGTGGAAGCGCGTGCTTTATCGAGCGCGGGAGCCCGATCAGCCAGTGCATCGGGTGCGGAGTTAGTTCGCCGGTGAGCAACGCCGAAATCGAGGCTATCGAGGAGTTCTACTGGTCGCGCGGCACGCAGTCACAAATGGTGGTGAGCTGCGCCTTTGCGGGGGAGCTTGAGGAGGCATTGCGCGAGCGCGGATACGAGCAGATCGAGGAAAACCTTGGATTCGTGCGTCCGCTGCCGCTCGGGACTCAATGCGCTGCGCCGGCTGGTTATATCCTGCGCGAGCTGCATGAGGATGAACGCACGACCTGGGCAAAGATCCAGGCTGAAATCTTCTTTGCCGACTCCGAAGAGGGCGCCGCGTTCAAACCGACGGCTGAAGTTATCGCCCAGGCAGAGGGCTATCGTTGTTATGTGGCCGTGGCCGAAGCAACGGCAGAGATTGCCGCCGGTGGGGGTATCTGCATCGTACGAGATGGTAAGATCGCATGCCTAGCTGGAGCGGCGACGTACCCCTCTCATCGGAATCACGGGTTACAGAATGCACTTCTCCAGTATCGCCTTGCCGACGCATCAGCCGCCGGATGCACACTGGCATTCGTCAGCACCCTGCCGGGAACGGTATCGCACCGGAATGTCGAGCGACAGGGCTTTGTGGAGGCTTATGAGCGAGTGGTAATGGCAAAGAGACCTTCGGATGTACATCGCAGATAGCCGACGTTTTGGACATTTAGCAATCCAGACACTATCGCTCTGAAAATACCCCTTGGTACGCTAATTCTCGGCTAGGCTCGCTGACTTGCAGGAGTTAACGCGGTCAAGATAGGAGGATAGCAACACACATTCTGCGGCTTCGTAAACTACTGCCATACGAGGGCATTAAAGAAAAATGCCGATTCGACTGCCTAAGACCCGTGCAACGGTGTGGCGAGTTAGACGTTGGGCGAGTAAGTTAACGGAACATAGAAAATCAGAGCCGTTGATTTGCGCCCTCGCGGCCCTTGTGCACATCTTTAAGGCCTGAGACGGCCGCATTCGCTAGGCTGCATCGTTTCCGAGACTTCCGGAGCGCTCAACGGCTTCTTTCAATTCGCGTTTAAGACGTTCATGTTCCTTCCGAGCGCGATTGCCCGCTACAGGCTTCTCCGGTTTTTTGTTTTGCAGCGCGACATCAGCCAAGTCCAACAGATGGGTTTGTTCATCTGCGGAGAGGCTGGAGATGGGCTCGGCGCCCTTTCCCGGATCGCGAACAACGCGGAGTTTCGACTCGCGGCGCATAAGATGACACCTGACGAAATGGCGCGGTACTAGAAATCCCACCCTAGCCGACGCGAGTACCCATGTGCCATACCACACATTTGGTAGGCGGACACGCTTGATGCCTGAAAAGTAGAGTACATGCTATGCACCGAGGGCTGGTATTTAGCGCATGCCGCAACATGCCAGCTGGCTACGGATCGCGACTCCGGATTGACCTAGGGTCATTTTCGGTGTACGCTTCCAGCTACATACGCGTTCTGAAGGTGCATCATGTCGGAAATGCGGAGTTGGCAAGAGATTGCTCAAGAGGCTGGACGAGAGCGCGATCCCGAAAAACGGCAAAGGCTAACCGAAGAGCTAGATCATGCGCTAGAAGAACGGGCCAAGAAATTGAAGGCGCCGTGCCTTGTCAATCATCCAAACCCGAACGCTTAGCGCCAAAGTTCACGTGCTTGCCTTTATTCGACTCTGAATGCGACGTTTTAGGCGGGTGCCGGCGAAAGACAGGACAACT
>JAFATF010000197.1 GCA_019244045.1 Acidobacteriota bacterium
GGTCCGAACGGCAACCCGGACCCGATCGCGGCGGCGAGAGATATCCGGGAGACGTTCTTCCGCATGGCCATGAACGACGAAGAGACGGTCGCGCTGATCGCCGGCGGTCACAGCTTTGGCAAGACCCACGGCGCCGGTGACCCGTCGTTGGTCGGGCCTGCGCCGGAAAGCGGTGCACTGGAAGACCAGGGCCTCGGTTGGAAAAGCAAGTACGCCACAGGAATCGGAGCCGATGCCATCACCGGTGGTCCGGAAGTCACCTGGACCCAGACGCCCACGAAATGGAGCAATCTGTTCTTCAAGAACCTGTTCGACAACGAGTGGGAGCTGACAACCAGTCCGGCGGGAGCCAAACAATGGCGGGCTAGGAATGGCCATGCAACCGTACCGGATCCGTTTGATAAGACGAAGAAGCGCGTGCCGACTATGCTGACGACCGATTTGTCCCTGCGCTTGGATCCGGCATATGAGAAGATCTCGCGACGTTTTTACGAAAACCCGGATCAGTTCGCCGATGCCTTCGCGCGCGCCTGGTTCAAGCTCACGCACCGCGACATGGGTCCGATCGCGCGTTATCTCGGCCCCTTGGTGCCGAAGGAGACTCTGATCTGGCAGGACCCAATTCCCCCGGTGGACCATCCCCTGATCGAGGAAAACGACGTTGCTGCATTGAAGGCGAAGATCCTCGCCGCTGGCCTTTCCGTGTCCGATCTCGTTTCGACCGCCTGGGCATCGGCGTCGACATTTCGAGGTTCCGACAAGCGCGGCGGGGCAAACGGCGCACGCATCCGCCTTGCGCCGCAGAAGGATTGGGAAGTCAATCAGCCCAGGCAGCTTGCCAAGGTGCTTGGAAAGCTTGAAAACATCCGCAAGGAATTTGGCACGAAAGTTTCACTTGCTGACTTGATCGTCCTGGGAGGAATCGCCGCCGTCGAAAAGGCCGCAAAGGACGCTGGAGTCCAGGTGAAGGTACCCTTCACACCCGGACGAATGGACGCGTCTCAGGAACAAACTGATGTCGCCTCTTTCGCCCCTCTTGAGCCGCGTGCTGATGGCTTCCGCAACTACATCAGCGGCAGGACCCAGTTCATGCAGCCGGAGGAGGCCTTGGTGGACCGCGCGCAGCTGCTGAGGCTGACCGGCCCGGAAATGACGGTGCTGGTCGGCGGACTTCGCGTGCTCGGCGCGAATGCCGGCGGTTCCAGGCACGGCGTCTTCACCGAGACCCCCGGAACTTTGACGAATGACTTCTTCGTCAACCTGCTGGACATGGGTACGCAATGGCGGCCGGCCACCGGTGAAGAGGGAGTGTACGAGGGCCGCGACCGCAAGACGAACGCGCTCAAGTGGACTGGAACACGGGTCGACCTGATATTCGGTTCGCACTCACAACTGCGTGCTTTCGCGGAGGTCTATGCTTGCGCGGCATCGAAGGAGAAGTTCGTGAAAGACTTTGTGGCAGCATGGAACAAGGTTATGAACCTTGATCGCTTTGACCTCGTCCGGAATAGCGATAACAAAAAAGCTGCCTTAGTGTAAGTGATTCCTGTTGCTTCGATCGGCAGCTCGAATCAGTATTTGGCACAGCTGCCTCGCGCGCCAAGCCCTGCGTACAGTGCTCGGAGCTGCCGCGGGCAGGAACCTCGGGCCCACTGAACCGTGGCGGAAATCTGGGAGATGATGCCGCCACGTGATCCCGCGTCCCGGGCGGCCAATTGGCGAGTGGGACATAGAAACTGTCCCACTGCCAGTTCACGCCAAAACCGTTCGACCCGAGCTGGTTACCCATGTAGCCGGCATTGTGTAACCCATCTTTCCGGGCCGGACCAAACTCAAGTGGTCGGGGTGAGAGGATTTGAACCTCCGACCCCCTGCGCCCAAGTCGTAAGTTCGCCATTTCTGCCCACTGCTGTGGTTCTCTTTGGCTACTTTGAAAATCGCTGTTGATGCGGGTTTTCGACCGTCACCGCCTTCTACCCATTTCAGTCATTTTCTTCCGGGGGTCCCTACAATTTTCACTAACATCTATTAAACTCCCCTTGGGGGATAGCTCTCACGTGTTCGGTAGCTGTCACCGGATTAGCGCAGTGCGT
>JAFATF010000145.1 GCA_019244045.1 Acidobacteriota bacterium
ACGGTTGAGCAAAATACAATCATCAAACGAGGCACTGCGCCTGAACGAAACTAAAGCCCCTTCTAATGACCAGCCCGGGACGGAGGGGCCCGACTGCGGGAGGGGCCCTGCACGAACTCACTACCCGCTCAGTAGCTCTGCTCATGCTTCACGTTCAAACGGTGGGCTGGAAGTAATCGGCGCGGGTGCAAGGCCCTGATCAACGTAGTGGGCTATCAAGAGCAACGATTCGCGGACTCCCCTGACCAAGTCACAAATGACGAGAATCGGATCGGCGCAGCTCAGACCACCCGTGCCTGCGGCGCAGAACAGTTGCCTTTATTGCGCCTCTGACTGGCCTGACCCCAGAACTTATCGCGTATCGATGTTAAAGCCAAGAATGGCATTGACCTCGACCGGCTGATCTCCGCGAAAAGCGGGTTTGAACTTCCAGTTCGGAAGCGAGGCCAGCACCTTCGCGCTCATGGGAGCCGCACCGCCTTCGAGCACGCGCACATTCCGCAGCACCCCCGCCTGGTCGAGGATACAGGCAATTACCATGCGCGCCGGCGACAATGAGGCGGGTAGATCGGTGCGTAGTGGTTCGGGAGCACTCAGTTCCTGGGCATAAACATGATGGGTAGAAGTTGGATCGGCGAATTGCAGCACTGTGGTGCCGGCGATGGTATTGAAATAGATGGTGTAGACCCGGTCGCCTTTCAGCGCGCCGTAAAAATTGAATGCGCCGCCGGAGCGAGAGCTGGCGACAATGGTAATTTCCGGACTGCCCTTCCGCATGCGCGCGCGGCTGGGATCGGCGGTCTCGCTCGTACTCTGGCCACCTCCAAAGCTAGGAAGGGTAATGGTGTTTCCACCATTGACCGATATGCCGGGGGTAGGGGTAGGGGAAATTTTGGCCAAGGTCGTTCCCGCACCGCCTTTGCCGGGATAGGGTGAGATGCCGTTTTTCGAAGACGGATCAGACCCGTGGCCCGAGCCCGCGCTCGCGGCGCCGCTCCCCTCGGCGCTGAGACCGCTTCCCGGGCCGTTGCCGTGTCCTAACCCGCTGCCGGTACCCGAGCCGCCAATTCCGGATTTCGAGCCCGCGCCCGGCGCGACCGCGATGGCTCCGCTACCGGCCGATCCCGGCACTCCAACGCGCGATCCAGGTTGGCTCGAAACCACCACCGCCGTGTTTGCCGCCCCCGTACCGCCCGATGCTTTGGCTGGGGCCGCTGCTGTGCCCGTCAAATCGGGACCGCTTGTAAGGCCGGCCCCGTAACCCATGCGCGCTGTTACCGCAGGGCTGCGCGACCCAATACTCGGAGGTGGAGGCACAACATTTGCCGCCAAGGATGTCGCTTCTCCTCGACTACCCCGGGGCGCGAGGGAACCGTTGGCCGCGATGTTTGCAGGCGGAGGCACAACATTGACGGGCTGAGCGGCAGCGTTCGGGTCGCGATTTCCTGTCACTGCCCCTCGAATCTCGACGGCAGGCGGAACGATCTGCTTATGCAGTTCACCCACTTTTCCTGTGCCATAGGAGGAAAGCTCGCGGCTGACATTGCTGGGCGGAGGAGCAACGATGATTTGCTGCGGAACAGACAGGCGTGAAGCGACGTGATCGGGACTGACGGGGGCAGAGACGGGTGGCGGCACCACATCCGCCTTCGTCGACCCAGGCAGGCGTGAGCCGGCGATGGCCTGCTCGATCGAAGGCGGCGGTGCAATTACCGATGTGTTTGTCCCCTCGACGGCTCGCATTCGATCGCGTACAACTTCGGGCGTGGGCGCGACCACGGAACTTGTAATTCCCTGAATGGCACGCATTTTGTCGCGGGAGACCTCAGGTGGCGGAGCGACGACAGACGTAGCCATCTGGGGAAGCGCCTGAACTTTATCCCGTTCTACTTCGGGAGGTGGAGCGACGATCGAGCCTTGCAAGACCGCGGGGGCATACAGCCGGTTGCGGGAGACTTCAGGGGCGGGGGCAACTGGATCGGCCTGTGGCAGGGTTGGAAGTGAGGATTTCAGGTCTGAGGTGGGAGGTGGTCCCGGAACTCCGCGGATTGCGAGCAGATTGGCAACTGGCAAATCTGATTGAGGAAGGTTGATCTTAGGGGCATCGACCACTTTTTCGGCAGGCGAGTCGCCGCGTACCACGCGAATGTTCTGTGTACGATGTTCCGCATGTCGGCCGCCGCTTGAGCCCGACCTGCCTTTTTCGCTTCCAGCTATGTCTTCGGTCTGCGGTAGTTCATTGCCGGAAAAATAAAGGACGTCATATTTTGGCATCGTAGGCCGGACGTATGGCTGCAGGGAGGCGATCTTTCGCGGAATCACAATTGCGGCAGTCAGTAATGCGCTCTCGAGGATCCAGGCGGCAATCATTCCGCGAAGGGGAAATATCTTGGTAGGTGCCTCCCCGGCAAGCCGCTTCGGCGAGCGGCCTAGCGCAGGGCGAATGCTGGTGATGAATTCTTCCCAGCGCGAGGACCAGGAGATCAGAAACTCGGGAGCATCGTACCGGGACGTGATGACGCGTACCTCGTCGGCGGCCACGCTCTGCGTTGCCTCAATCACTGTTTCACCTCACGTCCAGTGAGGCCAACATCCACAATATCGCCTAAGCCGGTCCGGGTGTCGTGAATGGTTCCCGGGGGCAATTCGACGACGCTGGCCGCCGACAGGCGAAGCGGAGCTAGGCGCCAAGGCCGTAAATGCTCCTCCAGGTGCACCACCGCTTGCTGGGCATCCAGATAGACCACGTCTATGGGAAAGCGCATCAGGAAGGTGTGCACCCCTCGGCAGGGAACAATCCACAAACCGCTGCCTTCGGGGAAATCCTTTTGCTCTTTTGCCATCAGGCCACGCAAGCGGGACCAATGTGTATCGGCAACTGCCAAAGTGGTAGCCAAGTACGCCTGACGAGTGCGGTTGTAGGCATATTGTTTGCCGGCTGGTGTGGGCATCACTACTCCTGTCCCCATTGTTTGTCCGCGCCAGCCCTACTTGGCCAGGGTGTGGATCAAGCCGATAACGGCCGGTCCCAAGGTGACGAAGAACATCGAGGGGAGGACAAAGACGACTAGCGCTGGAATCATTTTAATCGTAGTCTTAGCGGCCTGCTCTTCGGCCCTTTGGCGCCGCTCCGTCCGTAAGGCGTCGGAATGTACCCGCAGCGCCTGTGCCACACTGGTCCCGAAGCGATCGGTTTGAATCAACACTCCCACCAGAGCGCGAATGTCATCCACGCCCGTGCGATCGGCCAAATTGCGCAGCGCTTCCGGACGGGGCTTACCGGCGCGCATCTCCAAGTTTACAAGATAAAATTCGTCGCTCAGGTCGGGGTGGGCGTAACGCAAGTCCTGGCCCACGCGTGCCATGGCTTGGTCGAGCGACAAGCCGGCTTCTACACAGATCACCGTCAGGTCCAGAGCATCGGCCAAGGCAATCCTAATTCGCCGCTGGCGTTCACGAATCAGTCGTTTAAGAACAAAGCGCGGCAACAGGAACCCTAGCGCCGGGATGCCGATGAGCAGGTAGGGAGAATCAAACCCGCTGGCCACGACCACGATTAGAAAGCCGATGAGCGCACAGAAGACGCGCAGGCCGAAGTAGATGGTTTCGTGCCGGGACTCGCGATACCCTGCTTGGATCAACCATCCGCGCGATTTATTCGCTTCCTTGGGGGTAAGGGGAATGGCCTTGCTCAGGGGACTTAAGGCCTGCTCAATTCTCTCCTTGATGGGTGGTTTTTCCGGCTGGGCCTGCCTCTGAGATCCGAGCGACCGCAAGCGTGCCCCCAGGACGGAAGTGGGCATCAACACTGCCGCCCCAAAGGAGAATACCGCGGCAGCGACCGAGACAAAGACGAGAATGGTTAACGCCAATTCCATATCAGACCTGAATCGCAATCACCCGTCGGATGACAAAATAGCCGATGGTCTGCAGGGTCACACCCACCACGACCAGAATATGGCCCAACGGCTCTGTGAAGAGGGGACGAATGAAGGTAGGATTCATCGTCTCCATGACCACAACGATCAGCGGCGGCATACCCATCAAGAGCATCATAGTGAGGCGGCCTTGGGCGGTGAAGACGCGTACCTGTCGCATGATCTTGAAGCGCTCGCGGATGACGTAGGACAGGTTGTCGAGGATTTCGGCCAGATTGCCGCCGGTTTCACGTTGCAGCATGACAGCGGTTACAAAAAACTTCACGTCTACCAAGGGTACACGGTCGGTGAGGTTAAGCAACGCGTCGCGCACCGGCAAACCGAACTTCTGTTCTTCAAACAGCTTGCGGAATTCTCCCGCGATGGGCTCGGCCACTTCGTTGGCAATCAATTCAAGCGCCGTGGTGAAGGCGTGGCCCGCCCGGACGGCACGGGCCAAGGTATCGATGGCCTGGGGGAATAATTCTTCAAACTTGTCGAAGCGTTTAGTGCGCCGATGGGTTGCATAGCCGTAGGGCAGCACCGCTGCCATAAAGAAAGCAAACCAGGCAAACAAGGGATTTTCAGTCCAAAGGAGCAAGATGACGGCGAAAAACAGGCCGACGCTGCCGCACACTAGAAGGAAATTGCCCGCCCGCATCTTGATATCCGCCTGCGAAAGCAACTTCTGCAAACGTGAGATGCGTCTCGATCGTCGCAAGAAATGATCGATCGCGGGAATATTGCTCAGCATCTCGTCCCGCACCAGAGCCAACTCTTCATTGGCCTCACGCTCGGCAGGTCTCTGCACCGCCTCCAATCGTTCACGGAGCAAGCGGGCGCGAGCGCTGCGCTGGTCAAGTGCCATGCCGATGGCAAATACCACCAGGGTGACGACGATAAACACCAGCAATGTGATTGTGGCAGTCATAGTTGCCCGAGAAAAACTCCCCGGGTTCAAACCTCCATCAGCGCCTCGAATAATACCGGCCGCAGGCGGCACCCGGCGGCGGCCAGTCGTTCGGCAAAGCGTGGCTTTACGCCGGTCGCTCGGAAGGTGCCACGCACCCTACCACTCTCGTCGATGCCGTGCCGATCGAAGAGGAAAATATCCTGCAGCGCGATCATGTCTCCATCCATTCCGGTCAGTTCGGTTATGGAGAGAAGCTTCCGCGAACCGTCGGACAAGCGGGCCACCTGCACGATGGCGTGGATGGCTGAGGCAATCTGCTGCCGCACGGCTCGCTCGGGGATATTCAAGTTGGCCATGAGCGACATGTTTTCGATGCGCGCCATGGCATCGCGCGGAGAGTTGGCGTGGACGGTGGTCAACGACCCCTCATGACCAGTATTCATGGCTTGCAACATGTCAAAGGCTTCCTCGCCGCGGACCTCGCCCACCACAATGCGGTCAGGACGCATACGAAGGGAGTTGATGACCAACTGCCGCTGCCGTACCGCGCCTTTGCCTTCGATATTGGGGGATCGGGTTTCTAGGCGCACCACGTGCTCTTGCTTCAGCTGCAACTCAGCTGCGTCCTCGATGGTAACGATTCTCTCGGAAGGCGGAATGTAGCCGGAGAGGACGTTCAAGAGCGTGGTCTTGCCAGCGCCGGTGCCGCCCGAAATGAGGATGTTCAGCTTGCCCTTGACCATGTGGGAAAGCAGTTCCAGCATGGGCTCGGTAATCGATTTATTCTCAATCATGTTGCGGGCGGTCAGGGGATCGCGCCCGAAGCGGCGGATCGAAAGACAGGGTCCATCGATGGCCAAAGGCGGAATGATGGCGTTCACACGCGAGCCATCTGCCAGGCGAGCATCCACCATGGGGGAGGACTCATCGACGCGCCGGCCCACCTTCGAGACGATGCGATCGATAATTTGCATAAGGTGACCATCGTCTTTAAAGGTCAAGCCAGTCAATTCCAGTCTGCCTGCGCGTTCAATGTAGACCCGGTTGAAGCGGTTCACCAGGATGTCGGAGATGGTGGGATCCTTCAGCAGCGGCTCGAGCGGCCCTAATCCGAAAATTTCATCCAGAATTTCCCGCGAAAGCCTTTCCCGTTCGGCAAAGCTGAGAGGCACGGCCTCGCTGTTGACGGAGCTGCGGATGAGGATGAGCACTTCCTCGCGAGCGGTGTCGCTCGGGGTGCGACCAAGTTTTTCGAGGTTGAGGCGGTCGAGGATCTTGCGGTGGAGATCGGACTTGACCTGTTGGTACTCGCTGCGCTCGAAGGTTTGCAGATTGGCCATGGGTTAATTAAACCGTTTTGAATAAGGACCAGGCAGCTCGTTTCACCTGCTCGTCATCCTGCGTGAGGCTCTGGGCCAAGCCCGCAAACGAGCGCGCAATCTCGCTATGGTTTTGCTCCATCAGCGAAGTTCCGCGATCGATGGCCGATGACACGGCAAAATACTGATTGGGAATTTTCCACAGAAGCTTGGCCCCGGTGGCCGCCTCAGCATCGGCCTCGGAGAAGCCGGGAATTTTTCGGAACCGATTAAGGACCAGGCGCACCCGCTCGCGCCCTCCGGTCTCGCCCAGGAACTGCAAGACGCGGGCGGCGCTCCAAAGCGAAGCCACGTCGGTGTGGCCGACCAGCAGAACACTCTCCGAAAGGTTCGACACCAGCCGGGTGGCACCATCGAGACGACTGGAGGCATCGACCACCACATAGCGGTAATGATTCACCAGCATGTCGAAGAGGCGAGCGAATTCAGATGTGGAGGGCTCGCCCACCCCCGGCGCATTGGTTCCCGCAAGCAGCTGCAAGCCATCCGCGCTGCGCGTCATGAAACTCTCTAGCAGCGAACTATCGAGGCGGTGCAGGTTGCCGATGGCATCGGAAATCGTGAACAGCGGCTTCAAGTTCAGGTGGAGCGCGGCATGACCAAGGAGCGCCAAATCAATCAGTGCCACATTGCCGTAGGCAGACTGCAGTGCTACGGCAAGGTTCACCGCCACTGTCGTGGCGCCCACGCCGCCTTTGGCATTCACTACGGTGAAGACTTTTCCGCGCGAGCCTTCGCGCCGCACTTTTCTTTGTGCGGTGGTAAGGCGGACGAAAGCCTCCAGCAGGTCGTTGGTGGTCGTGGGCCGCTCAATGAACTCGCGCGCTCCGGCTCGCATGGCATTGACGATCAACTGCGGCTGTTGCATGCTCCCGATGGCAAAAATGGCGCAGTCGGAAAGTTCCTGATGGATCAGCTCAACGGCACGCAGCGCCATGGCCGAATTTTCGGTGGGAATATCGACCAAAATGACGTCAGGGTTGGCGACTTGCACTCGGCGGATCACCTGGTCGGTGGCACCGACGGGCAAGGTCGCACACGTGTGGGATGTCCGAGCAACGCTGGTTCCGTCAACTAGCACTTGGAGCACGGCCCTCTGTTCGCTGTCGGCGGCAACGATAACGACTGAAAGCTCGGGCATACTGGCCCCTAAACCCCTGTGTATCTAAAGATAACCTACCCGGACCAGCAGAGTCGCCCCCATTTTGGCCTGCGAAGAGGTTTTTTCCGAACGTTCGTAACTATCTTATTTTTCACTGCCGGAAGGTTTCCTGCCATCGAATTTTCCCTGATTCAGAAATGGTTTGGGCATGGTGGGACCTGCGGGAGCTTCATTGCTGGGCGCAACCCGCTTGACGGTGCACAGAACCATCAACTCCGAGTTGCTCCTTTGCGCACTCTTGCTTTTGAAAAAGTTACCGAGAATGGGTATATCTCCCAAGCCAGGCAATTTGTTGATCACATTTGTGACCCGATTATCCATCAGGCCGGCAATGACAAAGCTCTGCCCGTCCTGAAGCTCGAACTCGGTTTCGGCGCGACGCGTACTAAGCGCCGGCACGGTGAAGCCGGAGATGGTCAGAGCATTGGCGAAGTCGAGCGCGCTGACCTCCGGGATCACTCGCAAGTGTATATTTCCATTGGGCATGATAACGGGAGTGAACCTTAGCCGAACGCCAAATTCCTTGAATTGAATGGTGACCGCGGTAAATCCCTGTCCGGGCTGAACGATAGGAAAGGGAAATTCGCCGCCTGCCAGAAAACTCGATTCCCTGCCATTGACCGCAATGAGATTAGGTTCAGCGAGGATCTGGAGCAGGTTCTTGGTTTGTAAAGCCCGAACGACAGCCCCCAGGTGGATATCTGGCCGGAACAGGAATATGTTCAGCATGTCGCTGATGCTGGTGCTCCCGGAAAACGGCACTGTGCCCGGCCCGCTCGGGTTAACGACCCCGGCGTCTGGATAGGGCGTCGGGGTATTGCCGAACGTGTCGCTGATCGAGCCGATCTTTTCGCCACCAAACTGACCCGTGGTTATATTGCCGAGGGTGCGATAAGCGCCGGTTGAAAAAAGGTTGATGCCCGCCTGCGTCATGGCACTACGATCCACCTCGGCAAACTTTACCTGCAGCAGGACCTCCTGGGCACCGACCGGTCCGAAAGTGAGCACGTTCACGACGCTCTTTGAATAGGCGCTGGCAATCGCCTCGGCACGCTTGGCCACATCCTCGGTCGAGACATGGCCGGCCAGGACAACGGCATTGCGGGAGGGAGTAACGTTAATCTGTTCATCCGGAAAGATGCGGTGCTCTTCCTCGGTCACCGCGGTGACATCGACATCGACGCGCAGATCAAAACTACGCGACCGCTCGAGCTCGTCCCAAATGAGGAGAGACACTTCCCCGGGCGCGCGACCGTGCACCAGGATCTGTGTGGGCGTAACCACGCTGACATCCGCGACCGTGGGATCGCTTACCGAGACGCGCTTGAGGCGCTCGCCCCGAGTGTTGATCAGCAAGGACTTACCCACCAGAACGCGCAAAGGTGCCGCGCCCGTCAACTCCGATTGCGGGGTGGTGGCCGACTGAGGCGGAGGGGAACCGGCCTGGGCAGGCGGACTTTGGTCGGCTGGTGCTGCCTGCGGTGCGGCCTGGGCAGGCAAATCTTGTTCGACTGGACCTGTCGGGGGGGCTGCCTGCGGCGCGGGCGGGGCTTCCGTTGTGCCCGCTGTCGGTGGTTTCTCGCTGGGGTTGTTTTGTCCGAAAATGGAAAGGGAACTGACGAGGAAGAGTATGCCTGTTGCGCACCGCCTCCGGGCAAAGATCATCGGGATTGGTTCTCCAGTGCCGTTTCAGCACCCCTCACTGTTGAAAATTGACCTCTTTTTTTTCGTTGCCGCGGATAACTTCGATCGTATAAGGGCTGGGGGGCGTGGGCGCCGCGACGCGGGGGGCGTGCCGAATCTTGGTTGCCACTCGGGTTGGCGCGGGGGCGAGCGGCGGCAAACCACCGTTGTACAAGGTGGCATTGCGGACCGAAGTGATTTTTTCCTGGCCGGTATCGAGTATGTTCCGAAGGCTGAGCTGGATACGCCCTTCCTGGCTCGCCAAAGTCAGCTTTTGTGCATCTTCCGGGGAGACCAGCAGGGTGATGACGGCCGAGCTTTGTGGCTCTCCAGCTGCATTGCGCTCGAGTTTCTGTCCTGTGGCCAACACAGCTACATTCTGCAGCACGGTAGTAGTAACCGAGTCTCCCGGTCCAGGCGTTCCCGTCAAAAGCACGTCAACTCTGGTACCCGGCAGAACAAAGCCGGCAACCGCAATCACGTCATTCACACGAACCGACACGGCGCGCATTCCCGGCGGGATTAGCGCCGGCAGTCCGGCAACATCCTTATCCGCCAATTTGTTGATCAAAATGAACTCGCCTCTCGAAATAGGTTCGAGCACGCCGCGGCCGATGGCCCGCGATTTTTGGTGGATTACACCTTCCGGCAGGTTTTCCGCAGGCCAATTCACCACCTTGAGATCGCGATCTTCCAGTTTTGCCCCAACCTGCAGGTCATTGGCCGCAACCACCACATCAATGCCCGGCTTACGCTGTCCGGCCGAACCCGCTTGCAAGCGCTGGTAAACCTGGAGGCTCAAGAATGCGCCCAGCACCAGAGCAATCACCCCGATCATCATCAATCGGTTACGATTCATACGGCTCCTTATGAGAACTGAGGCGAGCCTAACCAGGGCTCGCTTTGCGCACACGGGTTGGCACCCCTGGCACCGAACTCCAGCTCAGGACTCGGAATCACGAAGAACGGAAGGACCACAGGCAATCCGCGCAAACCGACACTACTGAACCGCACTGGCTACGTTCGAAAACACGGTGTTTGCGTTACTGCCGATCAAGCGAATCGTCCCGACGACGATGACCAGGATAACCGCCAGCATAACTGCGTATTCGGCAATGTCCTGGCCTTCCTCCTCGCGCCAGAACCGATCTCGAATGCGCCACATTGGGAACCTCCAAAACACACCGCACGAGCGAACTACACTCGAGCACAGCCTCCCCGCAGGGCACTCCTCATGCCATTTTCCTACCCTGGGCTCAAATAACGGACACGAAGGCTAGTGTAGTGTTCGGCTCTATATTACCCCAACTAACTCAAAACTATACCGGTTTGTGCAAAAAACTGGTTCATGTTCCTCAAAAGTCCACACAACATCATATTGGGTTGGAGATATTGGGTTCGAGCATTCAAAGCCTTGCGCTAAGCGCCTGGATACAGCGACCGACAGAGGTCCAGAACTAATTGGCTCCCCGCCGCTTGCGGAGCGCCTTCACCTTCGTGCGAGACCACATCTGTGCTTTTCCAACCCTTCTCTCTCGATTGTCGGGTCAGTATCAGACAATGCGCCGCTTGGCGTATCTTTAGAAGCGCTTTGCGCTATGTGTAAGCGACAAGCCGTTCGGCGTCCACCGGTTCGGCCGTCACAAGGGAGGCGGAGGGGCTCCGATTGCCCATAGTCGTAGATCATCGCTGGCGACGTCCTACTTTGGTGGGTGCGATGGCGCTTTTGTCAGCCTACGCGGCCATTGCCTACCATGTTCGCAGGCAAATTGCAGACGGGTACTCAGATTTCATTAGCTTTTACACCGCCGGCAAAATCCTCGAGCTCGATGCCGGCCATAGGCTTTACGATCTGGCGCTCGAATACCAAATACAGCATGAATATGCACCCCGAGTCGCAATTCGAGCTGGCGCTCTGCCTTTCGTAAGGCTTCCGTTCGCAGCCTGGCCTTTCGTTCCACTCGCGCACTTGCCCTATGCGGCGGCCTTTCTTGTCTGGGATCTTGCGACCATCATCTTGGTCATCATCATCGCTGCGCTCTTTCGTAAGCACATTGCAGGGCTCGAGCGGGTCAAACTCAGGCTAATAATCTTGTTACTGTTTTCCTATTTCCCCGTGTTCGTAACCCTAATTCAGGGACAGGATGCTTTGTGGCTGTTGCTGGTCTTTGCTGTTACCTACGTGCTTCTGGTGAGAAGACGAGAGGAGGCGGCCGGGATGATTCTTGGCTTGGGCTGGTTTAAGTTCCCCTTGCTGATTCCATTTCTCGCGCCCTTTCTGGCGGCGCGCAGATTCCGCCTGCTTGCCGGCTTCGGCCTGACCTCGACCCTTTTGGCGGCGGCGTCCTTTTGGACCACCGGCTGGCCTGCTCTTGCCGCTTATCCCCGCTACCTGATGGCGGTTAACCAGCTGTCGAGGGGCGTCAACGATCCCCGGGACATGCCTAATTTACGAGGCTTGGTGCAGGTCATCCTGGACAAACATCTTTCCGTGGTGATGATCAACCTTATTGTGGGAGCGCTATCGCTCTGTCTGCTGGCCTGGCTGGCAATGAAGGCGAGGTGTTTTGCTCGCGCGGCGGACAACGCGGTATTCTCTTTGGCATTTTCGCTCGATCTGGTGATTACGGTTTTGGTGAGCTATCACGCACACGTTTTCGATCTGGTCCTATTGGCGCTTTTTCTGGCGATCGGTTGGGGAATACTTTCCTCCGATGCTCCTCTGCGTCCAACCATCAGAAATACCCTCGCCATAGCGCTTGCCTGTCTGATCTTCTCACCGCTTTATTTGCTGCTGGCGTTGGCCTCGCGGTACACGATGCTGCTCTCCCTGGTTTTGTTGGGTGCTGCACTAGTAATTTCGCGGACGATGTCAGACCTCGAAACCCATGACCGTAGTAACCAGCACGGAGCGTGTGGGCGCGGTTTCGAGGTGGGGATCTGACCTCCTTAATTTCGTCCCAGGTTGCGGCCTTTTTCCCCTTTGGCCGCTCGCTATCTGAGCTGTAGTCGAGCTGGGTCCTCGATGCATAGCTTCTCGCAATCCACTTCCTACACGCATGCTCTTGTTTCCCGTGGGCCTCAGAAACTGGTGTGCATCTCGCTGATCGCCGCCGCCCGAATGGATGTGAGCCCATTCGGGTTGGCAGGGGAAGGCAGATCTTCAGCACACGCGAACCTGAGCTTGGGCTCACGCGAGGAGATACAAGAAATCTTATCCAGGCTTAACAAGGTTGCCGGTAAGCATCCCTTGTGAGCGATCGTAAGAGAATGACGGCCAGCATAGGGAGATAGAGGCAGGCCACCGCCCAACGGCCTACCTGGGCGAAGCTTGCCGGTGGGTAATACCAGCGCCACAGGCCTGCGCCCCAACTGATGAGCGAAGTGAAAAGAAGTTCACGGCGGGATTTCGGGATGAGCCACAGAATAAAAGCGTCGAAGAACCATCGCTGCGGCATAAGCGCGGTTAACAACAAGAACCAGCAGTCGCTTTCGCGGTAGCGAAGTAAGGCGAGCAGGAGCAGTGGGCCAGGCCAGACCAGCAGCGGTAGAAAATGATCGTAATGCCCCCACTGGCCAACCCACAGCCACGGCCAGCGCGGCATCAATAGCAGACTCACGAAGCTCCATAGAATACACGCGCTGATCCCAGTCCGAGTCAGATGCGTAAGCGCCACCGGCAATCCCACCTGGGGTTTAGCCATTGTCGCTGGCAGCAGCAGGGGAAAAAGCGCACTTGCCATAATTAGGGGAGACCATTGTGCGGTAAGAATCGCTGCCCAGTAAGGATAGGCAAGAAAGACAATCAGACGGGTGTACCCATGGCGAGTGAGACCGAAAGCGAGCAGCGCGGAGCTGGTCCCGAAGAAAGCGGCCGCCGCCATTTCCGCAGGCAGGCGAAGGAAAGGAATGGCGAACAGAGCTGCAGTAATTGGATATTGCTCGAGGGCCGTGTCGTAGGGATTTTTGCCCGCCAGAGCGTAACGAGCGGCACGGATTGCCCACTGGAAATCGGCGGCCTGCTGATTAAAATGGTGCAGGATGTACCAGCAAAAAGCGCCGCTAGCACCTCCAATAAGCAGCGATAGAGATATTCTGGCGCGCATGGGCGAGGCCTCGCATCTGGCGAGGCCAGCGGAAGAGCAACCTGTCGAAGCTCACACCTCAAGCGCTTGCCAGGAGGTTTTTTAGGCGCATCCACCATACAATAGCTTCGACGCGGTGCGCAGAATCCTCTCCATCTCCGTCCTGGTGGCAGCCATTTTGGGCAGTATGGTGCTGTGGCGTGACAGCAAGCTTGCGGTCGCTGATTTCACCGCCTTTTGGATTGCCGGGCATCAGCTGGTCAGGATGCACAACCCCTATGATCGTTCCTATGCCTTACGAGTGGAGCGTTCTATGGGATTTACCGAGTCCAGGCCGCTGATGATGCGCAATCCCCCCTGGGCGCTTTGGGTTGTGATCCCCTTGGGTGTTCTAGGCGCGCGTGCCGCGCGTCTTGTTTGGACCGTGTGTCTGGTCATCATTCTGTGGGTCTCAGCAGTACAGTTGTGGCTGATTTACGATGGGTCGGCGCGGCGGCGCTGGGTGGCAGTGTTGCTAGCTTTTTCCTTTGGCCCTACACTGGCCTGCCTGGCGGTGGGTCAAACTGCTCCCCTCGTGCTGTTGGGGTTCACCCTATTTCTCTGCCTCAATCAGCGGCACGAGTTCTCGGCAGGTTGCGCGCTTTTGCCCGCCGCATTCAAACCGCAGGTGGCGTTCTTGTTCTGGCTGGCTCTGGTCCTATGGTCGGTCCAATATAGAAAATGGAGGCTGATGGCGGGACTAATTTTGAGTCTCACCGTCGCGACCGGGATCGCAGCGCTTTTCGACTCGCAGGTGATGAACCACTATGGGTTAATGTTGCGTGAGGAATCGATCGAAACACAATTCATTCCAACCCTCGCCGGCGCCTTGCGCCAAGTATTTGGCCGGTCCTGGTTAGAGCTACTCCCGGCCACTCTGGGAATTGCACTCTGCTTGCTCTATTACCTCGGGCGCAGGCACGATTGGAACTGGCGAGATCGCTTACCGATACTATTGCTTGCATCGATGCTGCTGACTCCGTATGCATGGCTGGCAGACGAGCTTGTCCTGCTGGCCGCGCTGATCGCAGCCTCGGCGGCGATTTCAACGCTTCGCCGCAGTCTCGAACTAGCGATTCCTTTTTTCGGCGCAAACCTGGCTATCATTGCTCTGCTGTTAGCGGGTGTCCGCGTCAACAGCCCCGCCTATCTTTGGACAGTTTGGGCGTGGGCGAGCTTGTATTTCGCAGCCCAGGCGGGTAGGTCAAGGGGACTAGGGCAGTCTCGAACCAGGAAATTGGCACTTAGGTTGAGATGACAAGGTCGGCTCTTACATTGGCGTTAGCGGCCGTAATGGCGGCAAGCATGTGGTGCTATGCCGATTTCATTCTTGTGCCCTACGAGGTTGCCGATGCCGCCCGAAATGGGCGGCCCCGGGGAAACCTTTCGGACCTGTATCCCCGCTGGTGGGGCGCGCACGAATTGTTGTTGCATGGGCGCGATCCCTACAGTGCTGAGGTGACACGGGAAATTCAGACGGGGTATTACGGTCGGCCCCTCGATTCCGCGCGACGTACCGATCCTAAAGACCAGCAGGGCTTTGCTTATCCCATTTTTGTTGTGCTGCTCTTGGCACCGACCGTGAAGTTATCCTTTGCCACAGTGGCACTGCTCTTCCGATGGCTTTTGGTGCTGCTGATTGTCGGCTCGGTCGCACTTTGGCTGGCTGCACTCGGCTGGCTAATTTCAACAGAAGCAGTGCTGGTTGCGAGCTTACTGGTTCTCGGCAGCTTTCCCGCCGTGCAGGCGATTAAGTTAGAACAACTGACCGCTTTAGTATCATTCCTCCTGGCCGGATGCGCTGCCGCGCTCGTAATGCGCCGTTTGGCGCTGGCCGGATTCTTATTAGCGCTGGCGACCATCAAGCCGCAGCTGGCGATGCCATTGGCAGTCTGGCTGACGGTCTGGGCTATCGGCGACTTTCGCTCGCGACAACGTTTCTTGTGGAGTTTCCTCGCAACTCTGGCTACGCTTGTGGCAGCCGGAGAGATTCTGCTGCCGGGGTGGATCGGACGTTTTCGCACCGCGCTCCGGGCATATCTCGAATACGCTGGCGGAACTTCGCTCTTCGATTTGGCCCTCGGCCCAACCGGGGGACGAGCGATGGCCATCGTAGTGATCGTGGCGGTGGGAGTCTGGTGCTGGCGTTGGCGCCGAGTCAGGGCCGATTCTGAGATCTTCGGCTGGACCTTATCCATCGTTTTGACGGCAATCCTCAGTGTGATCCCCACCTTCGCACCCTATAATCAACTTCTACTAATCCCAGCTCTGGTATTGATCTTCCAGAGGGGGTTGCGTCGAACCAAAGCAAAGCCGCTCGCGCGCCTAACGCTTTCTTTCGTGGTCTTGGCCATAGGTTTGCCGTGGTTGGCGACTTTAGGTCTTGATGGAGCGCTCCTCGTGCTGCCCCAGGCCGTTGTTGAGAGAGCCTGGTCAGTGCCGCTCTGGACCAGCTGGTTTATCCCTTTCTCGGTATTGGCAGCCCTCGTAGTGTGTGTGTTAGAGGTGAAGAAGGAACCGACCACATCGCTGCCCCGCCAAACACAGCCAGTGGCCTTACTTGCAATCCTCTAACCCGGCGAGTTACGCTTCTGCACTCGTTCCTGGTGCCGGCGGAGGCGACATGTCCCTCAAAATGGAGAGCAAGACGACGGGCGGGGTCACCGTGGTGCGCTGCATCGGTCGGATTGTCTTTGGCGAGGAAGCCTCGGCCTTGCGTTCGACGTTAAAAACTATTCTGTCTACCAGCAAGAAAATCCTCCTCGACCTCTCCGACGTCAGCTATATCGACAGTGGAGGTCTGGGAACACTGGTCGGTGTGTACTCCTCCGCCCGAGCTGCGGGTGCCGATATCAAGCTGACTGGCCTTGGCCAGCGGGTGCGCGACGTCCTCCAGATCACCAAGCTGGTGACTGTGTTTGAGGTATACGATTCAGAACAGAAGGCGCTGGCGGCCTTTCAGTAGCCGAGTCTCGCCCCAGACATGAGAATGTGGGTCAGCAGGACGAGCTGCGGAGCGCGATCGTAACCGTGCGTGTACCGATTTCGTGAGCCGCTTGGCAGGCGACCGGGGAGCATTCTAGGCTGTGCTGAACGGGCAAACGGGACCTGAACGGCTTGGTTTTCAGGACGCTGGCCATTATCAAATTGCTCGAAAGAAGGTCTTTTTTTCATGGCCATAGGGTCGGCTACCAATTCCGCACTGGAGAGAACTTCGGGCGCGTTTCCTTCACTGGTTCTGGTGCAAGGACAGGAGCAGCGTTCTCTGGTTCTTGACCATAGCCCGTTCTCGATCGGGCGCAAAATCGATAAAGATCTGGTCATTGCCGACCCTCGCGTCTCCCGCGATCACGCGCTAATCCTCTCCGAAGAGGGCGGATTTTACATTCGCGATGAAGGAAGTAAGCATGGTACGTTCGTCAACGGCCAACGGGTCGAACGGCAAAAGCTCGCGCGTAATGATCGCCTGGAATTCGGAGCCCGCGATGGCACCTACGTCATCTTTCATCCCGCCAGCGCCAGCTCCAACACTGCACGTGAGTTCCTCAGCCAGATTGCTGGACTTGAAATCTCGACGGACACGACGGATCTGGAAAAGCTGACCATGTTCCTGGACGCCGCCCGCAAGTTGAACACCACGGGCGTGCTTGACGAAATTTTAGTTACCGTCGCCGACACCACACTCAAGCTGACCCGTGCCGAAAGAGCCTACGTTTTTCTGAAGGAGGAAGATGGCAGTCTACGACTGGCCGCCGGCCGCAACTCCAAAGGCGAAGCCCTTATAGATGATACAACCATCTCCCACTCGATTCTGGAGGAGGCACTGCATTCGGCTTCCGAATTTCTGGTGACCGACACCAGCCAGTCGCTGGATTTGGCGGGTCGGCATAGCATCGTGGCCTATGATCTGAGGACGGTAATCTGTATTCCCCTGCGCAAGCCGCAGGTACAGGCGGCGCGGCGCGATACCCCGATCGCTGCTCCTCCAGCCGAGAGCGGCGCCGAGATCATTGGCGCTCTCTACATAGACTCGCGCTTCGCATCGCGCGACATTTCCAGCGTGAGCAACGACATCCTGCGCGCCATTGCGACCGAGGCCGCTCAGCTGGTCGAGAACGCGCGCTTGGTGCAAGCCGAGGAAGCGGCGCGGCGATATCAGCAGGAGCTGGCCATCGCTTCTTCCATCCAGCAGAAGCTCATGGAAGTTCACATTCCGGAAGTACCCTTTGCCCGCATGAGCGGACGAAATCTTCAGTGTAAAGAGATTGGCGGCGATTTCTATGATGCTGTCAGTACCGAGGATCATTTCGCCGTGTTCCTAGTCGACGTGTGCGGAAAGGGGGTCTCCGCGGCGCTGCTCGCTTCCACGCTGCAGGGCATGGTGTATTCGCACTTGGCGGCGCGCATGCCGCTCGCCGAGAGCGTGGCCGCGGTGAATCGCTTCTTTACCCAGAAGCACCTCGGAGAAAAGTACGCCACTATGGTCATTGCCCGCATCAGCCGCGATGGCGAGCTTGAGTACGTGAATTGCGGTCATGTGCCACCACTTTTAGTTTCCAATCAGACCGTGGTGCGGCCGGAGGCGGGTAATCTTCCCGTGGGTTTACTGGCCGACGCCAACTATGAAAGTTCGCGCCTGCAATTGCGTCGCGGTGATCGCTTCCTGGTGGTGACCGATGGTGTTACCGAGGCCGAGAATGCCCGAGGTGACTTCTACGAGAACGAGCGCCTGGAGGTGGTCGCAGCCCGAAGTTTGTCGCTCGAGGAAATATTTACGTCGCTCGCAAGTTTTTGCGGCGGCACGCCGCTGAACGACGATTGCACGGTAGTCGAGCTCGTTTACACCGGCATAGCCTAACTCCGACGGACAATCTAATATGCACTCTGCATCCGGAGAGCGATCGCTTTCTATACTTGGCGACAGAACCACCTATAACCGTTTCCTCTTACTGGTGGCCGGCCTGGGCGGCCTGCTCTATGGCGTTGACGTGGGCATTGTCGCCGGTGCTCTACCGTATCTGGAGGCGACATCCGGACTGAATGCGGGCCAGCTCTCGATCGTAGTCGCCTCCGTTCTATTAGGAAGCGTCATCTCGACGCTGTTTGCAGGACTGTTGGCGGATTGGATGGGCCGCAAATGGCTGATGTTTGTAAGTGGGCTGGTCTTTGTGATCAGCATTCCCACCATTGCGCTTTCCCATGGCTATGGGCCGCTGGTGTTAGGCCGGCTGCTACAGGGGGTCAGCGCAGGATTAATTGGGGTAGTCGTCCCGCTTTACCTGGCTGAATGCCTGTCCGCCTCCAGTCGTGGAAAAGGCACAGGCATTTTCCAGTGGTTGCTGACCTTGGGCATTGTGGCTGCAGCCCTGATCGGAATGTATTTCAGCATCCGCGTGGAACAGGTCGCCAAACTCGGTGATGCCGGAAAACTGTTTGCCTTTAAGGAGTCGGCCTGGCGCAGAATTTTTTGGGTGTCGTTGCCGCCGGGGCTGCTCTTCGCGATCGGCAGTGTGCTGGTGGCCGAGTCGCCGCGATGGCTTTTTCGCCGCGGCAGAAGAGTTGATGCTCACGCCGCACTGCTTCGTTCCCGCACAACTGAGCAGGCCGAATGCGAACTTCGGGAGATGGAGGAAACCGCTGCCGCCGAGAAGGCGAAGACCTTGACCGGTGCGCAGGTGAAAGAATCACTCTTGCGCAGGAAATACGTGATTCCCTTCATCCTGGCTTGCCTAATCCTGGCCGCAAATCAGGCCACCGGCATTAACTCCATCATTGCCTACAACACAAACATTCTCTTGCAAAGCGGCCTCTCCGATGTTCAAGCCCATTGGGGTTACGTCATCTTCACCATAGTGAACTTCCTTATGACCATCGGCGGGGTGGTGCTGGTGGACCGTAAAGGACGAAAATTCCTACTCTCGCTCGGCACGGCGGGGATTATTCTCTCGCTTATCGGAACCGGAGTTTTCTTCCGCGGCACCGAACGCCTGCGGGTAGACGCGCGTGTACCGCTCGAACGCCTGCTGACGCCCGATCAGAAGCTGTCTTTCGTCTACGATAATCGTACAGCGGAATCTTTACTGCGAAGCTCGGGTGAAGTCGGACAAGTGATCGACAATCGCGCAACATCTCTGAGCATCATCTATTCGTACGGCGATTTTAGAGCGGCCACGAGAGTGGCGCGCTCCGATGACGCGGCGGCCAAGCCGATTGAGATCACTCGCGACAGCTGTGTACCCGGAAATAAAGTGATCGCATTCTTTTCCAACCCTTTCGGCGATCTTCAAAAGGCCAGAAGCGCGCCCTTGAAGATCGAAAATGCGCTCATCACGCCCGTGCCCAGCGCTCGGATTGGCTGGCTGGTGGCTGTGACCTTATTTATATTTGTGGCTTTTTACGCCATTGGCCCCGGAGTATGTGTGTGGCTGGCACTTTCAGAGCTTATGCCCACTCGTATTCGCTCCAACGGCATGAGTATAGCCCTGCTGCTCAATCAAGCCGTGTCCACCACCATTGCAGCCATATTCCTTCCCACGGTGGGCCGCTTGGGCTACGCCGCCATGTTCTTTGGATTCGCCTCCTGTACTGTCATCTATTTCATCACCGCTGCCGTGTTCTTACCGGAGACTAAGGGCAAAACGCTAGAAGAAATCGAAGAGCATTTTGAAGGCATGAGCAAGAAAAGCAATCTGGCCACTGCCTGACCTCCTCTTCGGCCGATCGCGAGCTGATTCGACTCCCGAAGTGGTTCAATTTTCGCCTCTTCTGGCATCCATCCCTGTCAGGTCACAATCTAAGCTCGGAGGCTTCAGACATGGATCGCCGTGCTTTCCTGAAAGGAGCAATCATGGCGGGTGCGATGGCGGGATCTCATGCCAGCGGCAACTCACAGCAGCAGCAGAAGGAGAAAAATGGCATGCTCTACCGCACGCTGGGGCGAACCGGCGAGCGTGTCTCCGCCATAGGATTGGGCGGATTCCATATCGGCCAGCCGAAGCTTTCCGACGAAGAGAGTATTCGCTTGATTCGTTCGGCTATCGACAGCGGGATGACCTTTATGGATAACTCCTGGGACTACAACGAAGGCCAGAGTGAAATTCGCATGGGCAAAGCTCTCAAAGATGGCTATCGGCAAAAAGTGTTTCTGATGACCAAGCTCGATGGACGCACCCAGCAGGAGGCCGCGCGTCAGATCGACGAGTCATTGCGGCGCCTCCAGACCGATCATCTTGATCTCGTTCAGCATCACGAGGTTATCCGCTTCGAGGATCCAGACCGGGTGTTCGCCCCGGGTGGCGCGCAGGAGGCGGTGCTCGAAGCCAAAAAAGCCGGGAAAGTCCGTTTTATCGGCTTTACCGGGCACAAGGACCCACATATCCACCTTTATATGCTGGAAGTCGCCGCCAAACATAATTTCCGGTTTGATACGGTTCAAATGCCGCTGAACGTAATGGATGCTCACTTCCGCAGCTTCGGACGTATGGTCTTGCCTAAGTTGGTCGAGCAGCAGATTGGGGTCCTAGGCATGAAATCCATGGGAGATCAGATCATCTTGAAGAGCGGTGTCTTAACCCCGTCGGAGTGCTTACGGTATGCGCTGAGTTTGCCGACATCAGTTGTGATCACCGGGATTGACAGCATGAACATCCTTGCGCAAGCGCTCCAAGCCGCTCGAAATTTCAAGCCCATGAGTGAACAAGAAACTGCCGCGCTGTTGACCAGGACCCGGAAGGTTGCTGAAAGCGGGGAATTTGAGCTGTTCAAGACATCGGCACACTTTGACTCCACCGCCCATCACCCCGAATGGCTGGGCGGCCAAGCGTCGAAAGTGACAGAACTGGCCGGGCCGGCCGCGTAACGAGAGCCCGAACCGTGCCCATTCAGGCTACCCGCTTGCTTGGATGGACGCGGGCTTTGCTGCCGGAGGCGTGTGACTTTCGAGTCCTCGAACGAGGAGCTTTGTGCGCCGCTTGGTTGCGATCGCAGCACCGGTTTTCATGAGCGGCCGACTATTGAACAGCCGCGCCATGTAAGGATGCTTGCATTCCCCGCAGCAGAAATGGACCGCTAACGGGTGGACAGCCGCGTCGCGCATCCACCGAGGCATGATCGTGATCTTTCGCCGCGCAGCGGTGATGCCCACCGCTTCGGCAGCCACTCCCAAAATCCATTTTTCGTCGGCCGCTTTAGTTCTGCGACACCAATCACCATCAAAGCGGATCATGGCCACACCTCCTCGGCTAAGGACAGTGCGGAAGATGCTGGTCACAGAAAGAGGGATTGCCGGGCAGCAAAGAATCAGCTGATCTGGTGATCGGGCGCATGTCTTTGAGAGCAAAACCGACCAGCGAAGGCTAGCCGTTTCATCTATCTTTAGGGCGCCGTTGCCTGGCCGCACCGATTCTCTTCTGCCGGTGATGAGTCGGGCGTGCTCAAATGCCAGGCTGGTGTGACAAGTCGATGACGCTGCGGACCGGTGCCAAATGTATCCTGACGCGCCGGCCGGGGCGGCGTCGGAGAACGTAAGGCGACCTAAAACCCACGCACTCCTTGGTGGACGGCAAGCCATTGCCGCGCGCAAGGTAGCGTAGGCTCTCGCGCCGTACACCAGATGCGAGAGCAATCCCCAAAAGTGCTGGATGGGATGCCTGGTTCGCCCTGGCTGAGAGGCCGAAGATGCGAACCGCAATCCCGTCGCGCTTGATAAACAAAGCAGCCTGAATGACGATAGCCAACCAATTAGCAGCGATCCACGCGGCGCGATTTTCTCAAGACTTAGGTGAGGCATGTAAGGGCTTTACCGCCCAAATTCTTAATGATGGCTACGCGGTGGGGGTCGCAATTTGATCTCGCCCGAAAGAATATTGTCCTGAACAATGTACTTCGGAATTTCCTATGGTCCCCGGCCAGCCTGACATCCCGTGGGCAGGCGAATCCAGTTGCTAGTTTGTTCGGCGTCCAGGGGTCATTGCTCCAGATTGACGGTGGGCGTAATAGTGGATTATTCCACGGTCACCAAGTAGTCGGTTCCTTCCCAACGTCGTTTTTCAGGCCAGTAGAAGGTAAAAGCGACCTTGCGCCCACTCTCCAGCGTATGAGTCGGCAAATCGATTGCATAGACGCCAAGCCCGGTGTCGCAGCTGTAGGTATCGTGCGTGGTTTTCCACTCATCATCGCTCCAGTGGGCCATTCCGGCCGTGAGAAGAATGATGCGCAGCTTTTTCCCGCAAGGCAATGTGCGCGGCTTGTTGTTGAAGCGCCAGCCGAAGAATTCAGCCGCTCTGTTTTCGAAGACGTAGCGTTGCAGGGTCTGGCGCGGCTGATCGAAAATGGTACCCTCGCGCAGTGAGCGGCGCAATTTGATGTACTCAGCATGTGCCCACACCAGAGGCCGCGCTGATCCTGTGGATTTACCCTTGAACAGTTCGCGCGCGGGAATGTCAGGCCCGTCCCACACCTGCTCGGAAATGAGACCGCTTGCGTCAGTTGAGTGTTCAAGAACCGAGAGAAGAGCTTCGGCCATGTCCTTGTGTCCGGCGGAAAGTTCATAGTGGGCGCGCTCGCCCGCGAGCAGCGGCCAGGGGCGTCCAATGCCGGTTCCGTCAAACGGTGAACCATCTTCGTGTTCGCCGTACCCGTCGCCGTTGTAGCGGTACCAACAAGGGCCCTGGGGAAGCGCAACCCGCAGAACCGCATCGACTACTTTGATGGTGTTTAGAATTCGCGGATCGTCGGGAGCTCTTAAGCCGAAGCGCACCAGGGCAAGAAAATCCGGGCTGATCACATGACTGGCGAGGGCCGTACTTGCGCCCGGCGGGCGATTCTTAATAGGGACAAATCCTTCGAGCGGGGAAGCGGCCCCTTCGGAATCGGCGGGCGCAATGCGGACGTAATAGCCTTCAACTCCGATCCGGGAGCAAAGATCAGTATCGACTGCATACACCCAGCGTTCAATGTTTTCATTCCAACTGTCGGCCGTGTCCCGTAAATAGCTTGCTGCAGTCGACCGCCCGATAGCATCGGCGAGGTCAGCGGCCGCGAGTAGCGCTGCAATTTCTGCCGCTAGGGTGAAAGGAGAATAACCAGCATCTTCTTCCCAGCGATCCTGCTGGGTTACAGGTCCGTTGCGCATGATGAAACCGGCAGCTCGTTCGACCATCGGCCACCAGCGCGCGACTGTGCCAAGCCTCTCAGGTGCTTCGCGGCGCAGCAAGTCGACCAGCAGAACGGGGAAGGATGTTTCATCCATCTGCAGGCCCGCCCAGTACGGGCGTCCGTCCAACCACAGGTTTTGTGCCCAGTGCCCGTCTGCTTCCTGCGTGACTTCGAGATAACGCAGCACGCGGAAGGCATCATCGAGTGCGCCGGCAGCAACCAGAGCCCCGGCGGTCTCGATCAGGTCGCGGGGCCAGACCAGATGATATCCTCCCAGGTCTTCGTCGCCCTTATTGAAGCCCCACGGCACCGAGAGGCTTGCAATGATTCCGCCAAGCAGCGATTTGGACTCGTGGCTTCTCAAGACTGCCGTACTGGTACGGTAGAGATCTTTTGCCCGCTTGGGTTCGTCCAAAGCTATGAGCGTGCTTTGCCATTTCTTCCAAAGCCGTGCGTATTCCAGCTGGGCGCTCTCGATCCGTCGAGCAGGCTGGAACGGGCCTGCTGGCCGGCTTCCGACCAGATGCCGCCAAAACCTATGGCCAGCAGAAAATCGCCTCCGCAGCCGGCCAGGTCGACTTCGCCGGTCAGTGCAATATTGCCGTCGCGCGCTTCGCTGTACTCTGAAGTCAATTGAAAATTCTTGGAAACGTCCTGCCAGCCATCGGAGATACCTACGAAACCGACCGACATCTTCTGCCACGCGAACGAACAGGCAAAGGCAAGTGCATAGCCGTCCCGCTCGGCAAAGAGCATGGGGAAGCCCTTGTAAGCGCCGGTCCAGCCGTTGTTATGAAAGCCGCAGTTGGCCAGATGTGGTGCGAGCAGCGCGAATAGACTGTAGTCGGCAAGCTTTCCGTCGAGTGGTTCGAAATGAATCTTTTCGAGGAGGACGTTTCGGTAAGGGTCGGTGAGGACACGCTTGGTGATTCGATACCGTCGTTCGCAACACGTGTTCACTAGGCGATAAGCTGGAATGCCCTGCGCCAAGGGATGCATTTCACATTGGGTGTGGCGTTTCTCCTCGGAGAAAAACGCCCCGCCACAGGTGACCAGCAGGCCGTGGTCGCGCGTGCAGGCGTTGTCGACACGGGGAAAATAGACTTCGTCAACAATACCGTGGCTAAGTGTGAACCAAACCTGGCTGTGCAGGTTTAGAGCCGTTCCCATGCCAGTCTTCGCGCTTGATGTCCAGCGCGGCTCGATGCCCGGCCACCCCGGTGCGGAGCGATCTCGCGTCTCACTCAATGAGATTTGACTCCGAAATAAGTTTAATCACAACTTAACTGGTCGCCCACCAAGCTGACCAGATGCAGGAAATTTACAAAGGATTGACAAAAGTTTGGAAAGCGCCGGGGCCCTATGAATCTATCCTGTAAGCAGATGTTCAGCGTAGCTCTCCAAGCGAAAGTGTTCACGCCAGACTGCTGTTGCGAGAATTTGTGAGTATCGGTTCAGCAATTCGCGCTTCCCGAAGATCGCTCCCGAAAGTATGGATTGCGGCTCTGATGCTGTTGCCGCTGCTCACCAGGCCCGGAGCGGGCAGCGCTCCGCCTTCTCCCCAAATACAGAACGGCTTCCAGCTGATGTACGACCTCAAGTTTGCCCAGGCAGAACAGGAATTTGGGGCATTTGAGCAGCGATACCGGGATAATCCCATGGGACCAGCCTCCGAAGCGGCTGGCCTGCTGTTCGGAGAATTCGAACGTCTGGGCGTGCTGGAGTCAGAGTTTTACGCGAGTGATTCTGCTTTTTCAGCACGCAACAAACTCGCTGCTGACGTTATTGTTCGCGGCCGGTTTGAGGCCGCTCTGATGCAAGCGGAAGCGTTGGCTCGTGCCCGACTCCAGGGTAATGCTGGCGATCATGATGCTTTGTTTGCTTTGACCCTGGCGTTCGGCTTGCGAGCCGACTACCTGGCGCTGATCGACAAACGCAACTTGGCATCCTTGCATTCCACGAAGCAGGCAAGTGTCTTTGGAAATCAACTTCTTCGCCTGCATCCCGATTGCTACGACGCTCACTTGGCGAGCGGTGTGAGCCGTTATCTTACGGGTAGCCTGCCGCCTCCGCTGCGCTGGATTGCTCGCCTGGGCGGGGCGAATCCCGACAAAGCGGGCGGCCTTGCCGAGCTGCGGCTGACCGCCGATCGCGGCAACTTACTTGCACCGTTCGCACGCATCCTGCTGGCCATCGCCTATGTCCGGGACAAAGACAAAGCTTCGGCCATCAGAGAACTCAGCAGGTTGCGCACGCAATTTCCTGCTAATCCCTTATTTTCCCGAGAAATCGCCAGGTTGGAGAAGCAACGGTAAGCCCCGCCCGCGACGATCAGCTCAGGTCAAGCACGATACATGATGTAGCCATCGACGAACCCACGCTTTGGCTGGATAAAACCGATGGCATTCCCACAATCTTGACCCCAAGACTCTGCCACAGGCGGACCGCTGAGTCATTCGAGCTGATCACGAAATGAATACATGGCGCGAACGCACTGCCTTAGGGGCGTCGGCGAGTGATGGCGACAGATTGCTCCTGGCGATGGAGGCTATGTCACGGCGCAGATTGTCAGAAACCTCGGCATGGGGTGAGCAGCGCCTCCTCCCTGACTGGCTCGCAGGTAGTACCTACCGACAATCTCGCGGTTCGTGCCCCGCGACCGGGGCTTCATTGCTGCCATTAGGTAAGCGCTTCTGTCTTGCTCATATCGCGGCCAAGCAGTAGGTTTTCTCGAGCGCGTATGATGGGCTCGAGAACGCCCCAAATCGCTGCCTGGATTGGGAGCGTAAGGTAATGCTGGTTTGCGTGATCGAGCTTTTTTTGATTTCGAGCTCCTATAACACTTCACCTTGCAGTGGTTGACCTCCACAGTGGCTGTAAGAGGGCCAGTCGACGACGAGAAGAGCAGAGAAGCACCGGCTCTGGGCCATGAAACTCGAATTGGCCGGCGTGCTCCGCTGTGCGGCAGTTGTGCAAGCCACTCGTCGCGGAAACCGTCCTTCGTTACTAGCTCGTTGCCGCAACCGTGCGGCGGAATCGCGTGTGTTCACGGCGACGCTTTCGGAAGTTAAGCTTTAGCGGATGGGAGAGAGCAACCCGATTTCAGAGCCGGCCATCTGTCAGGCATGCCAATTTGTCGTGCGCCGGATCCAATTCCTGGTTATCCTGGAGTGCCGCCCGAACCCGATCCGGCTCCTTCGCCCTCGCCCCCCGGTCCACTGCCAGAGCCGGCGCCTTCACCCGGTCCTGACGTTGAGCCCTTTCCTTCGCCGGGGCCGCTGCCCGGGATGAGACACTTGCGCTGAGCTATCTCGCGAGAGCGCCTTTGACGCCTCGGCATTGACCCGCTCGGAAATCCCGAATAAGACCTTGTCCCAAGCCTGACCGAGCTTTTGCATAAGCCGGCTCCTTATGGAGTAGCCTATGCTTCACTCCAGCAGGTGCGAGTTTGATAAATGGCTCGCGTGCAGTGCCGGACATCAAGGAGGAAGAAATTCATGGCAGAAGGCCGACGTGCCCAGCTAGAGCCATGGGCAATCTGGAGAGCTGCGATCAGTCCTATTGCGATCAGCTCGAGGCGCGGTTTGCGCGGTACCCAGAGGCAGCATCTATGAGGTGTACTTTGATAGTTCTCGCCCTCCTGCTCGGAACTGTGAGCGCAAGCGATTTCCCATTAACCGCCTGGGTGAGCCTCACAAAAGGTGATCGTGGCCTGGGCTCGTATTTTGTGCAGATCAGGATTGAGCGCACCATGTATATAAGCCGGGATTTCTGCGGCGAGGCCGGCTTCGTTGGCGGACCCTATCCTGCCGCACTGAATCGAGGTAAAACGGCAGTCGAGCTGCGCACCGGAAAGAAAGTTTGCAAATACCACGTTCTTGACAGTCGCCCATTTTTAACCAAGGGCAAAAAGCCAGAATAAGGAGATAGCGTTCAGTTGAACGAGGACAGCGCCGCAGCTTGAGTGCAGTCGAGCTTCATACCATTTAGCGAGTCAGTCCGGAGGTGTGAGCGGCTCGAATACTGACTTCCTCGATCTGCCTGTCGCAGCAAGCACCGCGAGGAATCGGTGCGCCATGCGGGCAGGTGCGAGGATGGCCGAGGAAGGTACAGATCTTCTCCGTGGCTTCTCTCGAGAGGATATGTTCGAACTTGCAGGCCTGCTGCTCGATCTCGGTTTCGCTGTCCAGCGCTAAGCTGTCGGTAAACAGACGCTCCGCCAAGCGATGCCGGCGAATGATGTCGGCCGCCTTTTTGCGCCCGCGTTCTGTCAGCTCAACGATCATGCTACCATCGCCCACCGAAACTCCCGCGGGTTTGAGAGCGTCGTGACAGGGATTGGAGAATGGCTTGTGTTCATAAGGCTCGGGAGGTTGCGGCCGGGTGGCTACCAGTCCAAGTTCGGCCATTTTTTCAACGGCAATCGTGACCGGCAAAGCACCATGCACTTCCATGCGCCCGATTTCGGCAATCTCGCGATGTTCTTCGAGCACCCAAAGTTCTTCGAGTACTTCGTCAAATTGCTCCTCGTCCGCCATGGAGAATACTTCCTGAGCGGCGATGCGGCCGTGATGCAGTTCGATGCGACGATCCGCCAGGCGTGCAACTACAGGGTCATGCGTGACCATGACGATGGTGCGGCCCTGTTGATGGAGTTCGCGGAGGAGGCGCAGCACAATTTCTTCATTTCGGGCGTCCAGATTACCGGTAGGTTCGTCCGCCAGCACAATCTTCGGGTCGTTGATTAAGGCTCGTGCAATCGAGACTCGCTGTTGTTCTCCTCCGGAGAGATGGGCGGGAAGGTGATCAGCCCTGTCTCCCAGTCCCACCCGCTCTAGTGCTTCCCGGGCTTCTCGCTCGTCCGTCATGCTGTGGAAATACTGAGCAAGCATGACATTCTCGAGCGCCGTCAAATAGGGCACGAGATGGAACTGTTGAAACACGAAGCCGACCTTTTCAGCCCGCACCCGGTTCAACCCGCTCGGGAATAAGTTGGCCACGTTCTCTCCCTCCAGCCAGATCTCTCCCGAGCTCGGGCGATCAAGACAACCGAGCAGATTCACCATGGTGGTTTTACCTGATCCGGATGGGCCCATGACTGCCAGCCATTCCCCGGGAGCAACTTCGAGCGAGATGTTGTCGAGCGCACGAATGACGCCGCCACTTGCTTCGGCTTTCGCCGGGTACGACTTAGTCACGTTCTCGAGCCGGATCATCTCACTCACCTCGCAAAATGACGGCAGGCTGTACACGTTGCAAAAGGCCGATGGGAACTGTGGCTGATAGTAGCGCGACGGCCGCGCTGCCCGCCACTACGATGGGCAAAACACTGAAACGGGGCCCCACGGGCGCGCTGAAATTCACTCTTCCAATCCAGGCAGCCAAGCCAATGCCGATGGCAAACCCCAGGAACGAGCCTAGTATCCCGAGGGCGGTCGCCTCGGCCGCAAAGAAAGCATTCAGCAATGCTTCCGAGGCGCCCAGGGCTTTCATAATGGCGAAATCCCGCCTGCGCTCGAGCACCCAGCCCATGAACGTCGCTAGCACGCACAGGGCCGCAGTCACAGTGATCAGGACGACGGCCACGCCCAGTGCGGCATGCGTCTTGCCGAGCACACGGGCTTCGCCCTCAGTGATCTGCCGCACCGGGCGGATCTCGGCGTCGGGAAGAACTTGCGCCAGGCGCTCGATTATCCCTTGTACATCGCCGGCCGAACCGGTAACGCTGATTTCGATGGTCGACGGTCGAACTCCGGTCCAGGCGTACAAGGCGTCCTGAGAAATGTAGATGCGGCTGTCCTCGGCTGCTCCGGTGTGGAGGGTACCCACCGGAGTAAGTTGTATGTTGCGGCCCTGGAAACTTAATTCAAAGGGCTTGCCTTTTCGGGTCGCCTCCCTGGCGGCTCGCGTGCCCACCAGAGCCTGGGTCGGCTTGCCAACGTAATTTGACCTGCCGTTCGGAGGCCAGCTGGTGACCGACCACCAGCGATCCAACTGCCGGACCTGTGCGAAATCCGTTCCCGCAACGACAATCGGTTGGCCATCGCTTGCTCGCGCGACCACATACCCGAAAGGTACCCGGATTCCGTGACCAGCTAAAATGGCATCTACTTTGTTCAGAGCACCGGGTGGAAGGCTCGCCCGGTCCTTGCCCATTACGATGACATTCGCACCATAACCGCGAAACTCATGCCGCAATTTCGCATCGACGTCGGCA
>JAFATF010000147.1 GCA_019244045.1 Acidobacteriota bacterium
TACTGCAATGGATGTTTTGGTAGATACTTTGTTGGAATCTTCGGACTTTGGAGGGAGCATGAGCGCCAAATCAATCAGTCAACTCACGCGGAGGGCGATCGAAGCGGGCGAGGGCATTCTGCGCCTTACTCCCACTTGGGTACCTCGATCGTTTTTGGTCCCTGGCCGAAGGTTGAAGCTGGCCACGGAAGATTTGTATGCGTTTGGCGCACACCGAGGCGGGATTGATGAGCGCTGGCTCGCTTCAACGACCGAGGCAATGAATGAAAATCGGACCCCGGATGAAGGCTTAAGCTACGTCGTTGCGGATGGGGAGCGATTCACCTTGAGGGATGCCGTCGAGAGCGAACCAACCCGGCTGATCGGTCGGCGTCTGTGGACGGAGTATCAACGCTGGCCGGTGTACAGCAAATTTTTCGATAATCTCGGGCCCATTCCGCACCACTTGCATCAGAATGATGCGCAGGCCCAATTAGTGGGCCGTCTGGGAAAGCCGGAGGCCTATTACTTCCCTCCACAAATGAACTTTCATTCCGGCTATTTTCCGCATACCTATTTTGGTCTCGAGCCTGGCACCACAAAGACGGAGATTCAACGCTGTTTGGAGAGGTGGGAATGCGGGGACAATGGCATTCTGGATTACTCGAAGGCGTACCGCTTGAGGCCGGGAACCGGTTGGCTGGTGCCGCCCGGCCTTCTCCATGCTCCGGGATCGCTTGTCACCTATGAGCCACAGTGGGGCAGCGATGTTTTGGCCATGTTCCAGTCCATGGTGGACGGGCGTTATGTGCCTTGGGATCTTTTAGTACAAGATGTGCCTCTTGAGAAACGCCGGGACCTGGGATTTTTAATTGAATTGATCGACTGGCCTTCGAATACGGACCCGAATTTTAAGGCACATCATTATTTAGAACCGATCCACGACGCTGATACGCAGTGCGAAGGTTTTGAAGATCGGTGGATCTTGTACGGCCAAGTAGAAGGACGACAATGCTTCACGGCAAAAGAACTAACGGTAGCTCCGGGAGCGCATGGCACGGTGCGGGATCATGGCGCATCGGGACTGATCGTAGTCCAAGGTCAGGGCCGAGTTGGCGCGATGAAGGTCAGCTCTCCTAACAGCATTCGTTTCGGCGAACTGACGGACGATGAGTTGTTTGTATCAGACGAGGCGGCTAGGCAAGGAATTGAGATCGAGAATTTCTCAGCGCACGAGCCGCTCGTTCTCCTGCGCTACTTCGGGCCGGACGCAAATCCCCAGGGCCCTTTTCTTCCTGCTCACGCCAACGGGTCCCATACCGGAGCAAACGTCATATGAAGCAGCAAAACTTTGAAGTCAACAATGCTCAAATCACGGAACGCTTCCGATCACTCCGGAAGCGCGCGCCCGAGCGCTTCGAGAAGCGTCTCAATCTGTCCTGGAGCAACTGGGGGTTCGGCCAGGAGCACTTATCGGATTCAGCCAAAAGGCTTGAAAAAGCGGGACTGTCTTTCATTGAGTTGCATGGCAATCACTATGGTCCGGCTTTAGGCTACAAGGCAGATGAGACACTCCGCATCTTGCATGATCATGGGCTGAAAGTGTCGGGAGTTTGCGGCATGTTCTCTGCCGATAACGATCTGTCTAGTAATCGCGCGATGCATCGGCAGGCGGCGATCAGTTATTTAGAACGCGAGGTGCCGTTTACCGAGGAGATCGGCGGCACGTACCTTTTAGTGGTGCCCGGCGCTGTCGGGCGTCCCCTTGCGTACGATGCCATGGAGTTCCATCGTTCGACGGAAACACTCCGGATGTGCGCAGCTTTATTTATCAAACATGGTATCAAAGCCGCCATTGAACCGATTCGCTCCGCCGAGACCAGCTTTGTGCATACGGTTTCGGAAGCGAAACAATATATTGAGACTGTCAATCATCCGGGTGTGGCGCATATTAACGGCGACGTTTACCACATGCAGAGCGAGGAGAATCACATCGGTCAAGCGCTGCTGGAGGCTGATGGCAGGCTGGTCAACTTGCATTTTGCCGATAGCAACCGTTCCACTCTGGGCAGTGGATCGCTCGACGTCCATACCATTATCCGCGCCCTGTACCTTCTCGGCTATAACACCGACGGACACTACATCACGTTTGAACCGTTAGGAGCTGGCGGAGATCCTTATCCGGCGATGTACGGGAAACCGGATCGACCGCGACTGGACGCAATGGCGCAAGAAAGCGTGCGGTATTTTCGCGAGTGCGAGGAAACTGTGTTGTCGGAGTGAGGTCGCAGTCACATGGTACGGCGTACATTCCTGAAAAGCGTTGCTGGCTTTGTGGCCCGTGCTGCAATCTCTTCTCCTCGCGCGACGGCAGGCTCTTTTCTTCCGCCCAGCGCGTCAGCCGGTGATTCTCCCCGGTACCCTGACTTTCTCGCGCTGGCGCGTGAGCTGGCGCAAGAGCAACGAACGGTAATCGGCGTCTTTTCGGACCCGGCATTTGCCAATTTTCAAACTCCCCCCAGCTTGCGGGCCGAGCACTTTCAGAAGATCTGGGGCGCGCGGAAAGACCTTCGCGTGGAGCTTCTGGACAAGTACCAGATCCGCTCCTACTCGCTCCTGTTCAAGGGCCGCATGGATATACTCGTTTATCCGTATGGCCCGGTTTATCCTATGGATGCTTTCCCGTTCTACACGGGTGACACGCTCCTGGGCTTTCTGAAGCGCGGGGGAGCCATCTTGACCACCGGCGGCGTACCGTTCGGAGCGCCTGTCAATGACGAAGGGAAATTGCCTGTCCAAGGCAAACCTGATCCATTAAGTCTGAATCAGCAGCTTTATGAGCGTTGGGTCGCTCCGCTCGGCTACAAATACTATGTTCATCCCGACGTGCCGCCCGTCACGCGAGCCGAGCGGGAGCTTCTGCCCTCCCTTTCTGCGACGCCCAAAATCGCTGGTTGTCAGACCGGCATTGTTGCCAACAACAGCTCGCATGAGCCGGTTCCTAATCCTTATCACGGGAATGTGTTCCCGGAGCGCTATCCCGCACGCAGCATCACTCCGCTCCTGTGGGGAACAGATCCGTATGGGCGCGTGTTGAACACGACAGGACTGCTGATCCAGGATTTCGAAAACGGGAGCCGCCGCATTCACTTTTCGCACGAAAAAGAGCCGCATCCTCTTTCCCCGGAAACGCCGCACTTCACGGGCCTGATGAACGACTTACTGTTTCTATTGCTTAATCGCCTGGTCGTTCGTGACGTGGCGGCTGGCTATGCCTGTTATCACCAAGGCGAATCCGTTTCGGTTCGCGCTCATTTGCTTAACTTTGCAGGCCATGAAACGAAGGCCGAGGTGCAGTTGCAGATCCGAGCCGGTGATCGTGTAGTAGACAGCCACACCGAAACCGTGCAATTTCCCGCCCGGGAAGCGGTCACCAAGGAATGGCATTGGACGCCGAACAACTTTGAATCCGATCAGTATGAAGTCTCTGTCAGTATCCGGCAGAAGGAACAGACAGTTTCAAAAGCCCGCAACGGTTTTGTGGTTTGGAAAGATGACATCGCCAGAACCGGGCCTGCTCTCAAAACGCAAGGAAACTATTTTTCGACAGGCCGGGAAACTTTTCTGAGCGGAACTAATTATTACGAGTCGACGCGCGGCGAAATCATGTGGTATCGCCCGGATGTCTCGCGGATTGCCGCTGACCTGAAATCGATGCGCGAGTGCGGCGTCAACTACATCAGGCCGCACTATCATCATCTCAAGTGGTTTAAAGATTACCTGCTGTTCCAGCACGGCAAACTGCTGCCGTTTTTTTCCGAACTCGAAGCAGTGTCGGACCCAATGCCCGACGAGCGCGCCTGGCGCTTGCTGGATGCGTTCATTTACTTGTGTCAGAAATTTGGAATCGTCTATGGAGGCGACCTGTTTACCTTGGTGCCGGAGGAGATGGGAGATCCGCGCGGATGGTTTCCGCTGAACGAATCCGTTTTCTGCGAAGAGAAACGAGCTGTCGAGCAGAAGTTTCTGCAACAAATTAGCCAGCGTTACAAAACAGTTCCGGGCATATCCTGGGATCTGTGGAATGAGCCAGAGGTGCCGCTCGATGCGCTCGCCGACTGGACCAAGAGGCTTCGTAACACTTTGGAGCAGTCCGGTGCTCCCAGGTTGATCACAGTGGGAGGCGGTTCCGGTCAGAAGCTGGGCGACGCCGTTGATTATTTAGGCCTCCATGCCGCCGCGCGAACGATCCGCCAAAAGCCTAATAAGGCGACCAAACCAGCGCTGATGCAGGAGATCTATCTGGATCATAACGAAGACCTCACCAGCGAACTCGCCCAAGCCGAGGAGATGAAAGAAGGTATTCTCGCCACGGTCAAAAACGGGTATTGCGGCATCGCGCCCTGGTCCTGGACGCGTCAAATGCGGCTGTGGCAGGATTCCTACCAGCACGACCCGGCTTTCCGCATGGAGTCCTGGGACGACCGGTTGGGCACTCACGTCCACGACGACGGCACTCTCAAACCGGCAGGCCAGGTTTTTCGCGATATTGCGCTTTTGCTCCGAAGCATCACGTTTCGGGAAT
>JAFATF010000193.1 GCA_019244045.1 Acidobacteriota bacterium
TGTGACCGGGGTGGCGGAATTGCCGGCGGGGACCGAGATGGTCATGCCGGGGGACAACGTGAGTTTGACGATCGAGCTGATTACGCCCGTGGCCATGGAGAAAGGGCTGCGCTTCGCCATCCGCGAAGGCGGGCACACGGTCGGTGCCGGCACTATCAGCGAGATTGCCACCTAGAGGCGCGCCCACATCGCGGTCGTTGGGGTCGCTTCATTGCGCGGGCGCGCGGCCTGCATCAAGCCTCAAGGTGCCGCTAGTTCTTTCCTCCCGGTCTGCCGGGAGGGGTTAGCGAGTGCAACGTGAACGGTAAAGAGAGAATTCGAATCCGGCTGAAAGCGTACGACTACCGTGTCCTGGACCAGTCCACGGGCGAGATTGTCGACACTGCCCGGCGTACTGGGGCGCAGATTGCGGGACCAATCCCGCTGCCCACTATGAAGAACCGGTACACCGTGCTGCGCTCACCGCATGTTGATAAAAAGTCGCGCGAACAGTTCGAGATCCGTACCCACAAGCGCCTGCTCGACATCCTTGAGCCGACGCCGCAGACCGTCGACGCGCTCATGAAGCTGGATCTCCCGGCGGGCGTTGATGTCGAGATCAAGGCGTTCGGCAAGGAAGCACACAAGTGATGAGGTTTCCTTGATCCGCAAAAGACCGCGGGCGCAGAAAACCCGCCCAGCCAATAGCCGCGGCCACGCTGGGAAGAGAGGAAACATGGCAAAGGTAGCTGGAATTTTAGGAAAAAAGGTCGGCATGACGCAGCTGTTTGACGCCAAGGGCGAGGTCCGTCCAGCTACGGTGTTACAGGCCGGACCCTGCGTCGTTACCCAGGCCAAGAGCGCCTTAAGAGACGGTTACGAATCGGCGCAACTCGGATTGATCGAGTTCGTCAAGGAGAAGCGGCTTACCCAGCCCATGCGCGGTCATTTCGCCAAGCACAACCTTCCGCCCGTGAAGTTCCTGCGCGAAGTTCCGATCGAAGTGGACGATAGCAAGCAGCAAGCCGACAGGCAGCAAGCCGATGCCAACATCAAAATTGGTGACCGCGTGCTGGTGGAAGTGTTGGAAGGCGAGCGCTTTGTGGACATTACCGGAATCAGCAAAGGACGGGGGTTTGCGGGCGTGGTTAAGCGTCATCATTTCGGCGGCGGACCGAAGTCCCACGGTTCAATGTTCCAAATCACCGGCTCGATCGGTTCCTCCGCCTTCCCGTCGCGCGTCTTTAAAGGCATGCGTATGTCGGGCCATCTGGGCCACGGCCGCGTGACTGTGCGCAACCTGCGCATCCTCGGCGTCGACAAGGAGGAAAATTTGTTGGTGGTCGAGGGCAGTGTTCCCGGCCCGAACGGAGGCTATCTGATCATCAACAAGGCAAAGAAGCCGCCGAGAGAGCGACGCGGCTTTGCCGGGGCGACCACCGTAGATCCATTGAAAGCGGCCAAAAGGGCCGCCAAGAAGGGCTAACCCCAGGGACGGAGTATGGCAACCATTGATATACATAATTTGAGCGGCGAGAAAGTCGGCACACTCGATTTGCTGGACGAGATCTTCGGCGCCATCAACGAGGACCTGCTCTGGGAAGCGGTCAAGCATTACCGCGCCGCGCTGCGGGCCGGAACGCATGCCACCAAGAACCGCAAACTGGTGTCCGGTTCGGGCAAGAAACTGTGGAAGCAAAAGGGTACGGGCCGGGCTCGCGTGGGCTCGATCCGCTCCCCCCTGTGGCGCCATGGCGGCACGGTTCACGGACCCCAACCGCGGTCCTATGAGTATCGCTTCCCCCGCAAGAAGCTGTTGGGAGCACTACGTTCGGCGCTGGCGGTGAAATTGAATGACGGCAAGCTCATCGTAGTCGACGCCTTCCATGTAGCTGAACCCAAGACCAAGCTGTTTCGCCAGGCTCTCAATGCGCTGAAGATCGAAAAGACGGTTTTGCTGGTGGAAGAGGCCAACCAGGAGAGCCGCAACCTTGAGCTGAGCTCGCGCAATATCGCCGGACTTGAGCTGTTGCGAGCTTACCAACTGCACCCCTACCACCTGCTTCGCTACGATCGCGTGATCTTCTCCCGGGCCGCGATTGAGAACTTGCAGCGCTCGCTTGCCAACTCCGTAGCCAAGCGATCGGCTGCTCGGGAGCCGGAAAACGAACGGGCCCGGGCCCGTCGCGCCGCGAGCCGTCGAGACAAAGCGGTCGAGGTGGCGTCGTGAAGTCGCATTACCAGATCATTCGCCGGCCGGTGATCACCGAAAAAGGTCTCGCCGTCAAAGAAAACCAAGGGACGCTGGTCTTCCAGGTCGCCCCCACGGCAACCAAGACCGAGATCAAGGAGGCGGTACAGGCGATCTTCAAGGTCAAAGTGGATTCGGTGCGTACGGCCAACTTTCCGGGGAAGGAACGCCGCCGTGGGAAGTTTGCCGGCTATCGCCCCGACTGGAAGAAGGCGTATGTGCGGCTGAAGGCGGGGGAAAAAATGCCGGAGTACGCGCAAAACCTGTAATCGGGAGCGAACCCGGGCGAGTCGCATGCGCGCGGCGCCAGAACGGAAGATAAGAGCTATTTATGGCCATCAAGACCTACAGACCGACCACCCAAACGCTGCGTTTTCGGACCACGCTGCGCAACGATGACGTCACCACGACCGAGCCGTACAAGCCGCTCGTCGAACCCAAGCAGCGCACCGGTGGCCGCCGCAACCGCGGTGACATTACCTTGTGGCATCGTGGCGGCGGGCACAAGCGTAAGCTTCGTATCATTGACTTCAAGCGCGAGAAGACCGGTATTCCCGCCACCGTGGTCTCGATCGAATACGATCCCAACCGCTCGGCGCGCATCGCCCTAGTCGCTTATGCGGACGGGGAGAAGCGTTACATCCTGCAGCCCGATGGCTTGAAGGTCGGTCAGAAGATCATCAGTGGTCCCGATGCCGACATTCTGGCGGGCAACGCGCTTCCCTTGCGCCATGTCCCGCCGGGCACGACGGTGCACAACATCGAACTTCGCCCCGGCAAAGGCGCTCAGATGGTGCGCTCGGCCGGCGGCGCGGCTCAGTTGGTGGCCAAAGAAGGCGACTACGCTCTGGTCAAGCTACCCTCGGGCGAAACCCGCAAAGTTCTGCTGGATTGCATGGCCACCATTGGCCAGGTGGGCAATGTTGATCATGAAAATATCAGCATTGGCAAAGCCGGGCGCACACGCTGGCTGGGTCGCCGCCCGGTCAACCGCGGTGTCTCGATGAATCCCGTGGATCACCCGCACGGCGGGGGGGAAGGAAAAACTTCCGGCGGTCGCCATCCGGTAACCCCCTGGGGGCAGCCGACCCGTGGCTATAAGACGCGTAACAGCAAGCGGACCGATCGCTTCATCGTAAGCCGCCGCAACAAGTGACCGGCATCTAGCCGGCGGTCAGTTGCCGCGGGCGGAAACCCGGGAAAAGATCAAAGGACGAGAGACCAAGGGCTGATTTATGGCACGTTCAACCAAAAAAGGACCGTTCGTCGATAGTTATCTGATGTCGCGCGTGGAAGGCATGAACGCACGCAATGAGAAAAAGGTGCTGCGCACCTGGTCGCGGCGTTCGACCGTCGTACCCGAAATGGTGGGACACACGATCGCGGTGCACAATGGCAAGAAATTCATTCCGGTGTACATCACGGAAAATATGGTCGGCCACAAGCTGGGCGAATTCAGCTTTACCCGGCAGTTCAAGGGGCACTCGATGAAGGCGGCCACCGAAGTGGCGGCCAAGCCCGCCGGTATTCCCGGCGGGCCCGGGGCTCCGGTCCCGCCGGCGGGAGCGGCTGCCCCGGCACCGTCGGCGCCCAAGGCATAAGGAGACCAAACGATGGAATTTCGAGCGGAAGCACGTTTCATGCGCGTCTCGCCCCAAAAGGCGCGCCTGGTGCTGGACCTCATCAAAGGCCGTCGCGTCGAAGATGCTTTGAATACGCTAATGTTTACCAAGAAACGCGTGGCTCCAACCATCCAAAAGTTGGTGCGCTCGGCGCTCGAGAACGCCAATTACCTGAGCACGGAAAAGGGTTTGGATGTCGATGTGGACAATCTTTACGTGAAGCGGGCGGTGGCCAACGATGGCCCGCGCATGAAGCGCATCCGTCCCGCCCCCATGGGCCGCGCCTACCGTTACGTGCGCCGCATCTCGCATATCGAGATTTTGTTGGCCGAGCGCGGCAAGAGTGCGGAGGATAGCCTGGCGACCACGGTTTCCGCCGAGGAGAAGCGCGTGCAGCCAGGGGCGAGAGAGGGGCTGAAAAAGACCAGAGGGAAGCTGGGGGACAAGAAGGTAGGAGACCAAAGCAAGCGGGCCCGCTAGAGCGGACCGGGTGACGGGATGGATGCGCAACAGCTTGGCCGGGAGCAAAGAGGATTGGGCGGGCGCGCGCAGAGATCGCCCGAGATGAGGAGATAACATGGGACAGAAGGTTCACCCATACGGATTTCGCCTTGGCTACACCAAGCCTTGGAAATCCCGCTGGTTTGTCGAGCGCGATTATGACAAGCTCCTGTTTGAGGACGTAAAGCTCAAAGACGAGCTCAAGGACAAACTCAAATCGGCCGGCGTCAGCTCGATCGAGATTGAGCGTCCCGGAAACAAGCTGCGCATTATCATCAAGACCGCGCGCCCCGGGATCATCATCGGCCGCAAGGGCGCGGAAATTGACAAGCTTAAGCAGGAGCTGCAGAAGCGCACCAACCGCGAGGTATACATCGATATCCAGGAGGTCCATAAGCCGGAACTCGATGCGCAATTGGTTTCAGAATCGATCGCCTTGCAGCTGGAGAAGCGCGTCGGTTTCCGCCGTGCCATGCGCAAAGCCGTTGACTCAGCGCTGCGCTTCGGCTGCAAGGGAATCAAAGTGCGGGTCAGCGGCCGCTTAAACGGCAACGAAATCGCCCGCTCCGAGTGGTACTTGCAGGGCCGCCTGCCCTTGCATACCCTGCGCGCCGACATCGATTACGGCTTCACCGAGGCGCGTACCACCTACGGCGTCATTGGCGTGAAGACCTGGATCTATCGTGGTGAAATTCTCTCGCAAAAAAAACGCGAGTCGCAGATTGGAACGGGGCCGGCAGGGGCCTTTTAAGTGGCCGGTGAGAGCTAGCCTATGTTGATGCCGAAGAAAGTGAAGTACCGCAAGCAGCAAAGAGGCCGCATGGCGGGCAAGGCCTGGCGCGGTTCGGAGTTGGCTTTTGGCCAGTACGGCTTGAAAGTGTTGGAACCGGGCTGGATCAGCGACCGCCAGATTGAGGCCAGCCGGGTCGCGATCACCCGCTTCGTCAAGCGCGGGGGGAAGGTTTGGATCCGCCTGTTTCCCGATAAACCGGTGACCAAGAAACCGGCCGAGACTCGTATGGGAAAGGGCAAAGGGGCCCCGGATCACTGGGTCGCGGTGGTGCGCCCCGGCAAGATCCTGTTTGAAATGGAAGGCGTCAGCGTAGCCGACGCCCAGGAAGCCATGCGTCTGGCCTCGCACAAGCTGCCGTTGAAGACAACCTTTGTGCAACGGGCGAGCGCTCACTGAGAGCTGGGGAGCGGAAAAAGTTTTATGAAGCCGGAAAAGATTCGCAATTTGACCGACGTCGAACTCAAGCACCAGGAGCGCGACCTGGCTGACCAGCTGTTCAAGCTGAAGTTTCAAATGAACATGGGACAGACCGAGAGCCTCAAGAAAATTCGTGGACTGCGCAAAGACATCGCCAGAATCAAGACCATCATGCGCGAACAGGAACTCGCAGCGCGCAAAAGAGAGAGACAGTAATGGCCGAAAGCACCCAACCCGCCAAGGCCTCTCGCCGCAAGGAAGTAGTGGGCGTAGTCACCTCCAATCGCATGACCAAGACCATCGTGGTGAAGGTCACGCGCACCAGGGCGCATGGCTTTTACGGCCGCGTGGTCTCGAAGGATAAAAAGTTCTACGCCCACGATGAACAGAACTCGGCTCGTATTGGCGACTTCGTTCGCCTCGAAGAAACTCGCCCGCTATCGCGGCTCAAACGCTGGCGGTTGAAAGAGATTATTCGCAAGGCGGCGCTGGCGCCGGAGGCGCTGGCCAATGTTGATGCCACGGAAGCGGCGCGCTAGCAGCCGGTTTCGCCAGGGAGACACCGATGGCCGTGATGATGAGAACGATGCTCGAGGTCGCCGACAACTCCGGCGCCCGCAAGCTGCAGATGATCCTGCCGCTCGGTGGAGGCGCAGGATTGCGCGCCCGCTTGGGCGACGTGATCACCGCCAGCGTCAAAGAGGCGGCCCCCGACGGGCAGGTGCAAAAAGGCAAGGTAGTCAAGGCCGTGGTGGTGCGCACTCGCAAGGAGCATCGCCGCCGCGACGGCACCTACATTCGCTTCGATCAGAACGCGGCTGTACTGATCAACGAAGCGGGAGAGCCGGTGGGAACGCGTGTTTTTGGCCCAGTGGCGCGCGAGTTGCGCGAGAAGAAGTTCTTGAAGATCGTGTCCTTAGCACCGGAAGTGCTGTGAACGATCTTCGAGGCCACCAGGAATTTTGCTTTTCGAGCTGCTTAGGTTCGAAAAAGAATAGGAATAAGGTTTTCTGATGACGGCCCATGCAGCATTGCGAGGTCATACCAGGGTAGATATCAAGCGCAACGACACGGTGAAGGTGATCACCGGCCGCGATAAAGGCAAGCAAGGCCGCGTGCTGCGCGTCTTCCCCGCTGAAGGCAAGGTGTTGGTCGAGCACGTCATGATGGTTAAAAAGCACGTGCGTCCCAACCCGCAACGCAACATTCAGGGCGGCATCGCCGAGCAGGAGAGTCGAGTTTCGCTCTCCAACGTGCAGCTTGTCTGCCCGAGCTGCGGCCCAGTCCGCATCGGCCACGAGGTTCGCGGAGACCGTAAGGTCCGGGTGTGCAAAAAATGCGGCAACACTCTCGATAAGTCCTGACCTGGCCGGCCCGGAAACGGGCTGCTTGCAGACGCGGGCTGAGGAAGACATCCGTGCCCCAAAGCAGGGGCACAAGTTCAGCAGGTAGCACCATGGCGAAAGACAAAGAAAAAAAAGCAAAGAAGGGACAGCCAGCAGTTCCGGTCGAGGAGAAGCCGACGGGCCGGCCCCGGCACAGCTCCAAAGAGCGCCCGCGCCTGAAAACGCGCTTCCAAAAGGAGGTCGCGCCGGCGCTGATGAAAGAGTTCGAGTTGAGCAATCCCACCGCCGTGCCCCATCTTGAAAAGATTGTGGTGAACATGGGCGTGGGCGAGGCCACGCAGAATGCCAAGGTGCTTGATCCAGCAAGCAACGAGCTGGCCCAGATCACCGGGCAAAAGCCGGTGATCACGAGGGCAAAAAAGTCGATCGCCGCCTTCAAAGTTCGCGCCGGCATGCCGATCGGGGCCATGGTGACCCTGCGGGGTGACCGCATGTACGAATTTTTCGATCGCCTGGTCAATATCGTCCTGCCTCGCGTGCGCGACTTCCGCGGCGTCTCCACCAAATCGTTTGACGGCCGCGGCAACTATACCCTTGGTCTACATGATCAATTGATTTTCCCGGAAATCGATTACGCGAAGGTGGACAAATTGAAAGGTATGAACGTTACCATCGTGACCACGGCCCGCAGCGATGACGAGGCGCGCGCCTTGTTGCGTCACCTCGGTATGCCCTTTCGATCGTAAACGGGTGGCGCCGCATCGAGGGAGAGGTAAACCGCCGCAGTGCGCCTAGGGCAAGAAGCAAGGAGCGAGAAGACAAGTGGCAACCACAGCAAAACGAGTCAAAGATCGACGCAAGCCCAAGTTCTCCACGCGCAAGCACAACCGCTGCCGGATCTGCGGACGTCCTCGCGGCTATCTGCGCAAGTTCGGCATCTGCCGCTTGTGCTTCCGCGGGCTGGCGCTGCGAGGAGAGATTCCAGGCGTGTGGAAATCGTCCTGGTAAGTTGGGCTTCCCTGCCTCGAGCTGCTTCTCGGGGTCTCGGGTGGCAGGATAAGCGAAGGTCGCCGCAGGTTCTTGGCTCGATAGCAAGCGAAGAAAACGGGCGACAGTTAGGAGAAGGCACACGATGAGGCTGACCGACCCGGTCGCAGACATGCTGGCGCGAATCCGCAACGCGGCCTGCGCCCGCCACCAAAAAGTCGATATCCCCGCTTCCAAGCTGAAGCTGGAGATTGCCCGCATTCTTAAAGAGGAGGGATACGTCGCCAATTTCAAGGCCACCGAGGAGGATGGCCACAAGATTCTGCGGGTGTATTTAAAGTACGGCAACAATAATGAGGCTGCCATCTCGAATCTCGAGCGGGTCTCGCGCCCCGGGTGCCGCGTGTACGTGCGCCGCAGCGAGATACCCCGGGTTCTCGGCGGCATGGGGATAAACATTCTTACCACCCCCAAGGGCGTGATGACCGGTCGCCAGGCACGCCGAGAAGGGGTAGGCGGCGAAGTTCTCTGCCAAATCTGGTAGCCGAGCCGCGCGGCGGGGGATTTTGCGAAAAGCGACTTAAAGAACGAGGCTTGTAAACTGAGAGTTTATTTATGTCCCGAATTGGAAGAAAGCCGATCGCACTGCCCAAGGGCGTAACCGTCAATATTCAAGAGAACGCCGTGGCCGTCGAAGGGCCCAAGGGGAAGCTTGAAACCCCTCTCCCCCGTGGCATCAAGATCGAGCGGCAGGATGGTCATCTGGTCGCCGTCCGCCAAAATGATTCCCAGGCCGCCGTGCACGGACTCGCCCGCGCCCTGGTCAATAACGCAGTCGAAGGCGTAACCAAGGGCTGGACGAAGGAGCTGGAAATCGTCGGCATCGGCTATCGCGCCGAGATGAAGGGCAAGGGGATGGTGGTCTTTAATCTCGGCTATTCGCATCCCATCGAGTATCCCTTGCCTACCGGGGTTGATGTGGTGCTCGATGCGAAGCAGACGAAATTGACGATCAGCGGTATCGATCGGCAAAAAGTCGGACAGGTCGCGGCCGAGATGCGCGCCTTGCGTCCGCCGGATCCTTATAAGAACAAAGGGGTGCGCTACGCCGGCGAGCGATTGAAGAAGAAGGTCGGCAAGACGGGAGCGAAATAGCCTCCCTGGCTTGCTGTCGCGGGCGCCTCCCGGGGAGGAGGCCAGAAGGGTTTACAAGCATGTTGACCAAGCTTGGAAAAAACGAAAAGCGGCAGCGCGTGCATGAGCGCATCCGCAAGCGGCTGCTGGGAACAGCGGAGCGGCCGCGGCTGAATGTGTATCGCTCGCTGAACCACATCTACGTCCAGCTGATCGATGATTTGCAGGGGCAAACGTTGGTCGCGGCCAGCAGTGCCGAAGGCAAAAAGCCAATGCGAGCGACCGGGGGAAACGTAGCTGCGGCCAAAGCGGTGGGCAAGACCATTGCCGAACGCGCCAAAGCCAAAGGTATCGGGCGGGTGGTCTTCGATCGCGGTGGCTATCTGTACCACGGGCGCATTAAGGCGTTGGCCGACGCAGCCCGGGAGGGCGGCCTGCAGTTTTGAGAGGACCGAAAGAGACAATCATGGCAATGATAACAACTGCGAAAAAGCTCGACGCCGGTCAGTACCAGTTGAAAGATCAGGTGGTTGCAATCAACCGGGTCACGAAGGTCGTCAAAGGCGGCAAGAATCTGTCCTTCGCAGCCCTGGTGGTGGTTGGCGACCCCTCGGCGGCGGTCGTCGGCTATGGTGCGGGCAAAGCCAAGGAGGTCCCGCAGGCGATTCGCAAGGGGATCGAAGCGGCCAAGAAGAATCTGATGAGAATCAATCTTACGCAAACCACCATCCCACACCTGGTACTCGGGCGTTATGGGTCGGGGCGTGTGCTGTTGAAGCCGGCTGCGGAAGGTACGGGCGTGATTGCCGGTGGCGCCGTGCGCGCCGTGATGACCTCGGCGGGCGTGCAGAATGTGCTGACCAAATCGATCGGCACAACCAACCCGCACAATGTCATCAAGGCCACCTTTGCGGCGTTGAAACAATTGAAGAACAAGGAAGATGTAGCCACCCTGCGCGGAAAGGCGATCGAAGAACTCTAGCGCGCCAGAGGGCGCACAAGGATCTTGCATCATGGCGAAGACACCCAATAAGACAAGGGCCTCTAAGAAAAGTGCTGCTAAGAAAACTACCTCTAAAAAAAGCGCTTCCACCATTCAGCTGAAGTGGGTTCGCTCGGCGATCGCCACGCCCATGCAGCACAAGAAGGTGGTCAAAGGCCTGGGTTTTACCAGGTTGAATCAGATCATCGAGCGGCCTGATACGCCGGCAATTCGCGGCATGGTGGCCAAGGTGCCGCACCTGGTCGAAATCGTTCGCCACGAGGGCGCATAAGGACCTGACATGAATCTTTCAAGCGTTCACGCTCCTCATAAATCGACAGAAAAGCCGAAACGGGTGGGCCGCGGCATGGGCTCGGGCATGGGCAAGACGTCGACGCGCGGGCATAAAGGGCAGCGCTCCCGCAGCGGTTCGCGCATGTTACGGGGCTTTGAAGGCGGGCAAATGCCTCTGCATCGCCGCTTGCCCAAGCGCGGCTTCACCAACGTTTTTCGTAATCGTTACGCAATCGTAAGTCTGGAGAAGCTGGCCGGTCTTAGGGAGGAGACGATTACCCCGGATGTTTTGCGCAAAGCCGGCCTGGTGCAAGGCAACTCTCCGGTCAAGATTCTTGCCGACGGGCAGGTCACTCGTGCCCTTACCATCCAGGCGCACAAGTTTTCCAAATCGGCGCAGGAAAAGATCACCAAAGCCGGCGGCAAGTTTGAGGTTATTGCCTAATGTTTGAAAAATTCGCCAACATTTTCCGTATCCCGGACCTGCGCAAGCGGATTCTTTTTACTCTGGCCATGCTGGCTGTATACCGCCTCGGCGGTCATATTCCTACCCCCGGCATCAATGCCGATAAGCTGCAGCAGTTTTTCCAGCAGAACCAGGGCACGTTTCTGGGGTTTGTGGACCTGTTTAGTGGCGGACAACTCAGGCGTCTGACCATCTTCGCCCTAGGCATCATGCCCTATATCACCGCCTCGATCATTCTGCAGCTGCTCACTGTTGTCTATGAGCCGCTCGCCAAATTGCAGAAAGAAGGCGAACTCGGGCGCAAGAAAATCACGCAATGGACCCGCTACCTGACCGTCTTGCTCAGCGCAGTGCAGTCGCTCGGCATTGCCATCAGCCTGATGAAAGGCGGGGATTTCGTCGTCGATCCCGGTATCGGCTTCATCCTTATGACGATGCTGACTCTGACCACAGGCAGCGCCTTCATTATGTGGCTGGGCGAGCAGATCACGGACCGGGGCATCGGCAATGGCATGTCGCTGCTGATCTTTGCCGGCATTGTCGTAGGTTTGCCCCGTGGGGTCGCCGACCTCGTCGATAAGGCCAAAAATGACGCCTGGGGTGCCTTTACCTTCCCCGCCATGGTTCTGCTGATCGCCTTGATGATCCTGGTGGTCGCCTTTATCGTCTACGTTGAGCGCAGCGAACGGCGCATCCCCGTGCAATATGCCAAGCGCGTAGTCGGCCGCAAAGTCATGGGCGGTCAATCGACTCACCTGCCTCTGCGGGTGAACGCGGGCGGAGTCATGCCGGTGATCTTCGCATCGTCTATCTTGACCTTGCCCCAGACAGCATTCTTCGCCTGGCACACCAACAAGGTGATTGGCCCAATTCTGGACTGGTTGCGCTGGGGTGAACCGCTGTATGAATTTCTCTACGCTGTTGGCATCATCTTCTTCGCCTATTTTTACGTGTCGATCATCTTCAATCCCAACGAGGTGGCCGACAATATGCGCAAATATGGGGGATTCATCCCCGGCATACGTCCCGGCAGGCGCACGGCGGATGCAATAAACGACATGCTGACACGCATCACTCTGGTCGGCGCCCTTTACCTGATTATCATCTCCTTCATCCCGGAGTGGATGATTACCGGTATCCACCTGCAGCACTTGTGGGGGCCATTCGGCAGGCTGTTTGAGAACGCGCCGAGCTGGTTCCTGAACGGTCTGGGCGTCACCTTCTATTTCGGCGGCACCTCTCTGTTGATTGTGGTCGGGGTGGCTATGGATACGGTCACACAGATCGAGGCTCAGCTCGTCATGCGCCATTATGAAGGTTTTAGCCCCCGCAGCGGTCGCATCCGAGGCCGCCGGAATTGGGCCTAGTCAGTGTCTGCTGGACAAGGTTAGCCGCCATGGAGTCGGTCGATGCGGAGTCAAGCTTAACGTGGACCAAAGCCGCCGCAAGTTCGCGGTCGTTCTTTTGGGACCTCCGGGCGCAGGCAAGGGAACCCAGGCGAAGGTCATTGCGGCGCATTGTCGGGTTCCGCATATCTCCTCGGGAGACCTTCTCCGGGATCATGTGGCACGCGGCACGAAGTTGGGAATTCAGGCCAAGTCCGTTATGGCACGGGGCGAGCTGGTGCCCGACGACCTGGTTTACGACATGGTGGTCTGGCGCTTGCGCCAGCGGGACGCCGAACAGGGATTCATCTTGGATGGTTTTCCCCGCACCGCTGCCCAGGCAGGATGGCTTGATGCCTTCCTCGAACATGAGTTCTTTGACAACGCTCACGCGAGCAAAGGTTTGCCGGTTGTGGTAGAGATTCAGGTCGACTATAATAATCTTTTACGCCGGCTCACCGGACGCCGTACCTGTCCCGCTGGACACATCTATAACATCTATCTTCAGCCGCCCCGCGTTGATGAAGTCTGTGACGTTGATGGTCTCACGCTGGTGATCCGTAACGATGATCGAGAGCAAGTGATTCGAGAGCGGCTTGCCGCCTACGAACGCGAGACCAAGCCGCTGGCCGACTACTACTGGGCGACGGAGCGGTTATTCATGGTTAACGGTGATTTGCCGGTGCCGGAGGTCACGGCCCAGATTGCCAAAGTGATCGAAGCGCATTGCGCGGTGGCGATGAATAGCAAACTGTAGAATGGCGATCGTGTGTAAGTCGAGATCGGAGATCGAAAGAATGCGGCAAAGCGGCCGCATCGTCCGGCAGGTGCTCGATCATGTCCGCGGCCTAGTCGCCCCCGGCGTCAATACCATGGATCTTGAACGAGCGGCCGAGAAGAAGATCGAAGAACTCGGGGCCAAGCCGGCCTTTAAAGGCTATTACGATTATCCCTGCGTGCTCTGCACTTCGATCAACCAGGAGATTGTCCATGGCATCCCTTCGGAAAAGCGGGTGCTCAAGGCCGGGGATATCGTGTCAATCGATTGCGGAGTCGTGCTCGACGGCTACTACGGAGACGCTGCCATTACCGTTCCCGTCGTCGAGGTTGCCCCTGAGGTACAGAAGCTACTCGCCGTAACTGAGGCTTCGCTCTACCGCGGCATCGAAGCCGCTCGCATGGGCAACACGGTGGGGGATGTCGGCGCTGCGGTTCAGGAACTTGTCGAAGCCAACGGCTTCAGCGTGGTGCGCGAGTTCGTGGGACATGGCATCGGGACAAAGCTGCACGAAGAGCCGCAGGTTCCCAATTTCGGCACCCGCGGCCACGGTGCCAGATTGAGAGAAGGAATGGTGCTGGCCATCGAGCCCATGGTGAATTTCGGAAAACCGGGTACCAAGCTGCTGAGTGATAAGTGGACCGCGGTCACCGAAGACGGCAGTTACAGCGCCCATTTCGAGCACTGTGTCGCGGTGACCAAAAACGGGCCCTTGATCTTGACCGAATAGACGAGCGGGCCTGTCGGGTGGGGCCGCTGCTGGCCGGCCGGCTTGTCAGGGAGTCGGTGAGCAAAAGTCGATGAGTAAAGAGGACGCGATTGAGGTCATGGCAACGGTGATCGAGCCGCTGCCGAATGCCATGTTCAAGGTGGAACTGGAGAATAAGCACCAGGTGTTGGCGCATGTTTCAGGCAAGATGAGGAAAAATTTCATCCGCATTCTGCCGGGCGATAAGGTAGCGGTAGAACTTTCGCCCTACGACCTGAATCGCGGCCGCATCGTATATCGTTATAAGTAAGGGCTTTCTACCCTTACCGCAAACGCTGAACACTGAATTTGAGAGCCAGTTATGAAGGTACGAGCATCGGTTAAGAAAATTTGCGATAAGTGCAAGATCATCCATCGCAAGGGAGTGGTACGGGTGATCTGCACGAATTCCAAGCATAAACAGCGGCAAGGCTGAAGCAAGGAGCATCATGGCACGTATTGCAGGGGTCGATCTTCCGCGGCAGAAGCGCGTGCATATCGGGCTGACCTACATCTATGGCATCGGGAATCCGCGCTCCTCGCGCATACTCTCCCAAGCCAAGGTTGATCCCATGAAAAAGGTGCAGGACCTCAGCGAGGACGAGGTCAATCGCATCCGCCAGGTGATTGAAGGCGAAGGCATGGTGGAGGGCGATCTGCGCAAGGAAGTTTCGATCAATATTAAGCGCCTCATCGAAATTGGTTCCTATCGCGGCTATCGCCATCGCCGCAACTTGCCGGTACGGGGCCAGCGCACGCACACCAACGCGCGTACTCGCAAGGGGCCGCGTAAGGGCACGGTGGCACAAAAGAAAAAGTCGACGGCGAAGACATAGATTGGCGCGGCCTCGAGTCCGCTCGGGCGAGCCGACAACGCGGGCAGTTGGGGGAGCGATTACAGGTGAAAGCTGAGAACTGAATATGGCGAAAACAGCGGCAGCACCCGGCGCAGCGGCGTCGGAGAAAAAAGGCAAGACAAAAAAATTTAAGAAGAAGGAGCGCAAGCATGTTCCCCATGGGCTGGTGCACATTCAAGCCTCCTTCAACAACACTATCGTGACCATTTCCGATCAGGCCGGCAACGTGATCTCCTGGAAGAGTTCCGGCTCGCTCGGATTCCGCGGCTCGCGAAAGGGGACGCCCTTTGCCGCCCAGCAAGCAGCCATGAGCGCCGCCAATATGGCGCGCGAACACGGTCTGCGGAGCGTGGACGTGAGCGTCAGCGGCCCCGGATCGGGCCGCGAATCGGCCATTCGCGCCCTGGCCGCTGCGGGCATTGAGGTGCGGTCGATTAAGGACTCGACGCCCATTCCCCATAATGGTTGTCGGCCGCCCAAACGCCGCCGCGTTTAGCGCGCGCACGATGGAGTTGCCCCGGGTCGCGAGTTGTCGCTTGCACCCCCGGGGCAAGAAGTTTCGAGCGACCGATTTCGAACACCGGGAAGAAGGGAAGCCAGTCCCGTAAACCGGTTGCCTAAGGAGAAACATGGCACGTTACACCGCACCCGTATGTCGGCTTTGCCGCCGCGAGGGCATGAAGTTGTTCCTCAAGGGCAGCAAATGCTTCAGCGACAAATGCCCCATTGAGAAGCGTAACTTTGCGCCTGGTCAGCATGGTAAAGATCGCAAGGCCAAGGTGGTGGGCTATGGCCTGCAGTTGCGTGAGAAGCAGAAGACAAAGCGCATTTACTTCACCCAGGAAGGCCAGTTCCGCAACTACTTCGAGAAGGCAGCCCGCACCAAGGGCGTGACCGGCTACATGCTCCTGCAGCAACTCGAGCGTCGCCTGGACAGCGTCGTCTATCGCGTGGGCTTCGCCATCTCACGCCGCCAGGCGCGCCAGTTAGTGCGCCATGGTCACATTGCGGTGGATGGCCGCAAGGTGAATATCCCCTCCTACCAGGTAAGTCAGGGAGAAGAGATTTCCGTGCGCGAGAACAGCAAGAGCCTGCCCATCCTTGCCGCTGCGAAGGAGTTTGCTAGCCATCAAACTGCTCCCACGTGGCTCGAAGTTGATCGCGATAACTACAAGGCGCGCGTTCAGTCCTTGCCCAAGCGGGAAGACATCCAACTGCCCGTCAATGAGCAGCTGATCGTGGAGTTGTATAGCAAATAGTCGCTGCTGTTCGCCGCCTGTTCCTCCCTGGCGAAGCCGGGGAAGGGTGAGCGAGCCGCTCACCACGGCCGTTTAATTCGCCCAGATCGCCTTTCGCGGTGCCTGAGCTGGACTTTTAGGCCGGTCCAGTTAGCTGCGATTGAGCAGCATGGCCGAAGGAGAATGAACAAATGCTTTGGAAGGGTTTTCAAAAACCGAAACGCCTCGCGACCGACACCGAATCGCTGACCGACAAGTACGGTATGTTCTGGGCACAGCCCTTTGAACGGGGATTTGGCACTACCGTGGGCAACGCGTTGCGCCGCGTGCTGTTGTCCTCGATCGAAGGGGCGGCTGTCACGGCGGTCAAGATTGAAGGTGTGCTGCACGAGTTCCAATCGATTCCCGGCGTCGTCGAGGACGCCACCGATATCATCCTGAATCTCAAGCAGATTCCCTTTAAGCTTTCCGGCGATGCGCCCAAGGCCATCTACCTGCGCGCCGATCAGCCCGGCGTGGTCACGTCAGGCATGATCGAGGCCGATGCCGACGTCGAAGTTCTCGATAAAGACGTCTATGTCGCGACCGTCAGCGAAGGTGGCAAGCTGGACATGGAAATGCGCCTCAAGCGAGGCCGCGGTTATGTCTCTGCCGACAAGAACTTCGAGGAGGACCTCGGCATCGGTTTTATTCCTATCGACTCGGTTCACTCCCCGGTGCGTAAGTGCAATTACACGGTGGAGGCTGCCCGCTTGGGCCAGATCACCGATTACGACAAGTTGACCATCGAGATCTGGACCAATGGCTCGATTACGCCCGCCGATTCGCTCGGCCTAGCCGCGAAGTTGCTGAAGGATCACATGAACATCTTCATCAACTTCGAGGAGGAGATCGAGACTGCAAGCTCCGCCGAGGAGCGTAAGCCTGAGATTCGCAACGAGAATCTGAACCGCTCGGTCGAGGAACTGGAGCTCTCCGTGCGCAGCTATAACTGCCTGAAGAACGCCAACATCCAGACCATCGGAGAGCTGGTGCAGAAGACCGAAGCGGAAATGCTCAAGACCAAGAATTTCGGGCGCAAGTCGCTGAACGAGATCAAGGAGATCCTGGCGTCCATGGGATTGAGTCTGGGCATGAAGATCGACGAGCACGGCAATGCCGTGCCCGGTCCGCAAGCTCCCATGCCGATCGGCATTTATGGAGAGCCGGGCGGGGATCACGAGCCGGATAGCTTCTAGTCGGCCGTGACCCGGGTGTCCAGCGCTGGCGCGCTGGGCCATTTCGGGGTTTTCCGCCTGAGCCCGGCGCAGGCTCGGCTGAGCTGCGCTGGAAAACCAAAGCACTGAGGATTGACATGCGTCACAAGAAGGCCGGCTGGAAACTCGGACGCAACACCGCCCATCGACGCGCCCTGCTGCGCAACCTGGTAACGTCGCTCATTCTGGAAGAGCGAGTGGAGACCACTTTGCCGAAAGCCAAGGCCATGCGCCCGCAGGTCGAACGAATGATCACGCTCGGCAAGCGAGGCGATCTTTCTGCTCGCCGCCACGCCGCCTCCTACCTGATGACCGGTGAAGCCGTGACCAAACTCTTCGATACCGTAGCGCCGCGCTTCGGTGATCGCAATGGCGGCTATCTGCGGATCGTTCGCGTCGCCTGGCAGCGGGGTGATGGGGCTGACAAAGCACTGGTCGAGCTGCTGGGTAGCGAAGCCGTGCAGGAGGAAAAGCGGCAGAAACGCGCCGAAGCGCGCGCCAAGCGGGCCGCTGAAGTCAAGAAGGCCATGGAAGAAGCCGAAACCAAAGGCGGAGCCGGGACCCCGGACGCAAGCGAGCCCGACGCGGGCGGCGAAGCGAAAGAATAGTTGTTCGGGGGCGCGGATTTTTCCTTGCCCCCGCCTAAGAAAACGTTTTCCCGCAGCCAGCCAGGCCGAACCCGGCCATTCTCTCGTACATGTCCGGCGGTTCCCGGTCGCAATCGTCGAGGGGTGCGGAGGTAATCTTGTATCATTTTCCCGACCCCTCTTACACTGTCGCTGTAGATGCCCTATTCCAAGCTGCACATCGGGATCGCCGTTGGCCTGGCCGTGCTGATGCTGATCGTATTCTTCGGCTACCTTATCTGGCTCAATAACCAGCCGCCCGTGCTGGCCCGTTCCGAGACGCACGATCCTCTCTCCGGCATTCCCGACTCGATCAAGCTGAATCCGTTGCGGGATCGCAGCTCTGAACGTGTCGCCAATAGGTTTCTCCGCGCCCTGCGAGAGGGAAAATGCAAACAGGAGCTGGAGAGCTGGGAGAAGGACTATCGCCGCAAATATGCCAGCTTTATTTGCGACTCGGAAACCGAACACCCGCTTGTCTCCTGGGAAGTTGCCGAATGGGAGGACTCCCCTCCGCTGCGCATGTTGCGCTATCGTGGCACCCGCCGCGCCAGCCCGGGACAGAAGACGACTTACACGGAGCTGTTTTCTGTGACCTTGGACAGCCGTGATGGCGATTGGATTGTGACCAAGTACGAAGCTATTTACTGAACTTGTTTTGTTCGGCGGCGGCTGCTCGGCCCACCAAATACACCCACTGCATAAGCCACACCAGCCCTACACCTGACGATGGCTTTTCGCGTCGCTTCCCCGCGCATCGCGTCTATAATTCCGCCTTTCGCAAACTTATGGAGACGAGCGCAAACATGGACCTCAGCCACTTTCCCGCATCCCGATCGGCGGCCCGCTTCCTTATCGCCGCCTTGCTCACGGCCGCCGCGCTCGGGGCTCACGCCCAGAGCCAGACGCCCTTGACGCAGCCATCTCTGACGGGTGAGATTCCCGCACACCTGGAGCCAACAACCGGCGCCTTCGACTATCTCCGGCGCGATGTGATGATCGCTATGCGCGACGGCGTGCGGCTGCATACCGTCATCCTCGTCCCTAAGGGCGCCAAGAATGCGCCCATGCTCCTCACCCGCACCCCCTATGATGCCGATGCCCAGACCCGCCATCAAGAGAGCTCTCAGCTGGGCCCAACTTTGGAGGGCTACGACAATCCCACGGATGTCGTCGTCGCCGACGGCTACATACGTGTTGTTCAGGACGTGCGCGGCAAATACGGCTCGGAAGGCGACTACGTCATGACCCGCCCCTTACGCGGGCCGCTCAATCCTACCCCGGTGGATCATTCGACCGATACCTATGACACGGTGGATTGGCTGGTGAGGAATGTTCCCGAAACCAACGGCAAGGTCGGAATTCTCGGCATCTCCTACGACGGATTCACCTCCGCCATGGCCCTGGTCCATCCCCACCCTGCCTTGAAGGTGGCGGTTCCGATGAACCCCATGGTGGACGGATGGATGGGCGATGACTGGTTCCACTACGGCGCGTTTCGCGAACAAAACATGCCTTACATTTACCAGCAGGAAGCGGCGCGCGGTTCGGGGGCCAAGTGGTGGACCGGCCATCTCGATGATTACGACGAGTTCATGGACGCCGTCTCCGCCGGCGCACTCGGCCACTCTCATGGCCTCGAGCAGGTCGGCTTCTGGCGCAAGCTTGTCGAGCACCCCGCCTATGACGAGTTCTGGCAGGAGCAGGCGCTCGACAAGCTCCTCGCCAAGGAACCGTTAAAAATTCCCCTCATGCTGGTCCACAGTTTCTGGGATCAAGAGGATATTTACGGCGCGCCGGCGATTTATCAGGCGCTCAAGCCGAAGGACACCGCCGGCGACAAGGTCTTCCTCGTGCTCGGCCCCTGGCATCATGCGCAAGAGATTGGCCAGGGCGAGTCGCTGGGCGATCTGAAATTCAGTAGCGACACCGCTCTTTTTTTTCGTGAGCACATCCTCCGGCCTTTCCTGGCTCAGTACCTCAAGGATGGAGCCCCCAAGGCCGATATCGCGCCGGTCATGGCTTTCGAGACGGGCACCAACCGTTGGCAGCGCCTTGCTTCCTGGCCGGCGGGTTGCGCTGCCAATTGCAGCCTCGCTCCCACCCCCGTCTATTTGGCTTCCGCGGGCCGGCTCACCTTTTCCAAGCCTGAGTCGGGCGAACCGGAATTTGACACCTATGTTTCCGATCCCGCCAAACCCGTCCCCTTCCGCGCCCGCCCCATTCAAGCCATCGGCTACGACCCCAACCACACCTGGTCGCGCTGGCTGGTCGATGACCAGCGAGAAGCTTCGGGTCGGGAAGATGTCCTGGTCTTTACCTCGGAGGTGCTCGACGCACCTATCAAGATCAGCGGACAGCCCATCGCCAACCTGGTTGCCGCAACCAGCGGTACGGATTCAGACTGGGTGGTAAAACTCATTGACCGCTACCCCGATCAGGTGGCCGCGCAAGCCGAAATGGGAGGCTACCAGCTGATGGTCGCCGCCGACATCTTTCGCGGCCGCTACCGCGAGAGCTTGCAAAGACCTAAAGCAATTACCCCGAACCAGCCCTTGCTGTACCGTTTCCAATTGCCCAACGCTAACCACGTCTTTCTTACTGGGCATCGCATCATGGTCCAGGTGCAGTCGAGCTGGTTTCCGCTCTACGATCGCAACCCGCAGACGTTTGTTCCGAATATCTTCTGGGCAAAGCCGGGGGATTATCAGAAAGCCACCGAACGCGTGTATCATTCCCCACCACAGGCCAGCTTCGTGGAACTCCCTTTGGTGAAAGGCGAGTAGGTGGCGAGCGCAGATCT
>JAFATF010000229.1 GCA_019244045.1 Acidobacteriota bacterium
AAGAGTGTCGCCAATTTTGTTGATAATTCTATCCAGGTACCAAACCACCCCTTGGGCCTGTTCGGCGCTTCCACATTCACCTAACCGTCGCTCGCGTTCATAATTGCGTCTGCGTCAAAAGATACTATTTCTAAAAAGCGCCATTTACTGAACTCTTCTGGCAGTTAGCCACTGATTGGTCTTGCCGATGGCAAATGCATTCTGTATGAACCCGGCGAGCCGGGCAGCATGCGCCTTTGCGGCGATGCCGCTAGCGCACGGCGACAAGCTTTTTCCCCTTACCCACGATGGTCGGACGACAATGGCCACTTCTCACCCGATGGGAAATGGATCGTGTTTACGTCCCAAAAAAGGGGGGAAATAGAAAGTAGTCGTCGGCGGCCTCAGTGAACAATTTAGGTTTGTCATAAACATTGCCAGGTTGCCGATATCGTCTACCATGAGAAAATGCATTCAGTGGGATGGGTGTTTATTGTTCGTCAGGGCATGAGTTTCAGTGAGTCATTGTATGCATCCCAAGGAAGCGTATCTTTGGTGCGGATAAGACCGCACCGCAGTTTTGATCCTCCCCAGATTTATGAAAGTGCTCACGTTCGACTGGAACTGTTAATTGGCTGTAAGCGGACCTCGACGTGAAAGCAACTAAAAGGACCCACATGATAAACCTCACTCCTTTCATTTTATTTGACGGAAATTGTGCCGAGGCGATGGCCTTCTATCAATTTTGTTTGAACGGCGACTTGAGTATCACAAGAGTTGCGGACACTCCTATGAAGAACCAATTGCCGCCCGCATTGCATCAAAGGGTTGCTCACGCCTATTTGAAAAGCGGTGCCATCGCGTTATCAGCTACAGACTGGCTTCATCCCACGCGAATAGCAAGACAGGGCAATACCGTAGCTATGTACCTTAATGGGGGAACATACAAAGAGTTGCGGACCATCTTTGACAGGCTCGCCGTAGGAGCAGACCAAGCTCTGGTTGATGACCTGAAGAATATGCCGTTTGGAGCTTATGGACATCTTGCCGACAAATACGGGATCCATTGGTTTTTCCAAGGAGGCAAGGAAATTTAAGATGAGTGATTTGCGCGATGACTGCAGCGGTTTCGACAGCGCAAGCCGCACACAAAACTAAGCCAGTGGGATTTCCTGATGAGGGCCGCGGCTGCGATCACCACAATCGCTGCGCCCGGGACCCTAAGAACCGCCGCAACCGAGCCGGCCAACGTGCATAAGCATATCGCACGCGTGATGTACTACTTCTTCAGCGTCTACCTTCTATCCGCATCGGCTTTAGAGTTTCGAAACATTAGAGAACATCCATGCGCTCGGGTGTTTGGTCCGGGCAGTACGCGCGGCCGACAGCGATTTCATGGACATGAATCGCACGAATCTCTTCAAAACCGCTTCTAAAGTCTACCAATCCCACCTATGCCATGATTGCAGGGGGCATGGCCACGTCCAACGCCCTGGTGCCAGCCAATCCCAAATCACCGACGCGCCAAGAGGGAAACTGCCTCCGCCAAGCCTAGAACCACGGCATATGTGGCGAAAAGAAAGGCGCCATATTTTCCGCCAGAACTCGCCTGCATACCCGGCATGAATGTTTGCCAGTGGGTGAGCACCACCGCCTCCCCGATCATGCCCGGAATGGCGAGCAGAAGCATGGCCGGGGCCCAGTCCGCATAAGCGACCTTTCTCCAGCGAACCACCCCCATGCAGATCGCCGCAGAGAGTATTGAGGAAGCAGCAAACGCAAGCCAGTAGCGCCGCGGCGAGCTTTCAAGCAGCGAACGCCCGGTATGCGCGTAATAAATGGTTCCGACTATCCAGATCGCTAATCCCACAGCGAGCAGCACGATCACTTCCCTGGCTTTCATTCGAAGCTTCCTTTCTCCATGTACCAACCGGTACAGTTTTGTACCATAAGGTACATGCGAAGGCAACGCGAAAAAAAACATATTGTGGATCAGTTGGTTGGCAGGTGCATGAGCGCATTTATCGAGGCCGGTACTCTTGACGTGAGCCTTGACAACCTCTCTCGAAAGGTCGGGATCAGCAAGCGGATGATTGTTCATTATTTTGGAGGCCGGGATGGCCTCGAACGCAAGGCCATGCGCCGGCTGGAAGATACATTGCGCGCCCAGTTCTCCCCAGCGTCCTTTCCACATACAGGGTCGGTGCGCAAAATGATTTTGACTCTTTGGGAAAGGGCCACCAGGTCGGAGGCACGAGGAATTCTGCTGCTGGTAATGGACCTAGCGCGACGGGCATGGAGCGGTTCGGCTGCAGCGCAAGCTTTTTACCAGGAACAATTGCGGCTCTGGGCCCGCCTGCTGCAGGATTTTGCTGTGGACAAGGGCTTCATTCAGACGATCATCGTGACCTTTCAGGGTGCCGTACTTATGCTCCTGACCACAGGCAATCCAGACCCTGGCAAGCAGGCGCTCCTGCGTCTCTTATCGGGCAAGCGATAGAACAAATGCCCTTCTTCTTGCTGATCTGGTGTTGGGAGCCTGGGCACGTTGCATCGGGGTCGCTGATTCTGTGATGCAGGACGATGCTTTATTCGAACCATAATGAACACAGATCGATGGTTGCGCGACAAACAGCGGGGCAGCGCCGCTTTACAGTGCGGGGTTGAGAGTGGTCTCGCCTGGTTTGGGGAAAACGGCCGCGATCGCTATACTGCACTCCAGGCATAGCCAAGGAGAGACGATGAGCGGACAGGTATTGGTCGGTAGGGCTCGCGAGATTCGCGCGGTTTCAGATGCGGACTTTGTAAGGGCGATGGAGGGCTTGCCCGGCAGCATGGCTGCCCGCCTTGCGTTCATGTCGCCTGACCACCACATGGTTCGCGACTTTGTTGTGCGCGAGATGCCGCGACAGCCCCGACCGATCGCTCCCAGGCAGATCGCGGCGGTAACCGGCTTGGAAATAGAGAAGGTTACCCGTATCCTTTTGGACCTGGAAAGACACCTGTTCTTCCTGGTGCGCAACCCTGCGGGCGATGTGAGTTGGGCGTATCCCGTCACGACCGAGCGTACGGCTCACCATCTTTCACTCTCCACCGGCGAAAAGACATTCGGCGCTTGAGCGGAAGATGCCTTTGCCACGTCCTTCGTGCAAGGACGCCTTCGCGGTGCGAAGCTAAGCGTGCTCATCGACTCCGAATGCAGACATTGCTCGAGAAGGCTGAAGCTGGAAGTTACCGATGACCTGGAGTGGAGGATCTCGTCGCCGGGCGCCGAGCTGCTTCTGTTTATGCCCGACATGGAATGGCAGGCGTTTCGAGGGGCTAACATCATCCATGACTATTGACGACAGACGGTATTCTTCTGGTCAGAAGATCATGCCCGCGACTATCGCACAAAGCATCAGCAGCCCGACGGCACCTACTTGACACTTGAGCAAGCCCGATTCTCGGAGCAAATCGCACAATCAGGATTGTTTGCAATAGCTCCGAATGGCCAATTGCGTCGCTGAGAGTCGTACGTCCTCGTATTCTCCGCAATCGTGCCCTTGAATCTCCATCGCGCTACGCATCGGATTGCCCTGTATCTGGAGCAGTCGGCCGATCTCGGCGTCAACCCGGCGCGAGGCCCACGTCCTGGCGCACCTCGCCACCTTCGGTGACTCCACGGTTAACAATATCCACAAGGCATTTGCCCCCAAGCGTTCCACCCTGACCAGCATCCTCGATCGTCTTGCCGCGCGCGGGCTCATCACGCGACACAGCAGTGAGGCCGACCGACGGACGATTATCATTAGGCTCCCGGCAGGGGGAAGAAACTTGCTAACGAAGTTTATGGACACCTGCAAGCCTTCGAAGAACGGGCCTGGAGAGCGTAAGCAAGCAGGAATTGAAGAACTTTCTGCGGGTGCTGACCAGGGCCGAACAGCTGCCGCAATGCAAAGCCAGAACTGAAAAACAATCGCGGCGAGAAGGCGTTCGGCGAGTTGACAACGAGCAGATGCTGCTGTTTCTCCCTGAAACGGAATCTTACTTCGGAGCCGTTGCAGGAGCACGTTTCCGCTTCCACTCTGTCAAGCAGCGTAGTCACGGGATTAATCATGTGGCTGGAGAACAACGACAGTCCGAGGCTTTGGAAAATTGCTCTCCAGATCAGGACATTGCTTTCAGCGAGCCCACAATGAGTTTGCCCCTCCCATGCTGTTACCCGGAGCGGCTGAGGGGCAAACCCGGCAGGCAATCTTGTATCCAAACTTCTTGCAACCCTATGATATCTGCCTAATCCTCGGTTTTATACTCTCTTCACTGCTGGCTGACGTTTGCCATTTAGGTGAATAGAGATGAAATTCAAAGTACCGCATTCGTTAAGTACTTTTTTCCAGAAACTTGAAATCGGTCAATTTAGGGGGTTCTATCGCACGCGTAATTCATCATGTTGAGCAGTACCGGCCAATAATCCGCGGCATCGAGGCAATGACCTTTGTCTCCAATCATCATTTTCCCCGTCATGCGCACGATCAGTTTGGATTCGGCATGATAGCTTCCGGCGCGCAACGCTCGTGGAGTTTGGTCGGACAGATTGAGGCTTGGGCTGGAGATGTCATCTTCTGCAACCCCGGAGAAATACACGACGGCGTCCCCCTGGACGGAAGGGTACGCAGCTGGACGATCATTTATTTGGAGCCTGCTCTGATCAATCGTACAGTAGAAGAAGAGATTGGCGGCGGGTTGGAAATTGTGCGGCCCGTTGCCCGAGACCCGCTACTGGGGCAGAACTTTGCGCGGCTGTTTGCTTCATTGAGGGACATCCCGCCAGATTCGCTGTGCCAAGAAGAAGACTTCATTCGTGCTGTGGCATGCATTCTGCAAAAGAACAGCGTTCGACGGCCCGCTTGCAACCATCGGCCTTCTCCCTCGCTGGCACAAGCGCTGCGACGGCTGAATTCCGCACCTGATCAGCCGGTGTCACTCGCAGAGCTGGCGGCGCTGTGCGGGCTAAGTCGTTATCAGCTTCTGCGCGCATTCGTACGTCAAATCGGAACCACACCTCACGCCTATCTCGTCCAAAAACGCGTGTCTATTGCGCGGCAGCTCTTAGCTTCCGGTGCCCTGCCTGCCCGGGCCGCCAACGATGCCGGATTTGCAGACCAGAGCCATATGACGCGCGCCTTCCGGCGCTACGTTGGTACTACCCCAGCTCGCTATCGCGCAGCGGTGGCCTGACCTGCGCGCAATTCCGTTCAAGACCGGCAAACAGCGTTTTTGGGATTCTCATCATTGCATCCCTCAGAGCGGGATGGTAAAAGGCCGACAAGTGATGATTCGCCGCTGCACAAGCTGTGAATTTGAGCAGATATACACCATCATCAATGATGCTGCCCAAGCTTACAAAGGTGTGATTCCGGCGGACTGCTGGACGGAACCATATATGTCTGCGCCCGCATTGCAGCAAGAGCTCGATGCCGGTGTCGTCTTTTGGGGGAGTGCCGAGGGTGCTGAGCTGAGCGGCGTGATGGGGTTACAGGAAACAAAGGACATAACGCTGATCCGGCATGCCTATGTGCTGCCTTCACGTCAGAGGCGTGGTCTTGGGGCCCAGTTGCTGTCTCACTTGCGCGCCTTAGCGAGAACCCCAATTCTGATCGGCACATGGGGCGACGCTCTGTGGGCGATCCGTTTTTACGAGAAAAACGGATTCCGAGTGGTCGGGCGCCAGCAAAAGGAGTACCTGCTGAAGAGCTATTGGGCAGTACCCGTCCGACAGATGGACGTGTCGGTCGTTCTGGCCGATGCCGCATGGGGTGAACTCAAGGGTGAGAGATGAGTTGACAAAATGCGCTGCGAGCACTCGCGTTTTGCACTCCTCGGCGTCCCCAGAGAAAGGGTGGGCATCCATCATCTTTACCGGGAATCGCAAAGAGTACTCAAGGGCCAATATTCCATGGGGGCACAGGCAGACTGGATTAGACGTATGTCGAGCTGGAGCTCGCTTCCCTATTAGATAGCAGCTGTTCTAGTCTCCCGGTTCGAGCCTCAAACCACAGAATCTAGCAGGCGGCGAGCCGCATCGAAGCAGGTAGCTGAACTGAGGTCTAAAGCAGGGCGATGGCCCGAGTTTTGGCGGCCGTGAATTCCAATACGGAATACGGGAACCGCACGTGTTCACGTGGGTGGAATTATGGACATCTCCTTCCCCCGTGGCGATGCCTGGGAATGCGGAGCGGCGAAAAATACCATGGGGTACCCGATTGCGGCTGGATCACCTAACTCGTGCAAAGCGAGAACGATTTGCAACACGCGCTGTGGCCCGCCTGTCATATCGTGTTATGCACTGGTCACATTGACAAATGCCCCAGCTTTGCTCAATGAGAGGCGTAGGGCTGCATCTCAGCTATTGATTTAAACCCTTGTTCCAAGCTTCTTCCAAAATCGATAAAGCAAGCTCCTCAGGGATGC
>JAFATF010000271.1 GCA_019244045.1 Acidobacteriota bacterium
GGTGACCGCGGCCAACGTCAACGACACGCTCGTCTTCGAGCGCCTGTTCCTCGCCGCCTTTGCGGTCATGGCCCGGATCCGCACGGTGTTTGCGGACAAGGGCTATGATGCCGAGCACCATCGCAACCTCTGTCGCCGGTTTGGCGCTGAGCCGCACATCCACAAGCGCGGTCAACCGCATGGATCAGGGCTCGGTCAGCGGCGCTGGCCGGTGGAGCGCAGCAATGCTTGGGTGCTCGAAAACCGGCGCCTCGCGCTGCGCTACGACCGGCTCGGCTTCATCGTTCAGTCCCTACTCCAGACTGCCTGCATATTCCTGGTTGCAGGCAAGCTCGCTCGGGAATTCTGAAAACCGCCTCTTAAGCAAGTCAATCAGTCTGTGCGCGTGCAGGTGTAAGCAAACGAGCACAACGGGAGAGACGTTAGAAAACAGGAGCTTATGCTCCGGTAGGGTATCCTATGCCGTTCCAAGTCAACCATATTCAGTCGCATTGAAGCTAAACAATGAAAACACTTGCTGACGAGAAGATGCAATGTAACCCTATAGGAAATCAAGTCTTGACATAGAGTGTCGACGATAACATACACTAGCGGAGTTTGGTGGACATGCGCAGCTGATCTTGCTGCTCCAAGCACATACCAGTGCGTGCAACAAGAAGGCGAAGCGGCCGGGGAGCATTTAAAAGCAGATCCGTTGGGGACCAACATTTTCGCTGAAAACTGGGAAGGGCCACTCTACTCCTCAAGTGAAAACCCTAATGTCTCTCCCATTCAGTGGATTGTAAAAAGTGCGTTTACATTAACACCCGGTCCTCTCGATCAGCCCCCATATCCATGGGCTTCTTCCCAGGTCTATACGCTGGACGCGTGTAAAACTTCCTACCCGCCGGCATTGGCCATAGGCGGCAGTCTTATAAACGGCGGGACAGCTTATTTTAATGCTTGGAACATTCCGCCCTATTGCCAGTAAAAGATTATTGCTGGGCAACTGTGCAGCACAAACCTTTTCAGGCTCTGGGCTTGATTATGTCGAAATAGGTGAGCACACTCCCCACTCCTCTGCAATGATATAGATCAAAGCAACGGGTCCATGACGTCGCTAGAGCGCCGAGGCTAATACCAGATCTCTCTGATCAGAACTCATTAGCCGGACAGCGGTAATGCGGTGAATAGGTCTTCCCATCAGGATCTGGTATAAGAGACGAAGCATCTGCCAGGACGACACCGAAGGCGGTGGATGAGACTGCATTTTAGGATTTTGCCGCCTCTAGGACTGCTAGCCCTTAGCATCGTTGTACCTACGCTGGTTGGGATCATCGGACTGGAACTGCGCGAAGGCGCCCCAGATGAAGCTCCGGTGCCGGTCCAACTCGTTAGGCAGCAACAGCTGTCCCTATCCGCTCCAGCATTCCATGATAGGCCGAAGAACCAGAATGACCCGTATGTAACCACGATACTTGCACGGCCTTTATTCAGCCCTATCCGGCACCCACCGGCCCCTGCTCCGGTCCCTGAACAAGCGGCTCCGGGATTGGCGCGGTTGAGCGGTGTGATAGTGAGCCCGGCCGGAAAGAGTGCGATCTTTGCTGGGCCTCAGAACGATAAATCGATAGTTGCCGGGGAAGGGACGCATGTGGGGGAGTATTTTGTCAGATCAATTACTGCTGGCGCAGTGACGGTCATCGGACCCTCCGGAGAACTCGTCTTGCACCCGGCATTCGACCCCAACCTACCCCGGAAGATAGAAACTGTACAGCCAACCGCTAATCCCAACCCACCCCAAAAGCATCAAATACCTGAGGCACTCGTTGCGCAATTCCAGCGAGCGCTGCACGACTATTCGCGGCAGTCCCGAAATCAATCGCCTCATCAATAGGTTAATTTTGCGGGAGGGTATTTTCTGAACCCAAAGCATACCGTTCCTGTATGAGTATTGACATGCTAAAGGAAATATTCTACCCTTTTACATATATGAGAAGAATCTATTATTTTTACGGCGCATTTCTCTCCTGGCTTTTCGTCTCTACGTTTCCCCTCCTACTATTAAAGATATACACATATAGTCGTGTGTGGACGGAACAGGACAACATACTATATTTTTCAATGGGCAATTGTGTTAACGTGCTGTCGCAAGCGATCTTTTGGGTTATGGCAATTATTAGTGTTTTTTATATTGCTAGGGGGTTATATTTAAAAATACTTGCAAAAAAATCTAAAATGAATAAGGAATGGCAAAAAGATTTGTGGCGTGGCATTGCTGGACTAATCACTGCCAATATCCTCTACGTCATAATCTCACTAATAACAGGTTTCTTAGGCGCCTATCCTCCAACTACTGGCGGCATACCGAAATTACAGTAAGAATATAAATCACACAGATTGCGTATCCCTGCTCAGTTAACTCGTCGTATAAGAATTTCAAAGTTTAGCCTCAAATAAGAGAAAACTGTGAGTTTTGGGTTTATTCTTCCCCGATTTCCTCAAATGCACCGCCAAAGAAGACCAGTTCCGGCGGTTCTATGACCCCTTTTTGGCAAAAGGGACAGGAAATGTAGAAATCAAAGTCGTGGTTTTGCGGGTCAGGGTAGGGCACCTTCTGTTTATCAATCTCCTCTTGGGTATATTCCCGTTCTTTTCCACAGGAGCTACACCGCCAGCGGAAGGGATCAAAATCATCAGGAATGCTGTTAACAACTCTCGTATTAGCCATAGGGATCGGGATTGCTCACTGAATATACCACAGAGAAGAGCGTGAGGGGAATAAGGCAAATCTCACAGATAAGCGGATCAATATGTATGACCGCCTCAACCCGTCTTCTCCACCAGCAGGTGAGCTTTGCCAGGTGCTCCCTCGCCTGCGCATACGTGCGCTTGCTGTTTTTGAGGGCAAAGACGAGAGGCAGGAGTGTTCCCCGGAGCCTGTTTGCATAGAAACCGGCGTAGCGGACAACCCGGAAATTCACATCCGGAATATGGGGAAGTAACCGCTCCAGAAACTGCGGGGCGCTAAGCGTCTCAACTTCGGGCTTTGTCATCCTATGCTCTTTGTAGGTGAAGGTAACGGCGTGCCCGTCATAGGAGAGGATTTTACTCTCCGCGATGGCAGGCCGCTTGGTATACCGGCCAATGTAGCGGACAACCCGCTCTGCATCCCGTAACTGCTCACCGACATGCACATACCAGGTTTTGCCCGTCACCGTTGTGGTGATTTTCTCCTGGTACTGTTTCCGAAACAAAAGGCCACAGCCCGGAGGGATGTCGCTAGGGTTTTGTGTCTGCCAGAGGCGGGAAATCTCTGTGAGAAAATTGTTCCTGAAGCGCTCTTTGAGTATATCGTGGCGAATAAAATCAACACCGATCCAGCCAGTTCGCGCTTCATTTAACCCACCGCAGGTGATGAGCACATGGATATGCACATGCCAAGACATGCTTCTGCCAAAGGTATGCATCACCAGGAGAAAGCCCGGGAGGTAGCGGCGGAAGGTATACCAGTCCGAGAGCGTCCGGTTGACAACCGTATAGAGGCAGTTGAGGTAGCGTCTTCTGTCCACGCGGAAGTAGTCCTCAAATTCATGGGGAGGGGCAAAGATCACGTGCTGGTATGCACACTGCGCAAACAGTGTCGTATACCGCTCAATCCACATATCGGTTTGCGCTACCCCGCAGCGAGGGCAAAATCGTGACTTACAGGTATGGGGGACTTTGCGCTCATAGGTGCATGTTTCACACCGGTAGTGGTGATAGCCCATCTCCTCCGTCCCGCACTTGAGCATTTTATCAATATTTAAAGGAATACCAGGCCGGGTAATCTGCGCGGGATGCTCTTCTAAAAAAGCCGGAAAATGGTCTGAAATTATTTGTTTTAGGTGTATTTTGCCTCGAATGAGCTGCATAGGACTTCTCTGAGGCAGGAGTGGTATTATCTCAACTATTATGAGGAATGCAAGAGGGAAGGCTCATAACGCGCCGTTGCTACTGGCGGCAAGCGTCGGACAATGCACCTTTTGCGACGCAATCCCGTGGCTACAAAACCAATAACAGCAGACGCACAAACCGGGAGTATTTTCTCAAAGCTTCAGCCCTTCCAAAAAGAGGATTAAGGGAAGCAGAAGGGGAAAACGGTTAGGAATTAACCCATATCTTTAGGAGAAGGGACTGGCGTGATTAACTTGTAACCCCGAGAGTATTCAAAACCAATGGTTGATAGGACGTATTCTCGATCTCGTGTACCTCCCCCGGCTCAACGAGAACACAAGCTCCTGCTTCCAATTCAATAGTTTGACCATTAACCTTTATTGTACCCCTCCCGTCAATGCAGAAAAAAACTTCCCACATATCTGAATGAACATGACCAGCCGCTACTTGACCCGGCTGTAACTTAGTCTGGGCATATTGGGTAATGTGGGGAATTTCGCCACTCTGAAACAATACCCGTTCTTGATATCAGGATTATGAGAGACGGGCTGTTCCCTAAGGAGATCTATAAGGACTTTTTTCATCCTTATTTATTACTACCTAGAGTTTAGAGTTTCAGCGGCTTTGGTAGCGCCTTCGGGCGTCAAATTTTTTGTGGATTGCGGCCATTTCAGGTTGACGGCGCGCCCGCGAAGCGGGCGCGCCTTGCAGGCAAGGCGCGCAATTGAAGGGTGTTCGACGCCCTTCGGTTACGCCCCATGCTTACTCCGCTCCCG
>JAFATF010000302.1 GCA_019244045.1 Acidobacteriota bacterium
CATCACGGAGTGCTCCAGAAACGAGCGGCGAGATGATGCCATGCCAGCTTCTCCAAAACTTCGCCCCAATATGGTACTCGACCCTTACCGCTGGCGGAAGCCAGATTGAGGAGCACGAGTCGCAACCGTTGCGGAGAGCTCGCAAGGATCGGGGCACGGGCCAGTTGCCGCCCGCACTGGTTTTTGGCCGATCTTCTCAGCCATCGGCTGACCCGCCCGGCTGCCGACGGCCGGCGCAAATTGGGCATGTTTACTCCACGCCGTGGGTGCGGACCGGACCACGGCTGCCCCCCTGCTGCCAATACAGGGCGGAGGGCCAAACTCTTGCCCATGCGGCGAGACGGCAGACCGAGTACGAAGAGGAATAAAGAGAATAGAAAGAAACTCCTCGCTCACGGTAATTGCTGTCCACCCGCGGCGAAAAGATAGCAGAACGCGAAACACGCACGCAGGCTGGATGCTTGAGATCTATGGCTCTTAGAGCTAACGGAAAGAGGGGGCTGACCTCGAAAAGTCGGCGTGAGGAAATCAGAGATCAGGGTCGCCGGCAATATCAGGGAGAATGGGGCCGCCAATCGTGTGTAGAATCGCCCTTAAGACGCCGTCGCAAGATCCCGCCGACACTTATAACGAACTCATATTGGCCAGGAATTCGCCATTTGATCTGGTCTTGCTCAGCTTATCGATCAGCAACTCCATAGCTTCGACCGGTGACAGGGGATTCAAAACTTTCCGCAGCACCCAAATTCGCTGTAGGTCCTCTCTGGGGATAATCAGCTCCTCCTTGCGGGTACCGGAACGCTGAATGTCAATGGCCGGAAAGACGCGCTTATCCGACAGCTTGCGGTCGAGAATTACTTCACAGTTACCGGTGCCCTTGAATTCTTCAAAGATAACATCGTCCATGCGGGAGCCGGTGTCGATAAGGGCGGTGGCAACGATGGTGAGTGAGCCACCTTCTTCGATGTTGCGGGCAGCCCCAAAAAAACGCTTCGGGCGCTGTAAGGCGTTAGAATCCACGCCGCCTGAGAGAACCTTGCCAGATGGCGGAACGATGGTGTTGTAAGCACGCGCCAGGCGTGTAATTGAGTCGAGGAGGATAACTACATCGCGCTTGTGCTCGACCAGGCGCTTGGCCTTTTCAATTACCATTTCCGCTACTTGCACATGGCGCGCCGCGGGCTCATCGAAGGTCGACGAGATCACCTCGCCTTTGACCGAGCGCTGCATGTCGGTAACCTCTTCCGGCCGTTCATCAATCAGCAGCACGATGAGCACGACTTCGGGATGATTAGTGGTGATCGAGTTCGCGATACTTTGCAGGATCATGGTTTTGCCGGCGCGCGGTGGGGAGACGATCAGGCCGCGCTGGCCTTTGCCAAGAGGGGTGAGAAGGTCCATGACGCGAGCGCCGATATTCTCGCGTGCGGTTTCAAGCTTGAGGCGCTCTTCCGGATAGAGCGGGGTCAGATTGTCGAACAGGATCTTGTTGCGAGCTTCCTCGGGCGATTCGAAGTTGACCGCCTCGATTTTTACCAGCGCGAAATATTTCTCACCCTCATGCGGGGGGCGCACCTGGCCGCTGATGGTATCCCCGGTTTTCAGATCGAATTTGCGGATCTGCGAAGGAGAGACATAGATGTCATCGGGACCGGGCAAGTAGTTGTAGTCCGGTGAGCGTAGGAAGCCGTAGCCGTCAGGCAGGATCTCCAAAACCCCTTCGGCAAAGATGTGGCCTTCTTTCTCGCTTTGCGCCTGGAGAATCTTGAAAATCAAGTCTTGCTTGCGCAATCCGCTGGCGCCGGGCAGATCCAACGTGCGTGCAATCTTGGTTAGCTCAGTAATGTTTTTTTCTTTGAGTTCGGCTATGGTCATGTTCACCTACTGGGAATATTCAAGGGGGGCTAGGCGGGTCAATCACACCGCGCGGGCACGCGGCGGGGCTCTTCAGGCAGCCCGCCGCTGTGCCTCAGAAACGTTCTCCGGTTCAGTTAGAACCGCTGTGCGTTCCGAATCCGCAATTCGGTCCAGAACTTCGTTCATGGTCTCCTGGATGCGGGTATTGGGCTTGTGAAACTTACGTGTAGCCTTGGACGCAAGCTGGCAGAGCATATAACGATTCCGCAAAGTATGTAAAGCGTCAAAAACACGATCAGAACGCATGACGATCTCCTAAAGTAAGCGTTGGCCGGACTCACCCCCTCCAAGCCCTCGGGGTGGCTACGACCCCATCGTCCGGGGATTGGTCCTAATTATTAGAATGGGTTGCCGTACGGGTAGTTTCGACTACATCCCTAAAGATGCTCCGCAGTCCCCGAAAGTTGCTCAATTTTCTGGATTTGCCTCAGCAGCGGAGGTTCGGGATTCCGGTCAAAACTGCTATGTTTCCCAGGAACTCTCGAGGCTAACGGAAATGGCGGTGGGGGTCAAGGGGAATCTGCTGCCTTGAGCAATCTGCCAGGGCAGCTTAACTTGGCACCTTTTCAGGTCGTATCTTCAACCATCTTCCTCAGGAGAGAATTTCCCCAACCCTTTTTGCCAGTGAGGAATTGCTTTTGGAACATTGCCGCCCCGCTCCTGTCGGGTGGGATAAATTGCCAACCCGGCCCGTAGATCGCCTGGCTCCTAATGTCACCGACCTTTAGCGGGGCCTGGTCGTAAATTCTTGCGATCGGCAACGTCCTCGACTGGCCGTCTAGCAATGCTAATCCTGCGCCATTCGGAGTCTCCCACCAAGATTGTGCCGAAATGAATCTACGAAAGTACTGTCAGGCGACAGCGCTGCCCGCAACTCTTCTCCTGTGGCGATGTCTCCGCATGCCGCAGCAACTTAATGAGGACCTGAAAAGCTCG
>JAFATF010000356.1 GCA_019244045.1 Acidobacteriota bacterium
CACGCGTTTATCCCTGTGCATTTTGATCCGGTCACCGGCTTCATCACCGTCGGAAGCACAACCTACTGCGGCGGCACCCCGAACCCGGGCTCGGGCTTTCACCTGCTCGCTCTCAGTCGGCAGCCAGACCCCGAGCATCCGGACGCGCCCGATGAGCTGTTGGACAAAATGTTCCTGAATGCCTATCTTCTTAATAACGCCCTGAAACAGCTCTCAAGCACATCCGGGGGCCCAATCGTAATGGTGAACGCCGTCGGCGACTACGGCATCTACGGGATTACCCTCAGTGCCGTCGCCCAGGGACTAAAACCGTTTGGATCGTACGGCCTGCAATCAATCAATGCCGCCCCACCGTTCATTTTTATCAGTAATGCAGGCCGGAACCCGCAGACGGCTCTGCAAAGGGGGTACAGCACGCTTCCATTGGATGGTTATCTGGTGCAGGACTCCAACGGTAATTACACCTTCACCCAAACTGACTTTGTTCACTATGACATGACCACGGTGGACGGAGCGATCACGATTGGGGGCACGACCTACGATGTGGCGAGTTCATACCAACCGGGGTGCAGCGGCGATGCATCCAACTCGTTTCACCTTGTGGTTGTTGACCGGGAATCGCTTCAACTGCAGAATATCAACAACACCTATTGCACAGCTCAGTCAAATTCCGAAATTAGTCGCCTTGTCGGCGACATGTCGGCCCACCTGGATGGCAATCCAAATGCGCTGGCCTTTCTCGTCAGCAATGGCCATCCGATCCCGGCCGATTGGAGTTTTGGCACCGATGGTGATGCGCGAATCTACCCCCTGGCTCAGCAGGTCGCAAAACTCGGCGGTTACTGGGAGACGATGGTGTACCTGACCCCAACTGACACTTACTCGTTAGTGGGAGCGGCTCCGTTCGCGCCCCAGCCACGACCAAGAGCTCAGGAATCCAGTTCGGTCTACCCGGTCGATGTGAACGGCATCAGACCAAGCGGCGATTTGCACGGCGTGTTGGCACGCGGAGTGGGCAACTGGTACAGTCCGCTGAACGCCGATCCGACCGGCACCGCCAATCTTGGGTTGTACGACATTATGGGCCAGCCCCCGCTTGCCTTTCCGCATCCCAAAGGAGCCGCCGAAGTCTCCGCTTTTCGATTTATCAATCAAAACCTGTGCGGGAGCTCGAGCTGCAACGTCAGAAATCAGTATGGCAACTTAGACATCAACATCGGCACAACGTATGAGACCCCATTGACGGTCATGCTAGGCCCTAACGGTACGAATTGCAATAGCAGTCCTCCCCCAAACCCTATTCCGCCTTTCTGTGTGGTCCGCGCACAGCTTCTCCAGGAGTTCCGATATGTCAGCAATATTCGCAACTTCTACAATAATGTGACGGGCCTGTGGTCCGACAGCGGAAGCACCACCCTCGCCGAGCAACTGGGCGCCTATAACACAGTGCTGGCCAATATACCGACGGCGCCGAAGGCCGCACCGGCTCCGAGTCTGGCCGGACCCATTGTGAACCTGTTTTTGGGCCTGGCCAAGTTTATACCGGACTACGGACCGGTTTTCGGTTTGGCCGATGTGTTCTTCAATTTCGGCACTGCCCTCACGACGGATCCGAAGGGGAACCAGACCATCAATCTGACCTCGACCATCGGAAACCTGTATACGCAGGCGGCCGCTCAATTCGTTGCACAGGCCAACACCACGGGAACTTTGTTCGAGTTCATTTATCAGGACTGGGGCAAGCTCCACGTCCTAGGCACGGATCTGAACTCAGCGTCCGGCCCGGCTTCGCCGTGGTACTGGAGCTCCACCGAAACCTCGCAGATGCTGCAAGCAATGGGGCCGGCGATTCAGCAGGGCGCGTATCGGAACATCATGCCCGCCGCCTATGCCATCGGCTCCTATGTGCCGCAGAGTAATGATAACTGCGCGCCGCCGGCCCCGAACTGGAACCCGCCAGTATGGGGCCAAACCCCGCTGTATTTACAGCAATGGTCGTACGGGGTTTTGGATGGCTCTTTTACGGGCTGTCCGTGGGGTGTAACTCCTGTCATCCAACCTTTCAATTCGGCTGTCGGTTACATTCCATACACCTATCCGACCGATTTGACGAATCCGTACCGCAACAATGCAACCACCGGAACGATTCTGGCCGATAGCGGCTGGTTGGGGATCAGCGCCCTGGGTACTCCCTACAGCAGTAACAATGGGGCTTACGAGCCGCCCGCTGCGTCGTTGCTGAGCACGCTCTTCACGCCGCTATCGCAGACCTTGCCTAATGGGAACCCCGGCCTGGGCGTTTATCGTCCTGCCTTCTTTGAAAGCTGGCCGTTTCCCCGCATAACCTGCGCTCCGGCATATAATGTGCCCAGCAGCGACGGCGGCAGCTACGTCGGCGGCTGCCCCTGGCCAGCACCGCCACAGTAGTCACGCACCGGCGTTAAGCAAGCCTCGGATTATTGAACTGTCACAACTCTCCGACTGCACGCTGAGTTTTGTCGATAATCAATACGGAGGCGATAAAGGATACCTGGTGCAACAACATTGTTTGAATGTAAGTCGAGCGAGGAGCGCGTGGTGTACAAAAAGCTGAACTCAACGGAGACGTTGATTCAGAGAACAACCAGGGAGGCTCCTCAACAGACATATGTATTACATCGGGCTCGACGTTCACAAGAAGACCATCAGTT
>JAFATF010000492.1 GCA_019244045.1 Acidobacteriota bacterium
GCCAAACGCGCTTGCATCGCCCGGAACTTCTCGTCATCTTCGGTGGTCACGGTGTCAATTTTCTCACGGACTCATAGCGTCGACTGAAACGGCACGCGACACAGCAAGAGATTCACTCGATTGGGTTAGTTATTTGTTTACGGCTCCAACATGGCGGAAACTGGCCGATCCATTGCGCTGGATTGATGATGCGAACTGACTACTTACGTGCACTTGGTGGGTGGGTTGCTTCTCCCGCTGACGATGATGTGGCGATGTTCGCGGCGCTATCGGAACTCACCAACGGTTACAACGAGCCAACCGTGACATGGTTGTACCGGCATCACCTAGGGCAGGCACACCGGACGCGAGAATGGCGCGCTTGGAGCACAGCGGGCCGACGCATCGCCCTTCAGTGAATCGCCGCGATTCGGCGAACCGGGTTATATGTCGATCCGAAACGTTCACTCCGTTTCGACGACGACGTCAATGCGCCCATTGAAGTCGGGCCGCTCCACGCGAAGAAAAGCTATCTCGGTGGATAGAACTGACCGTCCGGGGTGGCTCCGTGCGCATGCGGACACTTCCCCGCAAAGTGATTTTCCTGCAAACCTACGAACAGTCTAGCCTCGTGGCGTGGAACCCGAACTCACCTCAGTGCCGGCCCCGCTTCAGATCCGCATCGCCGACGGCCTGCGCCTGAAGATCAAACGCGGCGAACTCAAACCCGGTGCCTCGCTGCCGACGCTCCAGGAGCCCGCGCAAACAGTGGGCGTGTTCACTCAACCCGGTCCGCTCGGCGATCGAGCTGCTCAAGCAACAGGGTCTCATCACTGGTGGACGGGGCAAGGCCCCGGTGGTATGCATCCCGCCCCGGCAGGTGATCAGGTCTTCCGCTCGGCACCAGGAGGAGTAAGGACATGGTGCTGAAGTCGGAAGCGCAGCGTGCCCGCGTGGGTACCGCCGAGATCGAGTCGAAGGCCAAGATCGAAGATCTGATCTTCCGCCCGACGTACGACGTGGTCCCCGCTGACACGGACGTCGGCGCGGGCCTGGAGATCGACGAAGGGACCCGGGTCCTCCGGCGGGAATGGGAGCTGGTGGATCCCGTGACCGGACGGCGGGAAGCCTGGAGCGCGTCCCACATTCCCGAGACATACATCCGTGACAACCCGGCCTTGTGTGACCCAGCCAACGAACCCTGGCCCGGCGGAACCCAGCACCAACTCTCCACCGTGGGCATCGAGATCATGACGATCACCGACCAGGTCACGGCACACATGCCATCAACTGTCATAGCCCAGCTGTGGGACCTCCACCCCGGTGTGCCCATGCTGCGCTGCCGGCGAATCTCCATCGATCAGCACGGACGGCGCGTGGAAATCTCAGACGTCGAATACCCCGCAGACCGTACCCGCCTGGACTTCATCACCCCGCTCACCCCATGGGAAACAAGCTGAACAATCGTCAGCGCACGCCCGGATACGGCGATAACCGGTAGCGGGAGTCGCGGCCGCTCAGCTACTCGGACCGGAACTCCCGGGCCACCACCACGGCGTAGCGGTGGGCATGAGTCCATATGCTTCCAGCTGGGCGTCGAGTGTTGTGACAGCCTGGGTTCCGCCCCAAGGTCGCATCAGGGCTCGAGTGGCGTGGAGTTCCGCTGTGAGCCGTGGGGAGAGACTCGCGAGGCTGGCCACGTCACCGAGCACCCGCGCGGCCTCGGGGATCTCCTTGGAAAGCACGAGCCCGTTGCCCAGTCTCACCTCACAGAATGCACGGTCGTGCGCATAAGAGGTGCGCTCGTACCGCGCCAAAGCATGGGCTGCGGCTTCAACGGCCTGCCGTGGCTTGCCCAGCAATGAGAGAAATTTGCTGCGATCCCTGTCTAGCGTGCCCTCGTGCACCCAGTACGCCAGTGACTCGGGGGCACCCGCGGTTGCACTGGAGAGGAACTCCTGGGCTCGTAAACATTCAGCCTGGTGCGTGGAGCGAGCTGATGCGCGGCTCGATGTAACGGTGTGTGGTACGGGCGTGTCGGTTGTGGTGTGATCGGCTGGGGTGCGGTCTGATCTCGGGGTGCCTGCCCCGGAGGAGATGTCGCGCGATGCG
>JAFATF010000500.1 GCA_019244045.1 Acidobacteriota bacterium
ATCGACATCGCGATTCAGGCCCCGACCGCGCTCCACGGCGAAACCTGGCATTTTGTTGTCATCACTGAGCAATCTCAGCGCGCTGCCGTGGCCCAGACCTATCGGCGCGCCGGTGAGGGACACCGTTCGGGAGCGTTGTCGCTGGATCCGTATTTGGCAAGCTTGCGGGCAGAAAAGCCGAACGATCCGCGCTTTGCCGCCCAACAGCGGATGTTCAGTTCAGGCGCCCATCTCGTCCGACATATGCAGGACGTTCCAGTGCTTATTCTGGCGTGTGTCGAAGGTCGGGTCGAGAACGCCAGTCCGGGTGCCCAAGCATCTCTTTACGGATCCATCTTCCCTGCGGTCTGGTCGCTAATGTTGGCCTTTCGTGCTCGCGGGATCGGTTCGGTCATGACCACCCAACACATCGAGCACTTCGAGCACGACATGGCGACGGCTGTCGGGCTGCCAGATGACATGACTCAAGTGGCTCTGCTGGCGGTCGCGTACTTCACCGGATCTGACTTTAAGCCCGCGAAGCGTACGCCCGCTCGCGAACGCACCCACTGGGAACGATGGGGGAAAAACGTGGAGGGCAGCTAAGGGAAAGCCTCTGCAGTCCAGAGCGCCGCAGCTCGCCCGAGGATGTATTTGTCTACATCACGACTATTGTCTTGAAACGATATTCCTGTGCGCGCCGCCGTTTCTTCTCACTCGAATGATATCCGCCGGGACGTTTGCGAGAGAACCGGAGAAGATGACAGCGATCAATCATTATGCAGCGCAGCAAAAGAATAACTGATCTGCGATTGGCGCATGCCAATCTGTTGGACCCCAGTGCTTCTCAAAGCTCTGAACCGCGAGGAAGTGGTCCGCCTTGCTCTTGAACTCAGCTGCGAGCAAAGGCGCGCGCCGCGTTCTTGTGTTTCTGATCGTGCTTGTAGCGATCTGGAGCGCCACGCAGTGGACCGCCTGGCCACGGCGCACTTCCAGCAAAGGATTGTACGCGCCCAACCTTCCCAACTGGAGAAAAAAATCTAGGAAAATCAATGGCGACATGGCCAAGGTCTTCACTACAGCGACGGGGCCAGGGCGGGTGCCCGGATGATCTGGCCAGCAGCAGTGATCCGTGGTGGGGGTTGTGGAGGTAGCTCGAGCTTGAGCTGCTTGACGAGGACTTTCTGGTCGGCATTCAATTCGGTATGGCGGCTGAGGATGAGGTTGCGTCCATCAGTGGTAGGGAAGTGAACATCAAGCATCTGGATCGCGGCAAATTTATCAAGGACAGCTCTGGGAGTAAGGCCACCCGCCAAGGGCCTGAGTCTTGCGCGTAAGGTGACGTGCAGGCAATAAGCTAAGAACGCCACGAAAATGTGCGCCTCGATGCGATCTTCCAGCTGGTGGTGGATAGGCCGCAGTTTCAGATCATCCTTGAGATTTTTGAAGGCGCCTTCGACTTCGGTGAGTTGAAGGTAGAACTGCCATAGCTTGGCCGAGTCCTCGTTACACAGATTGGTCCGCAGCAGATAGCGACCTTCGCGGCGGCGCACCTTCCTTAGCTTGTCGCGGTTCAGCGTGTATTCGAAGCTTGTGCCTTCCGATGCGACCTCGACATCAACAAGGCGCCAAGCAGCAGGTACTTTAGCGCGTGCTGCCCCAAGCTTCATGAGCAACTCATCGCGGCTGAGTTCCATCCTGGAAATTTCTTTCAGCCGCGCCCATAGCCACTTTAATTTGCGGCGCCGTATGGCGCGTTCCTTCAGCACGCGGTCGCGGCTTTTGGCTAGGACGTACAGTTCGGCATCTTGCGACAGAAGCTTGACCTCGATGCCATTCCGGACCTCTTGCCACGGCAAACGTAGCAGTTGTTTTTCCAGCTTGGTGAGGCGTCCCTTGGGTGTACCGACGAGGTACTGGATCGGCGGATTGTTCTGCCGCATCTCCTCAAGCACTTGCTCTGTTGGAACACCTCGATCCATTACCCAGGTGCGTTGCGCCTTGCCGTACTGTGCCTCGATTTTTTGCAAGAATGGGCATATGTGAGGTTATCCCGGGTGTTGCCGGGCAGGACCTCTAGGCGAGCGGGAACCCATCAGGCGTCACGATCAGCGCAATTACTACCTGCACGCAGTCCTGGCGTTTATCGCGGCTATAACCGAATCTGCGCTTGTCTTCATCATTATTCGGCGGATCGCTCTCGAAATAGTTGCTGGTCAAATCGTACAGCAAGATCTCAAATTTGGCACCAAACAAATCTTCCCAGCGTTGGCGTAAGTGGGTAAACAGCGCGGTTTTGTGCGCTAACAGCTTATCAAGGCAGCGATAAAGCGAATTTTTCTCCACCAGCGAATAATCCTCGCCGAGCAGATCTCCCATCGCGCTTTGCTCAAACCACTGCCGATGCAATCGCCACTCGCTGCCCGGATCGATCAGCCGATAGCATACGAGTGTCTGAAGGATGTGCTGCCAATTGGTGCCCTCGCGAGAGTTCGGCAAGCGCGACGCCCAGAACCGGTCCAGTTCAAGTTGTTCATACAGCTGGCAGGCCAGCCAGCACGCCCCCCACTGCCGCGGCCGGTGCAGTTCCATCCGCTCGAGCCGCACCTGCACGCCATAGCCCTTGGCATGTTCGGGCACGCTGCGATCGGCGGGGAACAGCGCCAGTTGCCGATATTTTTGATCATCTTGGTCGATGGCCTCGATCACCCGGCACCAGGCCTCACGCTGATCGTCGTTGATCTCGCCGTAGAGCACCGGCCGCTGCACCACCTTGCCGCCAGTACAGCGCTTGCTCTCCACTATGCTCCAATAGCGGTGTTCCTTGCCGTTTTTGATCCGTCGTGCGAATCGCAAGTACATGCCAACGGATTCTATGGAAATTGCCCCAAGCAAAAAGATACTTGGTCTTCACTACACGCGATTGCGGGCCGGGGGCTATTGATCTGACTCAGGCTTTTGCTTGTGGAAAGGCTATTTTGCCATCCAGTTGAGAAAGTTGGGCT
>JAFATF010000523.1 GCA_019244045.1 Acidobacteriota bacterium
GAGCGTGCCGTCGGTCTTTTCAGCCAGGCTGTGATACCCACCAGTACCAATCAGTGAGACACCCGTCAGTGTCGTGATGTGTTGGGGCGTGTTCAAGCCACCACTGTTGGTCCCGAGGCCGAGTTGGCCAAATGGGTTGTCGCCCCAACCCCAGACGCTGCCGTCAGGCTTGAGCGCAAGCACGAAGTACTCGCCGGCTTTCAACTGGCTGACGCCCGTGAACCCCTGGACCTGGACCGGGGTCAGGCTGTTCGGATTCGTGCCGTTGCCCAGCTGGCCCGACTCGTTGTCACCCCAGGCCCATACGGTCCCGTCGCTCTTGACCGCCAGGCTGAAGAAGCGACCGGCGGCAATTGCCGTGACACCGCTCAGACCCTGAACCTGGACCGGGCTGGACTGGTTGGTGGTGTTGCCATTGCCCAGCTCACCATCCCAGTTGCCGCCCCAGGTGGCGGCGCTGCCAATGGCGTGCAACAGGGCACCGCCGGCTCCATCTGAGGCGGCCAGGGTCGCCCGTTGCCAGATGGTGAACGGCACACGGTCGCCGGCAGGTCGGCTGTTGAGCACCATCGTTTGCTGGACGTGCTCGCCGAATACCTGCCACTGGACGTTCATGCCGCTGAAACTGGCGCTGCTCAAATTTGCACTGGGCGCCGGCCGGCTGGTGGGGATCCCAAACAGCTCGACTCGGAGCTGGGCATGCGAGGCGGCGTCGGCCAGCTGCACGACGGCGTTGCCGTCGCGTGGCATGAGTTCGACCGTGGCGCCGGTGGCTGCCGCGGCGTAGCCGAAGCTGCGCGTTCTGTCGCTGGTCTGGTCGGTGAGTGACAGTGGCGTCAGGGGTCGCCTGGGGTGTCCCGGTCACGGTGATGGCCGGGGTTGTCGTCAGGCTCGGAGTGCCTCAGGTGACAACCGGTGTGACTGAGACCGCCGTTGTCAGCGTTGTGGTCGCAGAGAAGCCGGGTTCGTGATGACGTTATCTGCCCACATGGAAAAGATCGGGTTATCGTCGTATCAGGTGCCAGGCCAAGGCCAAGGGTTTACTGTTGGAGCACGCCAAACAACTTGCTCAGGTGTAACTTCGAGCGCCTCCATGAGCTCGCGCTCAAAGTCGGAAGCTGCGGCGAGCTCTCCTGTGCCAACTGTAACTAGGACTCCCGGGGCTGGTGTTCCTCGATGACGGACGAGGGTGAACTGTTTACCAGAACGAGTCTGCAGCCGTGCAACCTTGAGGTAATCAAGATCGTCCCACGACTCTTGGAACTTGATGCGGAAGCGACTCGCGAGGTCCTCTGGCTCCACACTCAGCATCATGAGGTTCTCTCCCGGAGAAGGCCAATTCATCTTGTCATCAAGCCCGGCCTCGAGTTGTTCGTCCGTGAGCAAGATTTGCGTGAGCACAGGTTCGGGTTGTAAATCGTCCATTACTGTCACTCAATTGTCTGTGTATTTCTCGTCACTATGACTGGTCCCAAGACAGCCGTGTCACCCACGATTCTCACTCCTGGACGCGGACCACGCCAATATGCCTGTCCGGGCGGGGACCCCGGGTCGGGTTGAATTGTAGTTATGAACTCGATGCCCCTTGCTCCCGGCGGAAGTGGACCTACGTAGGCCTGGACCGCAGGAAAGACGCCGCCTTGTGGGATATTGCCCCAAATCTCGCCGGTCGCTTGTTGCAGGGCGGCGGTTTCCACTGTCTGAGTTCTTGACTCCAAGCGATAGTAAACTCCGACCCTGTCGGATCGCTGATCAGGTGCTGCGCCAGTGAGTGCCGCTGCTAACGCCGCGGCGATTGTTCTCCAGTCAATAGATACCCGCGGGAATGGCAACGGAACTGGCGGGCAAAGAATACCGGGTGGACACTCAGAGGCTGACAAGATTGTATGGTCAGCCAGCACGTTGTTCTGTGATGGGCTGAGACCGGATGTGTCTGCAAAGGACGATGGATTGTTTTGGGCATACGTAGACCTGTGTAGTGATGACGGATTAAGGATATTCCCTGGGAATGGATCGCGTTGCATGAATCGCCCCGTGTTGGGGTCGTACATGCGTGCCCTCAGGTAGACGAATCCGTTTTCGGGGTCGGCCTGTTCGCCGGTGTATCCGAGGGGCTGTGTTGCGGAGCCCTGAGTGCCGGAGGCGACGGGGATGCCGAACTCGTCGGTCTGGTAGGTCTGCGTGACGTTGCCGGTGCTATCGGAGAGTGCGCGCACGGAACTGAGCCCGTCGGTGTGATAGACGGCGACCGCACTGCTGGTCTTGTTCACACTCTCCGCCAGGCCGCTGGCGCCCCACACATATTTCTGCGTGCCGTCGTCGAGCAGCACTGGCAGTCCGCCACCGACGTCGTAGACGTAGCTGGTGGTGGCGCCAGCGACCGTCTTGCTCACGCGCTTGCCGTCGCCGTCGTACGCGTAGGTACCGGAGCCGGTGCTCGTGGTGGCGCTGGTCAGCCGATTGGCCTGGTCGAAGCCGAAGGCATCCGATCCGCGTGCGGTGACGTTGCCAGCAGCATTCACCGTGTAGGAGGTGCTGCCCGCGGTGAGGATGCGATCGGCCTTGTCGTAGGTGTAGCTGGTCGAATTGCCACCGAGCACCTTGCTCAAGCGGTTGCCAGTCGGGTCGTAGCTGTACGTGGTGGTCCCAGATGGACCGGCGGCGCCAGTCAGCCGGTACAGCTTGTCGTAGGCGTACGTCGTGGTCGCCAGCCGACTGCCGGTGGCCGACATGCTGTGGTCACGGCCAGCGGCGATCAGTGTCTGGCCGGTGAGGCCGGTGGCCTGCACTGGCGTGGTGCTATTGGTGGTCGTCCCGTTGCCGAGTTCTCCGAACCAGTTGCCGCCCCAGGCCCACACGGTTCCATCGTTCTTCAGGACCAGGCTGTGCCCGGCTGCACCCGTCAGATAGCAAAGCCCCATGACTGGTGCATAGCAGCGCTGCCGTGGACGACGCGCGCACACGCTCGACGATCGTGTATCGGTGTATCGGCAGGGCCTCGCGCAGCCGCCTCACCGGCAGCATCTAATTTAATTTAATTTAAGCTGTCCGACACTGCGCGCTCAGCAGCTCCAGCTGAAGATCAGCGGCCCGATCTGGCCAAGGAAGCCGAATGTGGCAATGATCAGTGCCGCGGTCGCTTGTAATCGGTCACGACGTATCAGCAGGTAATGAGTCCCAACCCCGTCCCACGTCAATACGTACGCCGCATCGTCGTTAGTAAAACGCCCTCTGCCAGCAGCGAGACGCCGAGCACATCCAGCGTGAGGCCCACTCCACCGACTACGTGTGGCCAGCTACGTGCGAAATCGATCAGTAAGACGGCCACCACCACAGGAAAGAGGAGCCATAGCGCTCGCTTCCGCAGCCACCGACGGAACTCGCACTGCGGCGAACCCGCACGCTTGCGGTCAACGTGCGTGCCACCTGGTTACTCGTGCGCGAGTTTGCGGCGCTTCAACGGCGAGCCCGGGCGCGGACGGATCATCGCATTGACCAGCGATCACGTAATTGGCAACCGCCTCTCGCACAATGCCTTTCGTCAAATGTTCTCCGTCCATATTTGGCGGAAGTGGAGCCCATGCAATGCAAACGCCTCAACGCACGCTCGGAACTCATCCTCGTTGCTCATGCGTCCTTCATGACATAGGATTTCGGATCTTGCAGTTTGAGGAAGTTTGAAAATCGAGGATTCGGGCAAGCGCTCCGGTACGAACGAGTATTTGGCGATACGGATGGGTTTTTTAGTCTCCTGCCCCAGAATCCATTGCGTGTGCTCAGGGTCTAAGCAATCGACACATTGGGTGACGTTAAGCAATCCGAAGTGCTCACCTTGGTACGGCAAATCTAGAAGTTGCCCCGCCCGCGCGAATAGAACGTGTAGGAGACGGATTGCCTTAGGACTCGCTGCGAGTGCAGCTGACCACATTTGAAATCCCCAGAAATCCCCGTAGGCTAGTTGCGGCTGATAGGAGAAAACGGCTGGAGGGCTCCACTCGTGGATGACGGTACCGTCGAAGCGTAGCTGTTCCGAACGAAGCAGCCTCTGATCCTGGAGCATGAAGTATTGATACGTATTTACGTCCGCCTCCACTCGAAACACTCTCACGGAGGGAAATTGCCGGCCAGAATCTGACTTCTAATATCAGCGAGCACGTCTTTCACCGTTCCCGGAGCTGCCGACGTGAGAGCATCGTTGATAGCTTGAAAGTAAGCATTAGTGTGGACTCCCTGATGCATTGACGCTGGAAGGAAGACCCCATTGGCTGCGTCGTTGATTCCGATGCCTTCTCTTTCAAGGATATCCCGTGCGACGCTCGCCCGCACGTCATTACCAGCAACAATATGGTGCGCCGCCTCGCCCGCCTTAGCGACGAAGCCTGCCAATTCGAGGGCTCTGCGCAAGAGACGCGAGGAGGACTTTACTGGAGCTAGGCTGGGACCGGTGCCGCCGGTCCCCACACTGGTTTGCTCCCCCTCGGAGGTGGCTGCGCCACCTTCAATGAGTCTTCGGCTAACGGGATCAAGTGGCACAAGTGCGCCCGTCACCGTGACTAAGCCGATAGTGCCGCACGTGTACCCGATAGGATCATTTAGCCAATCACCGCAACGTGGTTGGCCGTTGTCATGTCCGGTCATGCCACTCGGATCAGTTAGCCGGAGCGGATCGTCCAAAACATAGATGTAACGACTCAAGGATTGTGGAGCCATCACTGATCCAAAGGCATCGTCGCGCTGCGTGAATCGTCCGCTGACCGGGTCATACATCCGCGCCCGTAGATACATGAGCCCGTTCTCTGGATCAGCCTGCTGGCCGGTGAAGCCGAAGGGCTGCGTACTGGAGCCCTGCGCACCGGAGGTGAATGGGATGCCGAACTCGTCGGTCTGGTAGGTCTGAGTGACGTTGCCAGTGCTATCGGAGAGCGCGCGCACGGAGCCGAGTCCGTCTGTGTGATAGATGGCGACCGCACCGCTGGTCTTGTTGACACTTTCCGCCAGGCCACTCGTGCCCCACACATACTTCTGTGCGCCGTCGTCGAGCAGCACAGGCAACCCGCCACCGACGTCGTAGACGTAGCTGGTGGTCACGCCAGCAACCGTCTTGCTGACACGTTTGCCGTCGCCGTCATACACGTAGGTACCGGAGCCGGTGCTGGTTGTGGCGCTGGTCAGCCGATTGGCCTGGTCGAAACCGAACGCGTCTGATCCGCGTGCGGTGACGTTACCAGCAGCGTTCACCGTGTAAGTGGTGCTGCCAGCCGTCAGAATGCGGTCAGTCTTGTCGTAGGTGTAGCTGGTGGAATTACCGCCGAGCACCTTGCTCAACCGGTTGCCGTTCGGATCGTAGCTGTACGTCGTGGTTCCAGATGGACCGGTCGCGCCAGTCAGCCGGTACAGCTTGTCGTAGGCGTAGGCGGTGGTCGCCAGCCGACTGCCCGTAGCCGACATGCTGTGGTCGCGGCCAGCGGCGATCAGTGTCTGGCCGGTGAGGCCGGTGGCCTGCACTGGCGTGGTGCTATTGGTGGTCGTCCCGTTGCCGAGTTCTCCGAACCAGTTGCCGCCCCAGGCCCACACCGTTCCATCGTTCTTCAGGACCAGGCTGTGCCAGGCGGCACCTGTCAGTTGAGCGAGCCCACTGATGCCCGTCACTTGCGCCGGTGATTCGCCGCAGGCATTGTTTGATCCGTTGGATGTGCAGTTTTGAGTGGCTGCGTAACCTAACTCGCCGTCCCAGTCGCCACCC
>JAFATF010000547.1 GCA_019244045.1 Acidobacteriota bacterium
CTACGATAGTTCGGCATGTGGATCGTTGACCGCGCGGCAAGTCCCAACGGATCCCGGTCACAACTGTCCTAACAGCGGCTGAAGTGAGTGGGCATTACACCGCTATGGAAACAATGCAAACGGCGGGCGCGCCGCCTTGAAAAAGTCCAATAATAAAACTTCAATGAGCGCAATGGAGACTTAGGCTCCTTAGGTTGAAATGAGACCATGCAAGCGCGCATGGGCGTGCCGCGCCAAATGTGGCTCGTGCGCAAGCGCAGCCAGCTTCTCGCCGGTGAGTTCCTCGTAAACCTTCGCGACTTGCGCAGGGAAACCATCGTCGGAGCTGCCGGCACCACTGACAAAGCGGGCGATCTGAGCATTCGACTTCAGGTTCGCCCGGATCGTTTCGATCGTAGGTTTGGCCTGTTCGCGAGGAACCTTGGTCATAATAGCGCCAACCTGTTCGCGCAGCGTCTTAAAGTATGCCTGCTGGTCGTCCAAAACCGTTGCACCCGAGCGTGGACCGTGACCAGTGCATATGATCCTGGCCTCTAGCTTCCTGGCAACCTCTAGTGTTTCGACCCACTTGCCTACATCTCCGTCGCCCACGTAGTTGTAAGGTCCATTGACGCACATGTCGCCGCTGAAAAGGATTCGCTCCTTTGGCAGCCAAGCCACAGCATCGCCATGCGTATGCGCCACGCCCAGGTGCACCAGTTCGACACGATGCTTGCCGTCGTCGAAAATTAAGTCCTTCGAAAAGAGAACGGAAGGCGGCTTAAGCCTGGTGCTTCTGAGGTCGGCGCGATCCTTGGTTGCCGCTTCCCATCTGCCTGGCTGGTTCCCGTAATAACCAGTTTCGTATCGCTTCATCTCCTCGATCACGCCCGCATACGCAACCGGCACTCCACCATTTTCCACATAGACTTGGTTTCCATAAGCATGATCGCCGTGATGATGGGTATCAAAGGCAAACCTTATGGGCTTATCCGTCAAGGCGCGAATCTTGCCGATGATCAGCTTGGCCCCTGCAGGATAATTTGCATCGATGACCAATACGTAATCTTCAAACATGATCCAGCCGTTGTTGCAGACTGCATCTGCAGTATCGGATACTTGCTCCTCGTGAAAATAAACATCCGCGGCCACAAGATCCTCCTTGAGCGCTTCGGCCATTCCGGCGGGCATTGGTTGCGCCAATAGCTTTGCCTCCGCCGCAACGCTTAGAAAAGCGCCGGCGCCTGTCAGGAACTCACGCCTGTTGGTGCCGCACATGTTGCCTCCTCTGGTTGTTGATCCTGCGGGTCCTCGGTTGCAAATGGTAGGTTATTAGAAAACGCTCGCGTCGCGGAACTATAAACTGCTTCAGAACTACTCTTGAGCTCGGACTTGTCGGGCGCCATGAAGAGCACTCTCGGGCACGACTGCTCGAACAATCAACTGTAACTGAGACTCGAACAGGCGATTATGGTTAAAACCTCGCGCGGAAGCCAATAACTCTAACCGCGGCAAGCATTACTTTCGTGCATCTTCGGCACGACAAAATCGAGGCCGCTCTAACATTGCGTCGACCCGGATAGTCGGAATTGCTGGTTCACCCTTACCGGATCGCGTCGACCGGGGTGCCCGTCAGCTTGCTGACAGCTCTCTGCACCTCTTCACGACGAACCTGTAAGACGGGATTTTGGTTAAGCTTGTATTTTTTGCGCAACTCTTCTAGATTGGCGCGCTCTTTGCGCTCTTCACTTGAATATAAGCGAGCTTTATCAAATTCGTGATTGGCGATGGAACTCTCCAACCGCTGCACCATGAGACGAATGCGTTTCTGAAGCTCGACGACGTCCTCCGGGGCTGAACCCTGCTGCCGTTGCGCGGCCGCACCCGCCTCATCGATGACTTCAACCGCTGTACCCGGCAAAGATCCCCTCTTGATGTACTTGCCGGCCCAGAGAACAGCATACATAATGGCATCGTCTGTATATGAGACATTGTGGAATGTCTCGTAAACACCTCTGATGCTGTGAAGAACCTTGGAGGCGCTCTCTTCGTTTGACGGAACTATCTCGATGGGTTCAAAGTAGTCCGCCAGCCAGTGCCCATCGGATTGCAACTGGGTGAAGGCAGCGGGCGTGGAGGTGCCGATGCACTGAATTTTGCCTGCTATGATCGGTCGCTGCAGCAGCTCAACGGCGTCGTTTGAGGCTAGCGAGGAAATTCCCCGAGCTCGGTCATGCATCCGGTTCACAAAGAAGATCTTACCGTCTGCTGCCGCTGCTACTAAGGCCTGATCCAGTCTCTCGTGCCAAGAACCGCTCTTCTCCAGAAGCCGCAGTGGAGGCAGATCGAGGGCGAGAATGGCTTTTTCCGCAAGCGATTGAGGAATATTTCCGTCCGCTATGCGCCGAGCCAGCCCGCCTGCGATGGTTCTCTTGCCAACGCCCGGCTCTCCGACCAGCACCGGATTCTTACGAGTGAAGCGGCATAGAAGTTCGATGAGTCGACCGAGTTCATCCTCGCGGCCAACGAGTGGCTGAGTTTGTTCGGCCAGATCGCTGACATAATGGCTGAATTCATCGCGGACGGAAGGCCGTTTTGCGCCTTGCGCCGCCTCGTGCGGCTGCCGTGCGAGTTCCTCGCGGACCTGGCTCAGCCGGAGATCCCGTTCGGCCAAAAGCTGCGCTGCGAAACATTTCTCGTCGCGCAACAAGCCAAGCAGAAGGTGCTCGCTGCCAATGTGCTTGTGCCCGAGGCGCTCTGCCTCGTCCGCCGCATGGGCTAACACACGTTTCGATTCGTTGCTCAAAGGAAGGTCGACCGAGGTCGGAACCTTCTCCCGAACATTAGTGTGTCCCTCGATCTGCTTACGAATTGACTCCAGGGACGCATGGGAGTGCAAAAAGCGATTTATGAGAGCTTTATCTTCGCGTACAAGGCCCAGCAGCAGGTGTTCCGCCTCAATGTGAGGCGAACCAAACTGGCTGGCTTCATAGCGGGCAAAAAAGATAACCCGACGTGCTTTCTCGGTGTAGCGTTCAAACATCCTGTCATGCCCCTAATCTGACGAACGTCCGTCAAGGAGCCCGGCGAAGTGCGAAATCACACATCTCGCAATTTACGGAACCCAGTCTGCCGGTTCGTTGCGGTCGTCGCAATCATTGTGGGAAGACGCCGAGATGGTCAAAAGACGAACCGAAACAAATGAGCAAGTCGCGGCGCTTCCGATATTTTCCGTTGAGCGGGCCACTGAGAATGGCACAAGAGTGATTACAACAGTTACGCTGAGAGTCGTGAACTCTTTTTCAGCGCAGCACGCGAACTGTTCTACGGCCGTTTCGGGTTGCCACGCTGAGCGCAGAGGGCTTGACTCGGTAGATGCCTTCGTCATCGTTCAACATGGAAAAGCTTACGTTCTTCGCGGCTTAGTAATCCGGCTCCTTAGCCGTACCGTACTGCCTTTCTTCTGCTTTATAGTCAACGTGAAAATAATAGGTATGGCCGGCTTTCACGGTCAGGCGTTCGCCATGGAACTGATTTCCCACAACGGCGCAGAGGTGATATATGCCCGGCTCGGGGGAAAGATCATATATGAGTTTCTTTTCGTCGTGCCGATCCCAAGCTCCAGTGAACCATTCATGGCGATAGTATCTGTAACGCTACAATGTTCCCCAAACCTGACCACGTCCTTTCACGACACTCCCGCGCTGAGCCCAATCGTGGAAGGCTTCTCGCTCCGCTTTTATAAAAATGAGATGCCCTTTGCCTGTTTCAGGTGCCAAGGGCAGCAGCATTCTTCTGCAACTGAATGTCAAAGCTGACTTTTTCTTTCCGCAGGCATCCGGCAGGACATTGGCCGCTATAGGACCGACCGGCAGGAGCAAAAAAAAACAGCTGAAAAAGTACTTGCGGCTTCACAAGACGAATCCTACCACTTAGGGTGAAAAAGCTAAAGAGATATGCATACCCGCAAAGCCGCAATCACCCACAGGCGTTGCGCATGAAGACGGGAGTAGCACGCAGTTACAAAGTGTGGTTTTGAGTGAGTTCGAGGACTGCGCGCTGAGGGCGTCTCGCAGGACACGATTCTCCTCCCTCACGCGAAGGTGAGCGGAATTAGAAAAAATCTTTCATTGCTCTGCTCACCGCCGCCAATGAGTGTGTTGCGGGGGTTTAAAAAAGCAAGGCGATTCATAGTCCAAGGACTGCCATTGGAGCGGCCATGTGCCCGCTGGCGCCGAATGAGGCAAGGAGGCTCTTCTAAGCGCAGCTAGGCTGGCTAGCCGAACTTCCGCAGTTTCGCGTTAATTAAAGAAAAATTTTATAACCCTGATGCGCTTTTCACGGGGAAGTTTTTTGTTTTCACGAAGTATGATTGCAGCGCACAACGCGAACTCGCTTGTAGTGAAGACCGGTCCTATGGAAT
>JAFATF010000254.1 GCA_019244045.1 Acidobacteriota bacterium
AGCTGCGAAGCCCCGCCAAGCCGGGAAACCACTCTCGTCCAGTCTTCGTTTACAAGTGATTCGTGACTCATCTCGTGTTGGAATCACGAGCGTTTCCAATACGCAAGACCAAACTTAACGCCTATGCGGTATCCCCGGTGCGCCGAATGTCGCTCCCGCAAAGCCGTTGGCTCTGGCGGCAAGCTCGGCGAACAACCCTCCTTCGGAGTTTCCGGTGACAAAGACGTTGCTGCTGGAGAAGGAGAGCCCCTTTTGTTGCGCCGCGGCACTGACCGCACTTACGAACCTCGCCGCATCAACACTCATAGATGATGTAACGGTTGGATCGTCGTTAGCAATTCGCAGGTCAATCTTGAGTGCCGCATTCTCCAGCGTCGATGCAGGATTTACCCCAAAGGGGATGGATATGGGACCGCGAAACGCGAGCAGAATCTGACCTGTCGCCTCATTTACATAGGCGTTTGCATCCAATCCAGCTTGCGCGAAAGTCGCATCCTGTTTCGAGCTATAGAGGAGCGAGTATCCGGGAGGAATACTCGTTGAAAGACCGGTCTTTACCGCCTGGATTGCCTCGAGGTCGACTGTAACGCTAGGAGTCGATGAATCGGTCATTGTGCTATTCCCGAGTGGGCTTGAATGATATCGAAGATTGCGACGCCATCCGGAGAATTCGCGAACAATCGCGAGCTATCCTTGGACGCAAGTATCGTTCTTGAGTTCGATCCCATTCGCGCGACCACAGCCGAATATCCCGGCGCGAACGGCTTCCACAGGCGTATGTCGCCAACACCGTCGAGGAAGGCCACGCAATCGCCTTTTGCCAACCAAGTGAGCTGTGAGCTACTGCCGAGGCCGCCTGGAAAGGATCCGAGTGCGGCTACGCGCTCTCCATCCTCAACTCGAAATACGCGCAACGGATCGGCTGGGAAGAAACGCCGAAGTACACCAGTTCCTTCAGCTACAACATGATCGTCCAACTTCCACCAAGAGCCGCCGCCATGCGACGCCACAGCGACCATGGAGCCGTCTGGACTAAATGAAATCGCGTCGACGAGGAGAACATCGGCTGGCGGTGGCGCCTCCGGAAAGGTCGTTATCGTTCGTACCAGCTTCCAGGATCCAACCTCGTACAGTTTGATGCGTCCGAATAGGCCGTGGGCGATTGCCAGTGTCCTGTTGTCTGGGGAGAATGCAATGGCTAAGGGATCGAGATCGTCGCCTTTGTCGCCGTTGTGAAGATCAAGGGCGCTCACCTGGTGCCAGTCATCAGTCGAAAAGACTGCGACCCGACCACGAGTGAAGCCGCGGAATATCACGGCAACAAAGTGCTCATCAGGCGACACTGTCATATCGACAGCGACGTTTTCGTTCGCCCGATGACCCGGATTGGGACCTGGGACGTTGTGCAGGACCTTCCCAGTTTCGGGGTCCATCACGGAGAACGCAATGTCTTCTATCTTGCGCCATGCCTCCGGATCATTTGTTTCTGCGGCAGGACTGGTGATCAGTAGGTGGTGACCGGCAATAAATTTCAGGACATACGCGTCGAGACCAAAGCTCGTGTAACGTGGGATAGCCCGTTTGTATGTTCCATCTGGACTCCAGGTCATGATCTGGAGTCCATCGAGCACATAGGCAGCTAAGCGCGCTCCATCGGAGCTGAGAGTCAATCCAGCATTGCCGGATTGGCTGGCGCCAAGGTTGGGAGAGCGGTTTGGCGCCGGTAAGGTTCGTTGATAGAGCAACTGCGGAATAGACGCCTGAATAACCTCGAGAGAAGGTCGTGGGACTTGTGCAACAGCGCTCGTCAACAGCGTCAGCATCGGCGCCGTCTTAAGAATCATGCCGACGGAACGTCGCGCCGGACCGATCGCCGACGGGCGCATTGCACCTGTCGCCCACCGGGCTGACTTAAGATTCCAAAACGCAAGACGTTTGCGCTTCAAAGAACGGAAAAGACCAAAATTGCTGCCGCGAGGCCTGAATTTAGCTGACTCAGCGAGATGAACTGCCCGCTCCTTTCCCGCCATTTCCTCGTAGTTCGGCGTCAACCCCGTGCCCCCCATAGTGACGCGTACACGCCAGATTAAGACGCAAACAGGCAACTCCATCCGATGATGGGCAAGACAGCCTAGAAGTAGTACGATTACGCCGCTTCGCGTCGCGGCTACTGCCATCAGGGATCAGGACCGAAAAGGCTACCCAGTGTTGGAGAAACGACTGAATGACGCTTGGTACCGAGCCCCCCTTTTCCTCTCGGAAGGAAAAGCGCCGGTTGAGCGACGTGAGCGTTTATCGCAGGAAGCGCGCGCACACTTGCAAGCGAACTCAAGTTTGTCGAGTCGGCAACAAAGCTAGCGTCACTTTGTCGCAAACGCAAACGAAACTTGCATCTTTCTTTCTCGCAATTTTGGCGAGCTATCGCGTGTTGCAACTTTGGCGAGCTATCGTGGGTTTCGGCTCGACAAACGAAACTAATCTTCTTCATCAGACAACTTTGCGGTAGTGCCGGAGTGGCTCAAGAATGTCGTCCGCGTGAGAACAGGTCGCGACAGCAGGGTTTATCAACGCGAAAGTTCAAATGCCTCCCGCTCTACGCGCTCAATCTGGGGCGGAGGCCTTAACCTTTGGGGCGACTTCTGCGATCGTGTCAAATATCAACGCACATGCGAACGGCCCGCCGGCCTCGCGCATCAGCGCGCTGTCAACGAAAAGCGAGGAAGTCGTTCTGCTCACATCTGCCAGGTGGCCGGCTGGTGAAAGAGCGCGACAGGGCAGCCTCTGGCTAATATCAGCTGAATGCCCTTTCGCAATCCACCAATGGTTAACCTCCTCGCGACACGCAACACAATTGAGGGTTGTCGCGCGGATGGCAAGTCGTAAGATCACGCCGGGCTCCGAATCCACGGCACGTACCGGCTGCCATTCGTGCCGGTTTCTCAGGCTCATCGATAACCCATCCATTTGTTGAGTTAGCTGAGGCGACCATGTTCACGCAGCTTCTTAAGCTTTCACATAAGCGAAGACGCCGTCACCCCTTAAAAGGCATCGCCCGGCTAGTGCCAAATTTTTCCGGCTGTGCTCGCATGTGCGCGTTATCCACAATGGCGATGCTATTCGGCACACTTATCAGCGTCGATGCGCAGCCAGCGCTACCTTCAGTGCCTGGCATGGGCTTATACAGCAACATAGGAGATCTGCTCTGCGGCAAGGAAGGCGTTGGCGGCGACCGCTGGAATTCGTCAACTATACCGTTCATCGGTTGTCTTGGCCTGTCGAGCGGTAGAAAAGCAACTGGCGTTATCTCGGGTCATCAATATGAAATTGCGGTAGACGCTCAGGGATCGGAACATTGCAAGCTCGATAGTCTCGAAACCCGATGCACCGGCTGTATGGACGAAAACGTTGCTTGCTCAACAATGATTGCGGTGCTGTCGCGCAATAGCGACAAGTCGGTATTCTTTTCTATCGCCAGAAAAGTAGGAGACCACGCCTACGTCGCCACTCAGGAAAACTGGGATGAAGCCCAGAAGCCAACGAGCTTGCTCAAGAGTCCCTGATTGTTAGCGCTTGTAAGGTACCGGGCGGTCGCTCCATCCGCGAATGACGCCGGAGTGTTTCGGGTTTGGCTAGGGGTCATCCTCCATTCCCCCTCCTTGCGCTTAGTCGCTTATCGTGTAGGTGCTATCGAAGCTCCTGCACTCGTGCAATTAGATAGCTGACGGCTTATCTACCTGACGAGGACGTCCTTCAAGTCATCCGCTCTCCTGCGGCGAGACGTCTTCTTCAGAGGCTCAAACCCGGGTCGCGGAAACCTCAATTCCTTCGCAATCACTGGATGACTGGATGATTATCCGCGAGATATCGAGCGATGGCCTGCCTGCCGAGCAGCTCTCATACGTACCCGCGCGGCAATTGCCAGACCGAGCAGATCTTGCCCATAGGATACTTCGACGTCGACGGCCTTCTTTTGCGCGTCCTTCAGCTCGCGCTCCATGAGTGCGAGGTCCGCGGCAGTCACGACGCCGGCACGCCGCGCTTCCGATGCTGTAACCGCCCCTCATCCGGCGTGGCCGCGAGCAAGGAGCTGACCGATGCCGAGGATCGCCTGAAGCGGCTTTATCGCTCGATCGAGGACGGTGTCGTCGAGTTGGACGATATCTTGCGGGAACGCACCGCGGCTCTGAAATCCCAACGGGAGCGAGCCAAAGCCGCTCTCGACCATGCCGGGCCCAGTGCGGCACGGCGGCCACCATCAGAAGATCGACGCCTTCGAGGCTCATGAACGACAAGCTGGACACGGGCGACATGAACACCCGCAAGGCCTACATCCGTTCGATCATCGACGCGGTCGTGGTCGATGACCGGGCTATCCGGATTGTTGGCAGCAAGGATATTCTCCAGGCCGCCATTGCCGGCAAACAGACCGAGAACGGAAATGTTCGTGGTTTCTACGCAAATGGCGCGCCCGGAACGATTCGAACGTCCGACCCTCAGATTCGTAGTCTGATGCTCTATCCAGCTGAGCTACGGGCGCGTGTTTCGCTTGCGGTGCCGGGCGAGAGGCCCGGCGGCGTTCCGTCCAGGGGATCGGAGACCGGCGAAAGAGCGCTCTAGCTACCCGCTCCGATGGCGCTTGGCAAGGTCCGAAACGGGCGGCCGATGAGCGATTTGCGGATGGGGCGAGAGGTGCGGTCCATGCGGAAACCCGATGCTGGGGACCCCCACCCCCGACCCCTCCCCGCCAGGGCCCCGCAAGGGGGAGGGGAGCACAGGCAGCGTGCGTCGGGGCATCGCGGGTTACAACCTCTGGATTCGGAGTTCGAGCCCGATGGGCCGGAAGGCCGGCCCGTTGGCCTCGCCCCGGAATGACGACGTTGGGGAGAGGTTAGGCCGTTGCGCGCTCTTTCCGGACGCTCTGCAGCTCGACCGGCCGGTCCGGCATCACGATCCGGAAGGTGGCGCCGATGGTGCCTTCGACCAGGTGGATGTCGCCGCCATGGGCGCGAATGAGCTCGGCGGCGATCGCGAGCCCAAGCCCGCTGCCGCCGGGCCGGCCGGAGCTCTGGAACGCCTCGAACAAATGCTCGCGCGCCTTGACCGGCACGCCGGGGCCGGTATCCGCCACCTCCAAGATCGCCACCGCACCCTCGCGCCGGCCGCTGAGGCGGATCTGCTGGATGCCGGAATCGCCGGAGGGTCGGGTTTCCAGCGCCTGCGCAGCGTTGCGGACGAGGTTGAGCAGCACGCGGAACAGGTGGTCGGGATCGGCGTCCACCTTCAGGCCGCGCTCGATCGCGCTGATCCAGGTGATCGAGGCGTCGGTCGCGAGCCCCGCGGTCTCGCGCACCTCGGCGACGACGGGCTCGAGCAGCACCATGCGGCGGTCCGGCGCGGCCTCCTGGGCGCGGCCATAGGACAGCGTCGACTGGCAGAAGGCGATGGCACGCTCCAGCGAGCGCATCAGCTTTGGCGCAAAGCGCTGCACCCGCGGATCCGGCACGCTGGCGAGCTGGTCGGACAACAGCTGCGAGGAGGCGAGCAGGTTGCGCAGATCGTGGTTGATCTTCGAGACCGCCATGCCGAGCGCTGCGAGCCGGCTCTTCTGATGCAGCATCGAGACGAGGTCGCGCTGCATGTCGGAGAGCTC
>JAFATF010000654.1 GCA_019244045.1 Acidobacteriota bacterium
GAGAGTAGCAAGGTATCGATGATGATCGCCAGCTTGGCTACTACTGCCAGGTTCTCGTCAACTGATGATGTCGAATCCGATTCTCTCCTCACCCACCACTCTTAAAGTTCGCGTATCGCTCATCTAATTATCTTAACGTCTCATCGACCTCGCATCGTGGGGCGGGATTTCGAGTGACTGCATTGCAAAGCGTTCAAAGCCTGGACTCAGCATCGCCGCGTAGCAGTTTATGATGGTCTGAATCGCTGGCGAGCCCTCAGGAATTGAGGAAGAGCAAGCCGCTCCTCCTCATCGTCTGCAAGTGCGTCAAAAAATTAGCTTAGCTCCGAATTGCAATCTCCGCCTGCCGATCCCATCAGTGATGATGTTGCCGGCAAAGGTGTCACCCCCGTTGTTGTTGAACGCGAGACTTCCAAACTGGTTGACTCCCTTTACAACGTTGGCAGCATTGTTTACGTTTTGAATGGGAATACCTAACCACTGTTGATTCAGCAAGTTGAACGCTTCAGCTTGAAATTGTAAGGTAAGGCGCTCGGTCACTCGTGTGTTCTTGAACACGGCAAAGTTCACGGTGCTGATCGGCTGTCCGCGCTCGGTGTTTCGTCCGACACCCAAGAAAGGTGACCCGAAGAACTTCGCCGCGTTCACGTCGTTAATGATCCAGTGCACCTGGCTCAGAGCGATGGGGCTGCCGCCGTTATTCACGCTGACGATTCCACAGTCCGGGGCAGCCGGATTCATGCACTGACCAACCGCGTTAAACGGAGCGCTGGCGCTGTTCAGGATTGGACGGCAGGTATCGAGAGCGCCACCGGTGAAGTTGGCTGGATCGCACAATCCCTGCCCGGCATTCTGCTCAACCGTCCATGGCTGCCCGCTTGTGTAACGATAGGTACCATTGATCTCCCAACCACCTATTAAATGTCCGAGAAAGCCTTTCTGAGTGTCACGAAAGGGCAAGTCATAGACCCAGAGCAGACCGAAGACGTGCGGAAAGTCGTAATTGCTTACTGCCCGTTCCGCTCGACTGATGTCAAAAGGATTCTGTGCGAGTGCAAAAACCGTCCCAGCGTTGGTTGAGAATGCTTCCGAAGCATTGTCGATTGTCTTACTAAAGGTATAGGAGGCTTGCCCGGTAAAGCCATGCCAGTTCTGTAAGCGCAGTTGGCTTTGCAAGCCGTGGTAAATCGAGTAGCCAGTGTTGGCGTACTTGATCACACGACTGAAATTGCAGTTGGCGTATCCGACTGGGTTCCCAAACTGATCGGTACCCGTGGTACCCGGGGTGTTGGGAGTTGTGCAAGGTCGGAGGCCGGGCGGAATCAGATTGGCAAAACCGTTGTTGACCAACGGTAACACATCCGGGTTACCATTGATTTCCTGAAAGTTGCCGATGTCGTGATTGCCGACATAGCGTAGTTCTGCCGCGATTTTCCCTGCGATTTGACGCTGCACTCCCAAATTCCATTGTTGGGAATAGGGGTTTCGGAAGTTGTTGCCGAATTGCAGCTCAGTCGCGAACCCTGGATTCCCTTTAGGGGCAAGTGGAAACAGGGCGGAGGCAATGTTGGCACCATCGAGATTGGAGATATTTGGCAAACCCGCGGCACCTGAGCCAGAAGCAGTAGGGATAGTTGCCAGGTTGGTGAATGGTGAGGTGCCTTGCACATTGGTCGCGAGGTTGTAATAAGCAAATTCATAGGCAATACGGAAGCCGCCGCGAATCACAGTCTTGTCATTGCCAAACAGGCCGGGCAGTATTCGCGGCGTCCAAGCGAACCCGATTACCGGACCAAAGTTCCGATAGTGGTTCGGAAGTTTGGGGACGGTAGTCAGGCCGAGGGGTAGGGCCTTATCCCAAAGGGCATGGGGCCCGGTCTGTTGAGCAACGCTTTCATCATGCAGCAAGTTGCTGGCCTGTTGAAAAAACTCCCACCGCAGCCCAAGGTTGACAGTCAGATTTTCCTTAGCTCGCCAATCGTCTTGAAAGTACAACGCAAAGTCATTTTCCTTGAAGCTCAAGACAGGCTGACCGTACGCCACTTGTGTTTGAAGCGGGGTGTTCGCAATGAAAGAATTGAAGTCCTGGTAAGTCAAGACCCCGTTTATTTCGAATAGCCCGTAATTCGGTGAGCGTTGCCTCTGGTACTCTCCGCCCCACTTCATTACGTGTTTGCCATGCACCATCGAAGCATTGTCCTGCAGCTGATAAACGTTGATGATGCGACCCTGGGGAAAGGCAAAGCTCTGACCGACACCGAGCACGGTAGGATCTAAAATCGTGATATCTGGCGAACAAGAGCCGATGGTGGCCAGCACGCAGTTCCCAAATGCACCGCCCTCGAATGCGGAGCGCGACCGAGAATAGCTGAAGCGCACCTGATTTAAAAATTCGGGCGTGAAGGTGTGGGTTAAATCCAATCCGATTTGTTGACTGCGCCCGGGCACATTGACGATTTGTCCTTGGGCAATAGGGGCCGGGCCAAAGAAGGTCTGATTCGTAAAGACGTTTTGTTGAAAAATGTAGCGCCCATAGAATCGGTCTTTATTGGTGATCTGGGTGTCAACTCGACCAGTCGCCTCGTAATCATTGAAAGGCTGGGACAGCAAACGAGTCAGCGTCCCCATCTGGATGGGCACGGTAATGCCATTGGCAGTGACATTGACGTTCTGAATATTACTAAAGGCTGGATTTCCGAGTTTCACAGTAGCAGGGCCGAACTGCGCTAGTTCCGTAACTGCGGGATTGCTGGGAAAAGCCGCCTGAAGTTGTTGAATGCCTGTCGTCGTTGGCGTCAGCGAGGCTGATGAGGAAAAAGGTGCGCCGGCGGCGCGATTGCGTTGAAAATTGCTGGACGCGAAAAACCAGACCTTGTCGCGTTTGACAGGGCCGCCGATGGTTCCACCCCACTGGTTCTGTACGTACCGAGGGACAACCGCCTGTTTGCAACCGGCAGTCGCGGGATTCTGGCCGGGCGAGCAGAAACCGAGCAACGGGTTTTTCTCCTGGTTCTGCAATGAGTCAAAACGATCTCCCTGCCAAAATTCATATGCAGTGCCGTGGAATGCGTTCGTACCCGCCTTGGTAATGTAATTAACAACGCCGCCGATATTTCGGCCGTATTCCGCGTCGAAGTTCTGAATTACCTGCAGTTCCGCAACCGTGTCCTGATTGCCAAAGAAGATTGAGGGGCCACCGATAGTATTATCGTTATTGTTTTGACCGTCCAACTGATAATTGTTCGAACGAGCACGTTGCCCATTGATCGACAGCTCAGCACCGTTGTTGTTGCTGAAACCTCCACTCCCGGCCGTTGCTACGCCTGGCGCAAACAAAACAAAGGAGTCGTATCCGTTCCCCAGGGGAACGTCTGCCACTTGCTTATTCTCAAAGGTTTGCGAAATTTGGTCACTCGTGCTTTCGATTAGCGGAGCAGATTCCTGAACAGTTACTGTTTCGGTAGACGCACCCACGTTCAAGGTGATAGCGCCCAAACTAGTGTCCTTGCCCACGACTACTTCGACATTGCCTGCAGTGTGGTTGGAAAATCCCTTGGACTCAATGACCACATTGTAGTGTCCGGGGGGGAGTGACGATAACTGAAACACGCCAGCGCCGGAACTGGTGCTCGTGAATACGCGATTGGTTTCGAGCTGGGTAGCCCGAACCGTGGCTCCAGGTACAACCGCGCTCTGAGGGTCGCTTAACGTACCGGAAATTGAGCCAGTGACAATACCCTGTCCTAGTGCGACACCGCTCGCCAAGGCCACGACGATTAGGAGCGCGTGCACAAATCCGGCCTTGCGGAACATCCTCTTCATACATTCCTCCATCTGGGTTCGTGAGCGCATGGCACGTACATTCGGATAGATGCCAATCAATTAATGAACAAAGATCGATAAAATCTATGCGGCGGCCAACGCCCAATTGCGCTCAGAACATGCAATCAGATCACCAGTGCCTTGCGCAGTAGCTCGCGCGAAAACGAGACACTTAACATCTACTGTTAATCGACGTCTTAACTGTTATCTCTGAGTGCGAGAGAATCTTGAGCATGCCTGCTACATGCGATAGAAAATTCGAGACTCACACCTCGACTCATCGCATGTTGCGTGTCTCAACTGTGGTGTTGACTAGCTTGTCGGGCACTATTCCTAGCAATAACATCCCGTACACGACTGGTCCATAGTGGCGTCTCGTTCATGAAAGCTGTCCTAAAAACTGTATTATTTTGTGCTCGCTTTTACCAAAATCTGTAGACCGCGACGAAGAAACAATGGTCGACGATTACGTGGCCTGATTGTGAAGTAACGTAGGTTTTGGATTTGACCGCCGCACGCGCGTTGCGGAGGGGGAGTGCACTCTCAGCTGATGTCCGAAAGATCGTCTTTATGAAGCGGTCGTTTTCTCGTCTTTCACATCCTGGTGCCGCGACCAGCGTGAACGGACCGTTGTCATTATCGTATCTGAGACTTAAGGCTTATGGCTGCGTTAGTGATAGAAGGAGACATGTGTACGCGCGGAGACTCGGTAGCGACAGTATACCTGATCGCTGACCAGATACTTTCCTTCCATCTCGAACACGTTTGAGTTACTTTGCGTCGACATGGCTTTTTCTTAAATTGTCACTTGTCGTCGAGATCTTGCCGGCCAGCGACAGATGGACATGTCGCCGGAATCCTTCC
>JAFATF010000689.1 GCA_019244045.1 Acidobacteriota bacterium
CGGCTCCGTCCTCAAGACTATCAAGGACGTCATCCGCCTGGAAGAACGCGTGTGGAAGGCTGCGCAGAACCGCAATGCGAAGGTATTTGAGGAACTCGTACCCGCCGATGCCATCATGATTTTTCAATCTGGAATAGTCCTCCAACCGGACTACTTGGCGACCATGAACCAGCGTACGATCTCGCGCTATGAACTTGGCCCCATCGAAGGATTCATGCCCAATGCCACCACCGTCATCCTTTATTACAAAGCGCTGCGCTTAGGCGAAGAAGCCGGCAAGATTTTCCCGGTAGGAGCCGTAGTAGAGAGCACTACCTGGATCAAGCGCCGGCGGCGCTGGGTTGCGGTGCTGAATCAGGAAACACCCATTGCTAACGACGACCCGTAGGGCTCGTTGTCTGTACCATGTTTGGCAGACTGCACTTCTCTCCTCTCTGCTAATTGCTGTTGGCGGCTGTCAGAGGTTTGAGAATTTCATCAAGATAATCGGATTTGTCCTCTACGCGCTCCAGATGTGGAAATCGATTGCCCCCGTGGTAACTGATTTTGTGCGACTCGAGCTTACCGGCGTTTATGGCTTGCACTTCTATGGGTAGGGTATTTATCTTTGCGTCTTGAATTGCGCGCCTTAGTCTATCTACGGAAAACTCGCGACCATTCACGCCACTGAGCTTCAGATACGGACTTAGTCCGCTCTCGAACGCCAACATGCCGGGTATGGTGTCAACAACCAAAGCATCGTGGTTTACAAGCAGGCCAATGGAAGAAGTAAAGTCCCCCTCTCCTGAAGCCTCCCGGGCGGAGAGAATTTCGTTGGGCTTGTCGTTGTAGAGCAATCGCCAGCCGCCTCCCTCAATTCCGCCAAGAGGCGCTTCAAGCTGGGTGGAATCCAGTCGGGTGCGGAAGAACGATGGCCAGTCGTAGGCAGCGATGCCGTTCAAGGTCAAGGCTAGGTCCTCAAAGGTGTAGGTTCTTATGACGGGCTGGCCATCCCGTCCGCCATAGAAGGATTGACAGAAATCGTCCATCGACTTGCGATTGCCCGTGAGCCGGCGGATAATCGTGTCCACCTCGAGCCAGATCAGAATCGACTCAGGGTAGAAATCGGTTCCGCGCCGATAGGACGTCCACTGCGGAACACTGAAGTAAAGAATCTGGGCGGCATTGGCGCTATTTTGCAGCGAACGCCAGCGCCGGCCCGCCCGGTGCTCCATAGTGGAAGCTGTCAGTGCGATCTGCTCGCGCGATTGCTCCGGCGTCAGCAAACCGCTGCGCGCCGTGAGGACGACACCCAGGTAATCGGTCAAGCCTTCATAAACCCACAAAAGCTCTCCTTTCATCGGCTGCTGAAAGTCCGGAGTGGCCAACCCTTCCGGGCGACGATATTGCCCGTTCCACGAATGCGTGAACTCGTGGGGAAAAAGTCCGGCCATAAGCAGGCGCTCGTTAGGATCAACCAGACTGTGCTGGCGAACCCGGTCGTCGCTGCTTTCGTGATGTTCCTGCCCCAGGCCCATGATGTTGTCGCTGAGAGTCAGCAGGAAATGATAATCGCGAAAGTGATGCGACTTGTAGAGAGCACTGGCTTCGGCGACGAGGCGTTTGTAATGCTCGATTAATTCGGGCGGAACATCGAGCGCCCAGGCATCATCGGAAACTACATCCAGTTCTTGAGGGGGAGTGCCGCCGGGATTGAGCGGAAAAACGCGCATGTACTCCCCCGACTGCACCGGCGAATCTACCAGCAGATCCAGTGGAACGGGCGCGAATAAGATAGCTTCTGCAGATTGACTGCTTACCGGCAAGGATGTGCTAAATTTCCATCCGGTGGGCAATTTTAGCGAAGGATGAAAGATCAGATTGGCAACCGCATACCCTTTGGGGTACAGGACTACCTGATTCCACATAAGAACGAATAAATTCGCTGCGCCCGAGGCACTGAAATCGATTGTCGGACCCGGAGCTGAGATCAGGAAATCTAAGGAGGCTTCGAGGGAAGTTGTTGCCGGGGGCACAACAACATTGAAAGCATACATATCCACCGGGTCTTGCTGCCAGGGAATCTCGCGAGTGGCGGAATGAAACTTAAGGCCCGCCAGATTCCAGACAGGCCCATCGGGCGAGTGATCGGCCGGCATCCACTTCGGATAAAACAAGGTGAGGGGCCCGGCATTTACCGGAAACACCAGCCGGGCGTGAAGAATGCGTTGCGAGACCTGGGTTGCATCTACCGAAATGCTGATCGGTCCCGGGGGGGTCGCTTTCGGAATTGCCAGCGAGGAGGCAGGCAAAAATAGAGCGATCGCCAGGCACAGGGGAGCACTGCAAACTTGCCTTCGACTTATCTTGTCCATCACGAAAAATGTGTATCTCGTCAAAGCGGCCAACTCGATCATTCATCCTCAAGCTTTACCAAGTGAATTTGCCCATGAACTGGATATTGCGGGGGCCGCCCACACCAAAGTGCGAATCAAAGCTGCCATCGTCGGCGGAAGCGGTAATGATGGTATTCAGCGAGGGCGAGGGCTCGGCAAAATTAGGATGATTGAACGCATTGAACAAGCTGGCGCGGAATTCAAATCCGTAGCGTTCCCCGATCTTGAAGGTTCTTTGGATGGAGATATCCCAGGCATTCAACCCAGGCGCGACCAGTGGATCGCGCGGGCAGTTCCCCCAGGTACCCGGCGCAGGCTTGGCAAACGAACTGACGGAGGCATACGGTTGTGAAAAGTCCTTGAGTTGGTAATGAATGGGAGCAACGCAGTTGTAGCGCTCGTGGAAATTGCCGACGCCGCTTTCGTCCCCAAAAGTTAGCAGCGGCGCAGCCAAGCCATCGCGCAAAGTGGTCGTTCCGGAAAGTTGCCAGTCCTTGCCGACATAGGCCAGTTTGCTTCCCGTCTTCGGTGTAGGAATCCTATACACATATGTAATTAGCAAGGCGCGACGCTGATCGAATTCCGAGTTGCCATAACTGCCCTTCAGATTGGTTGAATCTTGAGGGACATAACCGCTGGTGCCGAAGAAGTCCTCTACTTCCGAAGCTGTGTCCAGGTTGTGCGACCAGGTAAACCCAACCTGCGTTGTCAAACCGTGAAAGTCGTTCGACCGTAATGAAACCTGGAGGGAGTTGTAGGTGGCAAATCCATTTGATGAAATAGTGTTGATCTGCGACAGGGTGGGAAACTTCGCGTTGAAGGGGCGGGCCGCCTGCTCGCAGATAAAGCTGGGCGGATTCGCGCAGCCGGGTGCGTACCCCGCTCCGAGAGGCGGCTGGTTGATGTCCAGAAGCTGCAATTGATGGACACTGTGATTTCCCACGTAGCCAATCTGCAAAACAACTTTGTCACCGAGTTCCTGCTGAAGATTCGCATTCCACTCTTGTGTGTTGGGGGTCTTCAGGTTGCGCTGTATATTGGCGATGTTGAATGGCGGTTGCGGAGCGCCCGTGCCAAAAATAGGCAGGCCCACGCCAAACGGAATCGGAGCGTTGGGAACAATGGTAAATCCGGCGGTTGGACCAATCGGATTTTGCGCGAGTCCCTCTTCGAAGTTGTTCAGTGGGATGGTGTCGTAATAAATCCCAAATCCAGCACGGAAAACTGTCTGTCGGCCGGGTATGAATGCAAACGGTGGCACCCAGGAGAGGGATACGCGTGGGCCGAAGTTACCTGTCGGAGCGTTATAGATGTTGCCCCCGGGCAATCGAGAGGCTTCGATCAAGCCCAGGTTGGGGTCGAAAACTGAAAAGCGGCCTTGATCTTCATGGACGGTGGTGAAGAAGTCGTAGCGCACCCCAGCCACCAGGGTAAAACGGGGAGTGACTTTGAAGGTGTCGATGCCGAAGCCGCTGATGATGTTCTGATCGATGTTGGCACGATTACTGCCAACGCGGGTGATCTGGGTAAGCCCCGAACCGGGCGTAGGTAGCCCTGCAATTAGGTCGACGAGAGCCGCGAGCCCTCCATCCGATGTTACCTTGTCGCCGAGTTGTGAACCGGTGAAGGAAAAAATGCCGCGGGATCCGGCAATGGTGTAATCGGAATAGTTGTGCAGAAAATTAAGGCCGAACTGCATGGCATGCGGGCCGCGGGTCCAACTGACCTCTTCAGCGATCTGGTAGCTGGTTGCTACGCGACCGCCTGCACCGTATTGCAAGCCCAGATTCGAAAATCCATCGGGAGATGTATTGCCAATGTCAATTTCCGGTATACCGTAGCTAGTTGGGCTTACCCCCGTGTTGAAGCCAATGGTAGAGGGGTTAACACTTGCGTCCCGGCCTTTCTGGAATTGGCTGAAGCGGTTCCATCCTAGGCGCAAAGTATTGACCAGCGCGGGATTGAAGATGTGGATTTCGCTTATCGCGAAGTTGTCGGCGACCGTGGGGGTAACACCAAACCAGGGATTCAACTGTGAGCCGCCGCCAGGACCGGGACCGCCACCGGGAAATTCGTCTTCACCGTTGCCGTGAAGGTACCGCGCCGAGAGCGAGTCGGAGTTGGAAATAGTGTGATCGATTTTAAGCACGCCGCTATTGGGAGTTTGCTGTCCGCGATTATCCACGACGAATGGACCTGAGAGTCCCAGTGAGGAGTAGAGACCCAGAATGTTTAGCCCCAGCTGGTTGGCGGGAATGTTTTGCGACCTGACGAGAGCAGTGGCTTGAGCAATTTGGGCGGCGGTCGGCGCGTTTCCGTGCAGCGTGGTGCCGAGTCGCAGGCGGCTGCCGTCGTAACCGGCAAAGAAGAACGTCCGATTTTCGCCGTCGTACACATGCGGAACCTTGATCGGCCCACCTACCGCTCCGCCGAACTCATTCCACACAAAAGGTGCCTTTGGCACTCTGGCAAGGTTTTCGAAATAGTTGGCTGCGTCCAGTGCCGCGTCACGATGAAGTTCGTAAACCGACCCGTGCAAATGATTGGTTCCGCTGCGGATATTAACGTTCATCACGCTGCCGGAGTTCTGCCCGCTTTCCGCTCCTCCATTCGCGCTCACCGTAACTTCCTCGATCGCATCGAGCGGGAGGCGAGTTGCCGCCGTCGCGGAATTGCCGCCTTCATTGATGGAAGGAAGATAGGTGGAAGGATCTGTGTCGGAAACACCGTCTATATTGAAACCATTCGATCGCGCACGCGAACCGTTGATTGTGTACTGCGCGAAAGCGAAGTTGCTGTTTTGGGTGACTCCGGGAAGCACCAGTGCAAGGCGCGTGTAGTCGCTGTTGCCGATGGGAAGCGCTTGCACCTGTTCTGCGGTTAGCTGGCCGCCGGATTGATTAGTTTCTGTCTGAATCAGGGCCAATTGAGAAGTCACCTCGACTTCCGAAGTGACAGTGCCAACCGCCAGCACAGGGTTCAGAGTATTCACCTGGCCTTGAGAAGTGACGATGTCTCTGACCACCTTGGTGCCAAAACCCTCCTTGCTGAGGGTCAACTGGAATGTGCCGATCGGCAATTCTGGGAAATTGAAGTTACCGCTCTCGTCACTGCTGCTGGCCCGCTCTTGCCCGGTGGCTACATTCGAGAGCTTAAGCGTCGCTCCTGCCACCGCCGCACCCTGCGCATCTCGCACGGTTCCGGTGATCCGACCAGGAAAAAACTGGGCGCTGGCAAACGGCCCACAAGTGAGGACCAGATACACAGCTGCCAAAAGGGACCGCGTAAGACGTACCTGGAGCACGGCAGCCTCCCACATTTAGGTGAGTTGCGGCGCATGCTACTACTTGGACAGAATACATGTCAACGGTATTTCCAATGTATACAGCGATCTTTACCCTACCACTCACAAGCACACAGGACCATTGCACACGAATATGTAAGCCATCGTGGAATGAAGGCTAGCCGCGCGCGAAGTGCGCTGGCACGACTACTGCGATGCCCAACACCTTGTCCTTCGACTGCATGATGTGGTCGTGCATCGTTTGGTGGGCGCGCTCAGGATCCCGGTCTTTAATGGCACAGAGAATGTCGAGATGTTCGCGTTTGGGTACTTCGCCGAAATAGTGGATATCGATGGCCGCTAACATGATGCGTTCCATCTGGCTGCGAGCGTCATTTACCGCTTGGTAAAGCATCTGATTTCTGGTTAATGATGCGATTCCCAGATGGAATGCAGTGTCTGCCTCGATAAAACGAACGCAACCGCCGCGATCGTCCGGACGGCAGCTTACCTGAGCAAGGTTGCCCAACTCTTTGATTACCTGGGAAGAGGCCCCCTTAACGGCAGCCAGCTCGGCCGAAGCGCATTCCACTGCCGTGCGAAACTCGTAGATATCATTGAGAACTTGCAAGGTTATTTGGGCGACGAAGTAGCCACGGTTGGGCACGATGCGCAGCAACCTGTCTTTTTGCAAACGTACCGCCGCTTCCCGCACTGGAGTGCGGCTGGTCCCATAGCGCCTGGCCAAGTCTTTTTCGCTCAGAGATTCGCCCGGCTGGAAAACCCCGTGCACAATATCGCGCTTAAACCCCGCGTACACCTTTTCGCTGAGGGTAGCCGGCACGGAGTTCGGTGCGCGGAAATGAGTTCCCGAGAGGAACCCGCCGGAAAAAACGAAATTTCCGTTGCCGCGCCGCATGCTTTGGCCGAACTGACTTCTTCACAGGACAGCCCATTGTTCCTGAGCGAGGAAACTATGTCAAACACGTTTTTGGATGACTGGGCAGAATTCGCGACCAGATAGAGACGAGGTATTGCATACTGATCGTATTTCAGTAGTATGGTGGCAGGTCAAAACCAAGAGCCTAACAAAGGAATTTTTAGATGAATATGTTTCCCTTGACCGATGCGGGAACCATGGGTATACCTTTTCCCCTTGCTACCGTTCGCGATTGCTTTCCTGCGCTCAAAAAGGAAGACTTTGTTTTCTTTGATAACGCCGCCGGAGCACAGATTCCACAATTGGTTTTGGACGCAGTAACCCGGCACCTGATTGAGAACAATGTACAGCGCGGTGGACGTTATCCAAAAACGGTTGCCGTGGACGCAACGATTGCGCGCGCGCGTGAAAGCGCGGCAATACTCATAAACGCTGAAGACGCGAGCGAAATCGCGTTTGGCATGAATGCCACCTCGTTTATTCGTTTGATCAGCTTGGCCATCGGACAAACTCTGAACCAGCGCAACGAAATCATCGTTACGGACATGGATCACGAAGCCAACGTCGCCACCTGGCTGGCTTTGGAGAAGAACGGTGCTAAGTTCGCGTGGTGGAGAATGAGGGACGACGGCAACCTACATGCCGAGGATTTAGAGAAACTCCTCTCCCCACGAACCCGGTTGGTGGCGTGCACGGTGACTTCTAACGCCCTTGGATCCGTCGTCGACGTGAAAGCGGCTGGCAAGCTGGCGCATACCGTCGGCGCGGAAATTTTCCTCGATTGCGTTCACTATGGTCCGCACGGTCCAATTGATGTACAAGCTTGGGATTGCGATTATCTCGTTTGTTCGGGCTACAAGATCTTTGCACCGCATATGGGTTTTCTTTGGGGACGCCGCGCACTCTTGAAGAGTCTGCCTACATTCCGGGAAGAGTTTATCCCCGACGAACCCCCTGAAAAGATCGAAGCCGGAACCTTTATATATGAGAACGTGGCCGGTTTTGACGGCGCGGTGCGCTATTTGGAAAAGCTTGGTTCATCGTTGGCAGAAGAGTCGCGCCTTCGCCCCGAGTCTTCCCGACGCAGGATTCTTGTGACTGCCATGAAAGCAGTGCAGGCGTATGAACGTTCTTTGTCACTGGAGTTGTTGCGCGTCTTGCAGATACTCGGTGCAACGATCTACGGAGTGACTCGAGAGGCGCAACTTCAAGAGCGCGTTCCGACCTTTTGCTTCAACCTCGGAAGGGCTCAGCCGGCGGTCGTTACCGAGACACTGGCCCGTGCAGGAATCGGAGTTCGCGACGGGCATATGTATTCTCCACGCTTAATGAAAAGGTTGGGCTTAAATCCAGGGAGCGGCGTTGTCCGCGTGTCGCTGGTGCATTACAACACGGTAGAAGAGATACGTCGATTCGGCAATGCCCTCTCGGAATTGAGTCGCAATGCATGAAGGGCCGGAACCCCGTCGCAGCAAGTGCGCTCGCATCGGCGCCTGACCAGCCGGCCTTGTCGGGCAACGCCAATCTTCACCGCCGATTGACCCAAAGGCAGCTCAGCATGCTGGCGTTGGGCGGTGCTATTGGCGTTGGTCTCTTCTTGGGCAGCAGCATCACCATTCAACTCGCGGGGCCCGGAGTCATTCTAACTTACTTGCTCGGCGCCGCCATCGCCATGATGGTTGCTTATGCGGTTGCAGAAATGGCGGTCGTCCATCCCGTTGCCGGAGCTTTCGGAGTTTACGCTGAAACTTACCTGAATGCATGGGCGGGCTTTGTGGTGCGTGCGACCTACGCTTTCGTGCAAATCATTGCCATCGGCGCAGAACTCACCGCAGTAGCAATTTACTTCGCCTTTTGGTTTCCTCAGGTCCCCCAGTGGCTTTGGGTGGCGACCGCATCGTTGGGTCTGGTCGCCGTAAACGCCTTGCAAGTGGGGCGCTTTGGAGAATTCGAATATTGGTTCGCGTTGATCAAAGTCATAGCAATTATTGTCTTCATTGTCATCGGGCTTGCCTTAATCGTGGGTATCGGCCCAAGGCCAGCATTGGGATTTGCCAACTTACTCGGGCACGGTCCTTTCTTACCATTCCGCTTCAAGGGCGTTTGGCTAGCACTCACTCTTGCCCTAACCAGTTACATGGGATTGGAAGTCACCGCGGTAACCGCGGGTGAGGCGGTAAACCCAGCGGAGTCGATCCCCCGAGCTATGAAAACCATTGTCTATCGGTTGATTTTCTTTTACGTCCTCGCGATCGTCGCCATGCTGGCCATGACTCCATGGAACCGACTCGGCTCACAGGCCGGACTTCTGGGGAGCCCTTTCGTGAAGGCGTTTTCCGAAGTAGGAATTCCATACGCTGCCAGCATCATGAATGTAGTGGTGATCACGGCTGCGCTCTCCAGCTCTAATACAGATCTTTACCTCACCACCCGGATGCTCTTTTCCCTTTCTCGTGATGGCTATGCCCCGCTCTGGATAGCCCGGTTAAGCAGGAATGGCGTTCCACATCGCGCGCTTGCCCTCTCCTCGGCGGGAATGGTGGCGGCGATACTGCTGGCCGTCTATGCACCTCAGCGTGCCTTCCTCATGCTCTACGGAGTAGCCGTCGCCGGCATGTTCTTTGTTTGGATGCTGATTTTACTGAGCCATGTCCGATTTCGCAGGACCCTTCCTCCCCAAGCTGCTGCCTTTCTCCGCATGAAATTAGCTTTTTCTCCCTATTCCAATTGGCTGGGCATTGCGTCATTGCTGGCGATCACGATGAGTACCTTTTATGTCGATGGTTTGCAGTATGCGGTTCCGGCCTTCTTGCCATTTCTTCTTCTGGTTTCTGTGGTGTATTGGGGAGTTACTCGCAGTCGGTAAAGCACCTGATCCGATCTGCCACTGCAGGAGAGTAAGGGCGCGAACAAGATGCATGGTGAATGATTTCTATGCGAGCTTGACGACCAACCCTGCGTTCGACAAAAGTTCAATCCATGCCGTGAGGTCTTCATTGTGGCAGTTCGTAAGCAAATGCTCTCAGGTAGGACTCGAATCAACGTTGA
>JAFATF010000278.1 GCA_019244045.1 Acidobacteriota bacterium
TTCAGATACTCAATAAAAAACGGAAGCTGGCCAAGCGGGGTCATCGCAGCCCGCTCGCCCGCCTCCCACTCCATGTGAACCCGGCCGGCAAACGTGTCGGCGATCACCGACCGCTCCTTGCCATACTCTACCAATGGTTGTTCACCCATTGGGTGCGGCGTGGCGACCGCTCGATCCGTGCTCATGCCGTTGCGTTTGCACGGATTCGCCGATCCTGCCAACGACCAACTGCCGGAAATAGGGTCGTAGAAGTCGCCGCTCGAGGCACCCCCCATTCGGAGTAAACTGAATAAAAATTTTATCGATAATTAATATTTACAAATAATGATTAACTTAACAAGGGTTTGGCCATTTGCCCATGCAATAAGATTTACCCTTCTATTCGCACCATCAATGCGACGAGTTCGGCCTGGCGGTGGACATCGGTTTTGCCGAAGATGGCCTTAAGCTGCGATCGCGCCGTCTCGTACGTGATCCCGAGCTGGTCGGCGGCGTTGCGGAGACTTTCGCCGGCCCCAACGATTTGGAGCAACCGCATTTCCGCGCGGGTCAGAGCGAATTTCGCGACGAGATCCCGCGAAATGTTTGGCCTCCGAAGGGCCGGATTGCCGAGGATCACAAGAGCGTAGGACTGCGGATTGGAGAGCCACGGGAAGCCAGACTTTGCCCCCACCCTTATCCCCAAGACGGTCAGCGAGGCAGGAGGTTGCTCCTCACCTGACAGAAACATCGTCAGCGGTTGCGTAGCGTGGCTCGTGTCGTGCGGCCGCGTTGCACCACGCACCATGTCCTCGAATTTCCTTTCATCGCTGGCATTGGCCGGTTTGATCCGGTCGGACCGGTCGCCGGCAATGTATTGGCGGCTACGGATTTCTATGATAAATGCGCTGTTCGCAAGCAGCATTTTGCGCTGCTCATTCACCAGACACGCCGGCGCGAGAAACCCCTCGATCAGATCCGCAATCATTTCCGAATGCGGCAGCGTTTGCGAAAGTTGGTGGTTTACCTCCAACGCCATCCGGAGCAGCGGCGCTAGCTGCTGCAACAGCGGCTTGATTTCGGTATTATAGCGCTCGGCGATACTGTCCCCGTAATGAAGAAGGACTGCCGCCTGCCGGTCGCGCTCGTGAAAGATTTTGATCCCGGCGGCGTGGTTAATCTCGCCTTCGCATCAACCAGTCTTCATAAAACTCGGTGTTCTGCGAAAGCCTGCCGACGGCAGCACCGCGTCCGACACCGCTGCAAGCATAGTCGGTAGATGCATCAGATGCGGCGCCCACGGATTTACCTTTGAAAAATGATCGGCATAGGCTTGCATCGACCAATCACTGAAACCGGTATAAATCGAGCCGGCATTGCCTATTACCTGCGCGTCCCCCGCGGCCAGCATGATTTTCGTTCCCGGTATCAGCTCCGCCATACGCGCGAGCACGTCACACCATCCATCCGGATTGATCGCGGCACCAGCGATCAATTCAATCAAATCTCCGGCCTCGCTCGCCAATGTTCTGCTCCCCACCCCGGAAATGTTTTCGACACCCTGCCGCGGGCGGCCATTTTTGCGAGCGGTAGGTATCACGGAGTACCTAATTTCACGAAATACAAATGCTATTTTAAAGACAGAAATTCGTGACATTTATCCATCGCATCTATACGGATGCGGGATGTCATTTGGGTTAACGTCTGCTATTCTAAGCATTACCTCTGTTAATAATTAATGAATGCCATCTCTGCACGTTCAGTTTATCTGTGACAGAGCCCCCATTTGGGGGCTTCGGTGAGGCATACGGAGAGCGTAATCTTAACTTTGGCGGATAGTCAGGACGGAGCAGAAACGCTACACCGTCGATCGCATCGGCGGAGACCTGATCCAACCGCAGCTAAGAACCTATCTCAGTAACAGAGGCAAAACCTGTGGCAGCGGGGATTTTTGGATTCCCTAAGGCGGGCATTGCTGATTGATTGAAGGGATGCCAAGCCCCACGGATCTCGATGCCCTTTCAAATGCCGAGCTGAGGGCTCTGGTGATCA
>JAFATF010000212.1 GCA_019244045.1 Acidobacteriota bacterium
TCTTCCCATTGCTTGCCCTTGGCTGTCGCGCGACTGGTGTGTTCCCCTGCGCTGCCGGTTCTCGCCCGTTTTACCAGGCCTGCCGCTCGTCTTTTTTGAGAAGCCTTCCTCCGCCAGTAGGCGATGCACCTGTTGCGGCAAAGAGCCTGCCCGATAGAGTCAATCGCCTTAGCCCGTAGCCCACGTTGAATTCGCTGGGTTGCGTATCGTATCTAGCGCACCATAGGCCACGGGACCACAAATCCCGGCGCAGTTGCACGGTCACACCATCTTTCCCGTCGTGAGGCAGACAGCGATCAGATCCAATGAATTTCGTGATGCGCGAGAGGCAGAAAGGCCGCAAGCGACGCGACCGGGATCGGTATAACCATTGATCCGCCCATGATGCTGTCATATCGGGCGTCTTACCTAGAGGCGCGACATTGTGTAGTGTGGCAGATCTACACGACGGGGCACATGAGCGGACTCAAAAAGCATAGCCCGTATATCTCACCAGAATTAATGTAAAGCGAAGCGAAAGCGACATGACGTTGCTGCGCGTGGCCATTGGCAGCCGTAGATGCGCTCAGCGTCCACTGGCAGGACGGGTTTGATTCAGCGCAAAACCAAAATTGCCGTTTTGGAACACACTTCGCCTGCAGGGGGTCAGGATGTCATTATTTCGAGGAACGACCTCGTTCAGCAGCGCAGGGCAGCCCAGGCAGCGGTGAAAATATCTTTCCAAGGGTAAGCATTGGAGTAACGTACCCAGATGCGGCGAGCACTCAGGCGAACCTCTGCGGCGATCTTCAACAGGCGGAGGCGAATGGTGTGAACCTGAGCATGTGACCACTCCGTGCCGGCCAGAGCGAGGCGTCGTAGCGCGTGCACCAGGAGGTAGGCGAGGGAGGAGAAGTACAATCGCAGCTGGTTGGCGCGTAAGGTTTCTGTGCTCATGCGATCGGCAAATAGGCTGAGTTGTTCCTTAATACGATTCTCCATCTCTCCCCGGCCGCAGTAGAGCTTCTCGTAAAGCACATTGGCTTCCCACTCCTTGGCAGCTAACGAGGTCACCAAGAACCGTGGGTTCTCGCCCTTTTCCAGGTATTCCGCCTTGGCCACCACCCGCCGCGATTGGCTCCAGCTGTTGCATGTACGATAGCGAAATTGGCAAAAGACGCGCGCTGCTTGCCCGCTGCTCTGCTGTTGAAGTCGTGCCTTGCGCATGGCGCAACTAATCTTGCGCTGCAGCCGCGAGTTGCGCGCCAACCCAAATACATAGTCAACTCCATGTTGTTCGCACCAGGACATCAGCTCTTCCCGGCAGAAGCCCGAGTCGGCGCGCAAGATGATGCGCACCTTGGGCCAACGTTGCCGGATCTGTTTATGGATCCGCTCCACCTCCTCTCGGCTTCCTGCACTGGCATCCTGATTTGAGGGTCGCTGCCGCGCACAGAGTAGGTGGTCGCCGCAAAAAATGTACAGCGGCAAATAGCAATATTGGTTGTAATAGCCATGGAAAAAGCGCGCTTGCTGCTCGCCATGCAACGGCGTGTCCGTCACATCCAGATCGAGCACGATCTGCTGGGGTGCTTTCGCGTGGGCTTTTAAAAATACATTGACCAGCAGTGCGTCCAGGGCTTCGGTCGAGTAGGTGATCTTGTGATAGCGATCCTCCAGCGGCGAGCCTGCGGGGGTCAGTTCCAGCCGATTCAGGGTACTCTTGCCCGCCAAGGGCTCTTCCAAGCTGCGCTTACCTGCCAACAGGGCCAGCAGCGGATCTCGGCGCAGTTCCTCATGGTCATTCAGATCTTCGTATCCCAACGCCAGGCCGTAAATGCGTTGCGCCAGCAACTCTCTCAGCTCATGCTCAATTCGTTTGGGATCACGATGATCCGTGAAGCACTCCACCACCCCTGGTAACAAACCGATCTTGCGGTCCGTCTCCCGTAACAACAGTGCCCCACCCTCGGTGCTTAGCTGCCGGTCCTCAAAACCAGCCACCACCTGGCGAGAAAAATGTGGTGCAAATCCGAACTGTCTCTGGTTACACTCTGTCATAGGAAGGGCCGCCTTTCCCCGGACATTAACTTACGTCGACAACGCAGTTATGCCCGAAGAGACGGCCCTTTTCTACTGTTAATTTCTCGGCGTTACCTTTTTGTTTATTCCCCGTGAGAAATGCGGGATAGGCGCCCGCAAGAATCAAAAGCCAAGAGTTTCTCTGCTCGCGATGCTTGCCTCACGCTTGTATAAGCTGCGCCCATGATCCAGAACCGGAATTTTGCCCTATTGCGATTACTATTCGGGAGAATTCGACACCCGCAGTAGGCAAGTTCGTTCGGAGGAGCACCCGTTACTATGCGCTTTCACCATCTGGAGGTCCGAACAGACAAAGGAAAGAGATCTTCCGCCCGCAACGATAACCGCGGTGGACCGGAGCGGGTGTTCTGGGCCTTTGTTTTGTGATTCGTCAGAGGTCCTAGCCTGAGTGTCGAACTAAAGTTAAACGCGGGGCTTCTCCTATGGATATGGAATTACCGCCGTCGTCTGATTTGAGTATGCGCTTTCTACACCCGCAGAATCGATGGCAGTCACCACATAATAATAGGTCTGTCCGCCTTGCACGGTACTGTCCGTGTCTGTCGTAGTCGTATCCAGACCCGAGTTAACCTGCGTATAGGGCCCACCTGAAACAGTTCCTCTATAAATGTTGTAACCCATCACATTTGAGGATGTGCTGGCACTCCACCTCAGTGCCACGCTGTGTTGGGGTGGGGTAGTTCCAACACCGCTCACCGTCAGCTTTGGCGTATTCGAGGCATTACTCGCAAAACTGAGGGTCCCGGATACCGCGCCCATACTGGTAGGCTTGAACACTGCAGAAAACGTTAGAGTATATCCGGTCGGAATCGTAACCGGCAGCGCCATGCCGCCCAGAGAAAACTCTGATGCGCTCACGGTAACGGACGATACGGTCACGGGACCGTTGCTCGCCGTAAGCGAAGCTGACTGCGTCTGAGTTGTTCCGTCCATGACGTTGCCGAAATTCACAGTCGAAGGTGAAATGGTCAATTGCCCAGGCCCAGCCGCAGATCCGCTGAGGGGTACAGTTAACGTCTGGTTTGAGCCATTCGAGGTGGCGACAAGGCTGCCGCTGAAAGTTCCGCCTGTCTTGGGTGCGAAGATAATGCTGAATGTCACACTCTGACCCGCTCCCAAAGTAAGGGGAGGATTGATCCCGCTATAGCTGAATCCTCCGCTGGGGACGAGCTGTGAGATTGTCAGCGCGGAAGTACCCATGTTGCTGAGGGTTTCAGCAAGGGTATTATTGCTGCCCGTTGCTACACTGCCAAAGCTCACGCTAGCCGGCTTGGCCGCGAGTTGGCCGGGCGTCGAGCCAGTTCCAGATAGCGCCACGTTGAGCACGGGATCGGCCGCGTTCGAGGTGATCGCGAGGTTTCCACTAGTGCTTCCAGCCGCCCCCGGCGAAAAAGTAACCTTCAGGTTTGCGCTCTGGCCGGCTGCCAGTGTGAACGGCGATGTCAAACCCGACGTGCTGAAGCCGGAGCCAGTTGCACTTACGTTAGAAATTGTGACGGTTGTTCCGCCGGAGTTCCTGAGAGTCTCTACGGCAGTTTGGGAACCGCCGACCTGAACGTTGCCAAAGCTCACCGTACTTGGAGTCGCCACTAGCTGTCCCGCGCCCGAGCCAATGCCATTGCCTATGAGTGTTACCGTCCGAGTGGTTGACCATTTCTGGTCGCCTATCCTCTTAGTAATAATCAAGCGACCCTGGCGAGTGCCCGTGGCGTGTGGAGTAAAGGTAACCGTACCTGTTACACTCCGGCCGTGGGTAAGCGTGAGTGGATAAGTTAAGCCACCTACGGCAAAGTCCGTGCCATATTCCGCTATTCCAATGATGGTCAGCTTCCGCCATCCCATGTACGTCATCGTGACTGGTTGAGTCTTGCTGGCGCCGACGTTTACGCTGCCGAAGTTTATGGTAGGCGGGTTAATAATGAGGTGCCTGGTTTCGGCATTTGCGTTGGGAGTGAATACAAAGAACGAGAAAAGCAAGGATAAGCAGAATGCGCGCGGTATTCTGCTATTAGGGAAGTCCAAATCTCTCAAGGTGCGACCTCTCAAGTCCGCACAGCGGTGTGCGGCGGGGGATTTGAGTGCCACTTCGTAGCCGCATTCCTCTGCGAATGCAGCAATACGATCCTCTCAGGAGGCAGTCACCATGGGCAGATTACAAAAGTGCAGCGCGACTTAGGATTTGGGCTGGGTGGTCATGTACTTCCGAGACGGCCTTGGGCAACCACGGCCCAGCACCTTTTGAGATCCCTTTATCCCATCCAGCCGGTCTTCTCATGGCTTTGCAACTCAAGTCACGCTCTCGCCCACGAACATGCCGAAGGGTTGCACAGGCGTTAACGCTGTCCCCATTTGCGCCGGCCGTGGCAGAGGGAAGGAGGTCGGCGAGGTTAGAATGGGCGGGTTCTTACAGGGGTGAAGCGAAACTCGGATTGGTAGCGCAGCTAGCAATGCACCTTATCGTATTCGGGCTGGCCCAGAGGAATACTCCACGAGCGCTTCTGCAGTACTTTACGCTTGAAGTTGTGCCTGTGCAGGCCTTCACCGATGTTCGATCAATTGCCTCGCGCTGAATACGGAATGGTGTAGCCGCCCTGCCGAGCGTCTAAATTATCGGTGCCATGCCCCTCGCACTTATCGCGGTTTTCTGTTTTGTTCAGCCACTTGGGCATCGGGGTTTTCCCCTATAGGCAAGGCAACCAAATAGCTAGCCGAATCCTTACACCAGTCACCAGCATAAAGCTCTATCCAGACGCGCATAGGTTTTTGAACAATTGGCCGCGAGTCCTGGCTTGAATGATAAGAGCGCGAAATCCACAGACGGCAGCCGGGGCTCGAGGAACCCATGCTGAACTCGGGAATAGTATTAGGGCCACCGATGGTACAGCCGAAGCCGGAAAATCCGTATCGCATTAGAAAAGACCCAGCGTGGGCTCGGCTGAAGCCGCTTATATTCTGCCAACTCCACCTCGGCACCATTGGCCGGCCAACAATGCAATGCGACCCGCACGAATGGCAAGCGAAGTCAAGGCACGGCCATGCTGTGTAGCCGGGTAGGCCCGCGCGTGTTCATCCGTCTCGATCATTGCGGTCGAATGTGACATTGCGGTTCTTGGCGGTGGCGTGGGGGCATTCCCTATTGACGATTTCTCCGCTTAGTGGGAAACTGCGCGTATAGGTTGCAGAACTGGTTCGCGCCGATCTCCCGTCGGTGTCCCAGCCAGAAGTGCTGCCGCAGGATCGTACAGCTCCCATGGGCGTCCATTCCAGCCTCGATTTCGAATCCTTTCATAGCCTTTTGGCCAGTGCGTTCGTCGTGCAGGAAGCCCTGTCGGATTTTGGTTTGCGCTCGTCCACTCTCGACATCCTACGATTAATTCGAGCCAGGGAAATCGATGTGACTAACGCTATGCATCGAGTCGCTGACCGTGCTCGAAATGTCGGCAATGCGAGTGGAGTTGCCGTGGCCGTATTGAATGGCGATCGACTCGTGTACCGTGCAGGAAGCGGGAGCGCTGCTAGCTATGTGGGGCAGCACCTAATGGCGACCCTGAGCGTCTCAGCAAAGCCCGAGACCGAGATCCTTCGTGTCGAAGATGCCCAGACCGACTCCAGAATTGGAGGAGCCATTTGTCGACAGTTCGGCGCCAGATCTCTCCTGATATTGCCCATTTACCACGCTCGACGGTTGGCAGGAATTCTTGAGGTCTTTTTTAGTGCGCCACATTTATTCCAAGATCGTGAAGTATGCGCCTACCAATTGCTGGCGCGCGTGGTCGGGGAGGCGATTGCCCATGACGCTTTGGTTGAGCAGAAGCACAACGTAGGAGCTGAAACCTCGTCGCAGAAGTTGCCGCCGCAGACGCCAAACTCTGCCGTGGCAACTACCATCATCCCGCCCCCGCAACCATCTGTTCCCTTGTACTTGCGCTTATGGCGAGTTGCTGACCGCGTGGCCATCATTACCGTGCTCGTGATCGCTAGCTGGATCGCATACAGCTATCGTCGCACGACTTCATCGTTCGGCATAGCATCTGTACCCAAATCTTCCATGGAGCAAGAGTCACCGGTGACACCGGCCAAAGCTGCCAAGGACTATTCCAAGTCCCAGCCAGCCGGCTCGCCTGAAAGTAAAGCCATTCAGAGAATGCCTCATCGGGTGAGGGTGGGAAGCAATGTGATCGATTACGTTTCAGAAGACGTAACCGTCCGTCATTTTAGCTCGAAGCCTACTCTCAAGCAGGTACGTGCTGGGGATTATGAGGTTGACGACATCTCAGACGACGTAACGGTGCGGCATTTCATTCCCAAGTTCGCCGACCTTCCGCCGAAGAACTGAACCTGCGGACAAGGTTTTTTGCTCGCAGCGCCAAGCAGAACGGGAAAAGACTGCCTCAAAGCACAGCCAACCGGCCATAACGGCGTGGCCCGTTTTTTCTGCTTGTGTGCGCGACGCTGGGCGAATTGAGGGTACGTTCATACTGCTAGGAATGAATGTGCCGAAAGAGAGTTACCTATCTATTTGGAATCCGGAAGGCCGGAGCCATAGATGGAGCTGCTCGACTTCGGGACGATGAAGACGACGAGTGACGTGAAGACTCAACCGGCGCGGCGAGCAAGTCTCGCTCGGCCACAGCGTGCGCAGGGACGTTAGAAATGAGACTATCAGGTTCAGGCAGCAGTTTCGATACAGCTGGCGCACGGCCCGAGGGTGCCATGTTCTACAAGAAGCGTCATCGGTTGGGGCGGTGTGATGCCGCGACAGCGGGAATTCAGGATCCTCCTTAGACATACGCCTCGGTTAGGTGCGTACTAACTTGCTGTTGCTAACTTGCTGGTGCCTGTGGGCGGCTCTCGGACGACGTACTTATTCGCGCTCTTAGTCTTTGACCGCAGATTTTGTTTTGAAAAAGCCGCTGGCAGGTTTTTCGGATTTCCACAGTATGAATGTTGCAAGACGTTATTCGCGGCGTATACTCCCGCACGTGCGAACCGCACCGGAGGATGCCATGACGAAAACGTCCGAGATCGTTATCACCGGTTTGATTTTGGGTGCCATGTATTGCGCATTGCCGCTGCGCAATCCGAATGCCCTGAGAAGCAATCTAATAGTTCCGAACGGTGTGCCTGACCAGGTCATCTTGGTTGCCGATGGCAGTGATCCGATGCCCATCAAGAGGTGACATCAGGGCCAACCCCGAGGGGCACGGAGGCGCACGAGGGAGCCGCGTCAAGACATTTGAAAATGTAACTGTGCAAAAGGCTATAGAGATATTTGAGATGTAACCCGACCGCCGCCGTGCTTGGGGACACTGGGAATTCCGCGTTGTTCGCGGGATCCCAAGAGCGGTGGGAAGTTCGTGGTGCGATGGCGCGACGGGCACGATTGGGGAGCTTGCACTCCTGAGGGGGAAGAGGTATGCTCATCGCCCCGGGATAGCAATGAAATCCCTGATGTATCTCAGCTGGTTTTTCGGACCATCGCTTGAGGCGACTCTTCTCACGGTGATGGTTCGGAAGCGACTGCGTGTCATCTTTCCGCGATTTTTCGCCTACATCGTCTTTCAGCTACTGAAATCGATCGTTTTATTTATCGTTTATCACCACTCTGCGCGCTCGTACTTCGATGCATACTGGACCGGCAATGCTCTAAGCGTCCTTCTGTCCGTGGCCGTCCTTGATGAAATTTGGCGCTGCCTGTTCCGAGAATATGCAGGCATTCAGGGCTTAGGCTCCATTCTCTTCCGCTGGGCTTGTGCGCTTATGCTTTTGGTCGCAATTGTGGCCGCTCTGACATTTCAGCAAAGCGGTTCGGATCGTATTGTGATCGCTGTTTTGGCTTTCGACCGAAGCATGCGGCAAATGCAATGTGGACTTTTCTTTCTCGTTTTGCTGCTTTGCAGATTTTTTAAGAACGTCTCGCGAGACCACATTTTTGGCATAGCACTCGGCTTCGGTATTTTTTCAGTGGTTGAGCTCATGTTAGTAACTATGCTGAGCCGATTCGGCAACGATCACATTACAACCGTGAGCTTGTTCAAGAGCCTGGCATACGATCTGGTCATATTGCTATGGATACAATACCTCCGGCAACCACTTCCGTTGCCGAACCGGGTACACGTCAACGACCAGTTCGGCCCTTGGAACGCTTCCCTGGTGACCGGACCCTCCCTTACTACTGGCGAGCCATTTTTGACAATGGTAGAACAAGCCGTAGAAAGAGTTCTGTCCCGCACCTCGCCTTGGCCAAAACCCCCGCGAGACAGCTCACGCGTAGTGAGCCGTAAACCTGACCGCGAAGAGTGTAATTAGTAGGCCTATGGTGCGATCCAGAGTTTTTGAATCAAGCGCAGCAGTGATTTTGTCTACCGCTCGGGCATTCTGCGGCGCAGGAGTGCACAGTACTCTGAATTGAGTTCGGGGTCTTCGCGAGATGGCTTTTGTTCGTCGGGCGAGTGGCCGGATGCGGTTTGGTGCGCAACTTAGTGAGCGGCGCCACGAGCGATAAAGGGGTTGAGGAATATAGAGTGGAAAGAAGCAGGAGCGGGAGAGTAGCTCGTTTCGCTCAGGCTTCAAAACTTGATGTAATCGTGCTCTGCAGGATCGCGATTGCGACTCCGACAGCCCCGATGCTTCTGACAACAATAGTGGCCGATTAAATGAAAACCAGAACCGACACTGAAATTTGGAACTGGACATCTGAAACTGCCCTCGAAAAAATTGATCTTTGCGAACTTTTCCAGTTGGTCCAGCAGGCCAAGCGCAGCGTTATGCTGTGCTTGCAGGAATTGTTGGAAAAGGGCGGGAGCTCGTCGGAATGCCAATCCGCGGCATCTGCAATCGCTACCTTGACTGAGCTGGGGCGGAGAGTTCACCAGGAAACGCCTATACCCCTCCGTTCACCCTCGGTGCCCGGCAAAACTCCCTTCCCGTGAACTCGTGGCCCGCCTGCGAGTTCCACTTGAAGAGCCCGGACCGCTGGCACTCAGTGGCCGCGCAGCTCGGAGTAGCGAAAAGAATGATCATGAGCAGGCGAAGAAACTACGATGAAGGAGATATCAAAACTTGCAATTTCCTTCTTTTGGCCGTCCACCAGATCGGGAGCTTTGAGGCGCATTATCGAGCACAATCTTAATACCTTGGGTGGAACGAGCGAGATTGGAGATTGAGTAGGGAAGACAGGTTTGCTGCTCGTCGAGAATCTGTGGAACCGGTTCCTGGCTACCAGGCTAAAAAAGGAGCAATTACGGTCTGCCAGGCAGGGGAGGCGGGGCACAGCGTTCCTGAATCGGAAATGGCTACTGCCCCGGGAAGATTGCTAGCGGCGCGATGCCTTTGAAGATCAGCTTGCAATCCAGACCATCTGCCGACGGCCGCACGTTTCGAGCTGCTGGGCGTTGCAGTTTTGTCATCAGCCGCTGTTAAGGCCTGTGCAGAGGAATTCGTCTCCGCTGCAATCGGTGAGCAGGCCACTCGTACATAGGCGAGTTGAGTCGAATAGGCTCATATTCAGGGCTGGGGGCGCAAATAGAAGCGCCTGAGGTTCTGGACAGTACCGATCGAAAATCCAGCGGGCGTGAGTTGTGGGGGAGGCGCATACCGCGTCCGGCAACACTTCCCAGTCGCAAGGAGTTAAACTCACGCCCTGCCGAATGCATTATGCCCAGCGGTGAGGATGTAGTCAAGTTAATCGCAGTTTTCACTGTTATTTACAAAGGTTCATACGAGATGTAAAGTGGCCCTCACGGGCCAGTTGGCTTTGGTCCCTAATACTGCTGTAATACCTTACGGAATGGCACAATGAAAGACGCCGCAGCCGTAGAACTCGGTCGAAAGGGGGGCAAAGCGTCTGCCAAAAGGCTCACCAACAACGAGCGCAGGGAAAAGGCGCGCAAGGCAGCTGAAGTTAAATGGGCCAGACGAAACATGGAGCCTGGGCTTTACGATCTGACGAGTGCGGGTGTTCACCGAACCGCCATAGGGCTCACAAGGAGAGAGCGTGAAGTCGCGGAATACGCGGCTGAAGGCCGATCGAATAAGTACATTGCCCAGCGCCTTCGAATCGGCGTGAATACCGTCAAAAAACATATTTCGCAAGCACTCGAGAAACTCGGGGCCGGTAACCGAACTGAATTGTCCTTTCGGTTAAAGGATAGGCGCGGTGATTCCGGCAAACGCGGATTGAAGAGCGACTTTATAGGTGGCGTTCTCCTCGAGGCGGCGAAAGAAGCATATGAAATGGCTGAGTACCTCGTAACCCGTAGCCAGCCGATTTCTGAATCGCAGCGGAACGGGCCCGACTGAACTTAAGGCCATTGGCTTCTCTGAACAGCGCTCGGGGGATAGCGATCCTGGAGAGGCAAACGAGCGTGCGTGAAAAACCTCTATCCGGTTACCTCAAGGAGGTCGCGAAGACGTAATACGCTGAAAGCGTAAATAAGTGTAAGCCAAATACTGCATCAAGGCAGCCCAAAAGGGACTTTCGCGATCGTGCGGATCAAGCCCAGAGGTGGCCATTGCGACCAGCCGTTCCTCCCATGTCTGCTGCTCCTCTTTTGATATGTCGGTTGGTTCGCGCCAGACAGGCGATTCCGGGGCGCCTAGGACTTTCTGTTCCGCGATTACCCGCCCGTCCTCCAGAATAAAATCACGCCATAACAGGCCCCAGCGGATCTCCTTCAAAGTACCGCTTCGTACACCAACATTGGTATGGAAGTTGATGATCTCCCCCGCAGCAGGGGGCCAGTTCGCACCTGTGCTCAGATTCTCGACGACCGATTTCATAAAGCCACCCCGGTGCTTGAATCTGTTTGCACGCTTAGTTAAAGTCCTCGGGCTGAGGCTTGCGACCTACGACGCGCGATCCCTCACTCGTTGGCTTGGGCCAGGGCGCGGTATGGGACAGAACTCGTTCTACCGCTTCTTCCACAATCTGCAGAAATGGTTGACTCGAAGGGCCGGGCGAGTTCGCCGTCAGGGCAGCATTCCAAGTGCTCAGCTCACGAGCTGCATAGAACGGATAGAGTACGGGTTTGGTTCTTCGCAGATAGTTAATCCATAACAAAATTACGGCGTTATAGACAATACTCTTAATCAGGCTCACGCTTGCGATGTGGTTACTACCGAGACGTGTCAGGACGGTTACCAGCGTCAGCTCCGATATTGCGAAAGTGCCGAATCCTAGCGCGATACCGAAAATGTGGTCCTGCCAAAAATTTTTGAAGAAGCGACAAAGCAGCAGAACAAGCAAGAAGAGGCCGCATTGCATTTGGCGCATGCTTCGGTCAAAGGCGAGCACAGCTGTTACCACTCGGTCTGCGCCGCTCTGCTCAAAAGCCATCGTACCCACGATCGCAATCAGGAGCATAAGCGCACAAGCCCAGCGAAAGAGAAGGGAACCTAAACCCTGGATGCCTGCATATTGTCTAAAAAGGTACCGCCAGATTTCATCAAGAACGGCTACCGATAAGAACACGCTCAGCGCATTGCCGCTCCAGTACGCATAGAAATATTCGGCAACATAAAAGTGATAGACAACCAGCAGAACAATCGACTTGAGCACTTGAAAAAGAACATACGCGAAGAAGCTTGGGAATACGGCTCGTAGTCGTTGTTTGACCATCACGGCGAGCAGAGCAATCTCAAGTAAGGGCCCTAGCAACCACGTAATGTAAGTGAGTAAGTTCATAGTCGCTCGAAAACCGAAGAGCATACCTCTTCCTCATCGGCAGCGCAAGACGAGCCACACGGCAGACCATCAGTTAGCCTGGGGGCGAGAGGTACGATAATACAAAGCGAAGTCTGGCCCGGAGCGGCTTGGTTCCATCGGTAGTCGACCTCGCATGCGAGCGTTCGGTTTGCGGAAAGCACGGCGGTCTTCTAACCAGCTTTGCGGCCATAGGGCGGCCGCGGCGACGCAACTATCCGTTGATTACAAACGATTTATGGTTTTACCGGGAACGTTTGGTTGACTGGCCAATGAGAGTTGCTGGGGAGGAGAAGCACCCGCTCGTTTTGGCCCTTTACTCGCACGAGGTGCATGTCAGTCTGAGGTAATGTAGGTATCAGCCACGGAAGGAAGGCCGGTACGCCCAATTGCTTGCCTATTCCGTGTCATAGTTCTTCTGGGCAGCTATTCAGTTCGATATGAACCCGGAAATTGAAGGGGTGTGCTTTTTAATTTCCGAAACTAGGCCGCCACCAGCTGTGAACCTTAGCAAAACTCCCCCTGAAGCCCCTTGTTCCGCGTTTCATGGGTGCCCTTATAGAGTCTGAGAGAACGGGAGTTGATTCAGTTGATGAGCATGAACAATGAAGCGTTTCGGTGCCGCTCCGATATAGCCAAAGGGGTAGCAAGTTACCAGCGTCAACTCCGAGGATGTACTTTGATCGAGCACCTCGGTAGCAGCAGGAAGAACGACGTCCGTGCGGTCCACCTGATATTGGAAGGTGCCATGAGCCGTTGTCAGGCGGATAGTGTCATTAGTTCGTATTCTTTGTAGGGAATGAAAGAAGGTATCGCGGTGAGCTGCAATCCCCACGTTTCCAATTGAGCCCGGAAGCGCTGTCCCTTCAATATGGCCGGCGGCAACCGCGAGGATCCTCGAATCTGACCCTTCAAGAACCACCACTGAGACGCCGATGCGAGCGATTTCTAGATGACCAAGAACGTCTCCATGGCGGGGGCTGGTTAGCCACCCATGCAGCTGCCCGGGATCGTTTCTTTCCAGTGCACTCGCATGCAACATTTGCCGCTCCAAGACGTGACGGGCAGCACTTTGAAAACAGAGCTGGTTCAACGTGAAGTATCCCCAACACGCAAAAGCGAGCGCGCCCATCATAACGAGGACGCGCCCGAAAGTGTCCTGGAAGCTGGTCCACATTAACTCTTGCTAGTGGCGTATGATGCCTGCTTCCTTCTGTAAAGAATTGCGCAACCGCCCGCCAGCAGGAGAAGCCCCATGACAGGCAGCAGCGTATAGTGACCCGCAGTTTTGGGCAAGGCTGTGACGGAGGCCTGCATTGGTCGTGGGGTGGTATCCTCGGCAAGAACTTGCCGCTCCGGCTCGGGCTTGGCGAGCACTGGGAGCACGGGAGGGGTGGTGGCCAATTGGGACGCTGGCGGGGCGATCGCCTCGGTTAATGCCGGTGCGGTAACCACAGGTTGAGTTTCGGCAACTTCCGCGTCGGGGTTGCTGGGCGATTCCAATGTCGAATTGGGGTACACAAATTGTACACCGTAGTTCTCGCCGGGGTAGAACCAGCTGGCGAGCGCTTCCGGTTGTCCTGAGGGACGTTCTGCGAAAGAAATCACGGGTTTGTCTGTTGGCTGAACGCGATAATCGGGAATCGCTTGAATCGTTGCCAAAATCTTCCCGTGATCTTGGGTGAAAATCTGCACGATCTGACGATCCGCCTGACTGTTGGCGAGCTTGAAGAGGTACGTACCGGCAGGCAAAACTCTGCCCGGGACTTCGACTGGGTGGCTGAAGGTCACAATGGTTGCTTTGTCCCACTGCTCTGCGTGAGCGTTGGGTGCAAGGATAAAGACCAGCACGGTAAGCAAGTTCAACAACGCTAGATTGAATCTGCTGCTCATTTTTGCTCCAATCATGATTGGGATGATCCTTTGCCGCAATGGCGGGTTGCGCGGAATTGTAAGTTCTTCCGCCTAGAAACCTTTGAGACCAAGGACAAAAGACGAAGGACGCTAGAGGCGGGGAACAGAAGAGGACACCAGAGGATCGAAGCCTGGAAAACCTAAACGCATCCCGCCACAATCAATTTCACACACAGGCGGTGGGCAACGGTAGGTAACCAAAGTGCCCCACCCTTCGGCGGGGTTAGTTTGCAACCTGCACTGGTCGATCAACGAAACAACCCGCATGCGTTGCGTTTCGAGGAGAGCGATCATCTCGGCCACATTAGGCCGTCTGCTCGGAGCATGACGATCCTGACTGCTTGCGCCCGGGGGTCAAGAGGAAAGAGGAAGCAAACTGTGCTCGCCCCTTATATCTCTCAGCTCATTACTCGCGTCAAGCAAGCTCACCGAAGTTGCTTTCCAGAGTTTCAGCCGAATAGCCCGAGGGTCCCTGATTGATGCCGGCCTGATCACGACAAGATTGGCCGTGGCCTACGTCGGTCCGGCAGCGTTTTAGGGCGTTGCTGGGCGTCGGACCCGAAAGCCGTGCTCAAGTTACAAACCTCTGGCCAGTGGTCTCGCTCGACGACGCCCAGTCGAATAAATTCTGCGAGTATTAGGGGTACGGCACCACAGCCTTAACTTGGCCCGAATAAACACTCTCCGCACCCGCCGAATCGACGGCCGTAACGACATAGTAGTAGGTATGGCCGCCCTGGACGTTGTTGTCGACATTCTGCAGATGCGGATCCGGGGTTGTGTTGATCCGCGTGTACGGTCCGCCTGATACGTTTCCTCGATAAATGTTGTAGCCCACCACATTCCGAGAGGTGCTCGCATTCCAGCTCAAAGTAACACTGTGTTGGGGTCCCGCGCCTCCAGTGCCTGTAAGGGGCTGGTTCAGCGGTGAATTGGAAGCGCTGCTTAACCAGGTCACTGTTGCCGATGTGGTACCGGATGCAGTCGGTGCGAAGACTAACTTGTAGGAACTACTCTGCCCGGTATTGAGCGTCAAGGGGAATGAAATTCCACTCACCGAGAATTCCGATCCAGTGACCTTTGTGGCTGATATTGTCACAGGCCCATTTACGGCAGAGATAGTTCCGGCTTGCGTTTTTGCAGTTCCCACCGTTACGCTGCCAAAATTGACGCTGGATGGCGATACCACGATCTTTCCAGCTGCGCTACCGGACCCGGAAAGCGGAACGGCGAGCATTCGATTCGACGCATTCGAGTTGATGGTCAGCTTTCCCACCACCGATCCGCTGGCTTGCGGCCTGAAGGTAACCTTGAATGTCGCGCTCTGGCCGGTGCCCAAGGTGACCGGCGGACTGATACCGCTGAACGCGAACCCTGTCCCGGTTACCGCCATCTGCGAGATGGTGACCGCCCTTCTCCCCGAATTCCTGACCGTTTCGGGCAGGGTTTTTGTCGCCGAGATTTGCACTGTGCCAAAATTCAAACTCGATGGGTTAACACCGAGAGAACCTGACGTGGCCGCACCCATTCCAGAAACGTGAATTGCGCGCCAGGTTCGGTACCAGCTGCCATTGCGTGGATACTTGTAGTAAACCGTCAAGGTACCGGTGACTGTGCCGGCTAGCTGCGGTGCAAAAATCAAGTTAAAAGCCACACTCGCCCCCGGCCTGAGCCTGTGTGGAAATAGGGGATGATACGCCACGCGCAGGCCGCTGCCGCTCAGCACGGCGCCGGTTAGGATAACCTTCTTTGGCCCGGGATTTCGGATGCTCTCGGCGCGCATCACCGAGTTGCCAACCGGCACTGTCCCAAATCCCAATGGTGACGGACTCATGCTTATGGAATAGGACGCTTTGTGTTCGAGGGCGTCGGGACCGGCAATTTGAGCCCCGAGTGCTGACAGCAAGAAGATACAAATGAGAGTGGAGGCAGTGCCTGCATGCAGAAATGTTTTCAACGGGCGACCTCAATTGGCACGCTGTTCTGCGCCAGGGGGATTTCGAATTCCTATTGGGAATCGGGTCGCTCTCATCCTGCAATTCATTGCGTCACTTGTGGAGGTCTGAGAAGTACATGCTGTTACTTCCGGGGATAGCTCGAGGGGAGGGAATGGTCTGAGAACCTGCCGGCACATCGATCTGCTGGTACAAAATGTTCTGGTTCCTATTTCCCCTGCAGAATACCGGAATCCGGCAGTTCGATCACCTGGACGGGGGAAAGGCAACCGGAATCGGACTCGACACGAAAACAGTTGCCCCTATTCGCACACCTTCGGGATTTCTGGACATCTAAATGGACGGGATTAGGTCGAAATCAGGAGCCCCATCGCGGGCTCGTGGGAAGAGGGAAACATGCGCGCCTATCTATTGCTTGTCGGCTTTCTTGCCGCGGCTGCCACACTCGCTGAAGCAAACAGCATCACCATTGGCCAGCTTGAGTTCCTGGGAACCAATCCCCAGGGCACAAGCGCCTTCAAAGTAACCCTGGATTCGAACGGCATTACGGCCTCTCCGCTAATGTTAAAGAATCTAGTGCTCAGCGAGAGCGGAAGGGCACAGAGCAGTGGCAGCATAACTTTCCCGGCGGCGATCCTATTTGTGGCCGGACCGGGCTTCGTTCTGCCCGCCTGCCCTTGCAAGTACGTGCAGATCGACCTCTTCCTGCCGACTCAAGGTCGGGTGTTTACTTTGCAACTGGCCAACGGCGCACTTTTCACAACCAGTTCAACACCGAAGTTTTTCCTTCGTCCTCTGCCGGGTCAAAAATTCCTTTCCGCTGGGGAGTCCGCACCGATCGTCCTTACCTCTGTCCCAGAGCCGGGGGCGATGGCTTTGATCAGTGGCGGTTTGGCTGTCCTCTGTTACCGGAGACGTAA
>JAFATF010000245.1 GCA_019244045.1 Acidobacteriota bacterium
GTCCCGTCGGTTGACGGCGCCTTAGGACCGTGTTCGGTCGAGTTCACCACCGCCGACGGCAACGGGAATGCCATTGCAGGTGCTACGCTTCGCCTTCATCTCGCCTACGGATTTGCCGGGGTTCGACGGTTGGACCTAGAAGTTACAACCAATGCCGAGGGTAAGGCGCGTTTCACCGGACTGCCAGATAACCTTAAGCAAGGTCTATTTTTCCGGGGATTCAAGGACGATCGAGAAGGAACCGCGTTTTATGAGCCGAAGAAGGGTTGCAAGGCACAACACACAATGGTGTTAGAAAAGCCTCCTTCCCCGTCCGAGCAGTAACGGAGTGTCAAGTCAGCTTGGCACTCCGCCTGCGCGATCGACGCCGCAACGGATGAGCATTGGCTGCTGCTCTTTTATTGCACAGCACTCGCCACGTTGGAAAAAACGGTGTTCGATTGTGAGCCGACTAGTCGAATGGTTCCCACAACAATGATCAGAATCGCTGCTACCAGCACAGCGTACTCGGCGATATCCTGACCTTCATCATCGGACCATAGCTTCTGGAGGACGGCTGCCATAGCTTCTCCTTAAGTTCGAGAGACCCGAAGGCTTGCTCATTGTCCAATAAATTGGCCGCTAGCGCCAGCCCCGAGTGAAAAAAAATTCATCTTGCTGTGAGCAAGCAAGGTTCCGGGCTCACTGCCAGGCTAATAGGGTGCCCATCCTGGAGGCCAGCAGGCGAGCGCCCTTGAGGCGCGGGGCGGTCGCCGAGAGTAGGCAATGATCGTGACTTCCCTCGAGGTAATTCAATTCTATAGGCAGGTCGGGGAGAGCGGCCGATCAACGATATGTCTCGCCGGGCAGCGCTTCCTAGGCGCTAGCGAACAAACTACGACAGTGTCACGGGTGGGTCCGGCACCATGCTTCAGGGAAATCTACATAGCTCGGGTCGAGCTCTGTTATGGAAGCGCAACCGAGCAGCCGGAGCGTGCGCTCCACGTCGGCGCGCAAAATCTGGATCGCCCGCGTTACCCCTGGCCGGCCAGCGGCAGCCAGACCATACGCATAGGCGCGCCCCACTAGCACCGCGCGAGCGCCCATCGAGATGGCTTTCACAATGTCGGTGCCACGGCGGATCCCACCATCCATAAGTACCTCAATTCTTCCGTTCACCGCCTCTGCCACTTCGGGCAGCGCTCGTACGGTCGCGGGGAGAGTATCGAGCTGGCGCCCACCATGATTAGAGACCACTACGGCCGATGCACCTTCGTCTATGGCACGACGGGCGTCGTCGCCGGTTAGCACACCCTTAATGATGATTGGTCCCGCCCACAATTCACGTAACCAGCGCATATCGGCCCAGGTGACGGCAGCATTCGCAAGGGCGCTGGTGACATCCACCATCGGCATCGGTCCGCTGCCGGGAACCACCACATTGGCGAGCTTGGGCACTCCTCCGTCAACAATAAAAGATGCGAGCCATCCCGGCCGGCCAAGTATCTGGGGCAGAAACGGCAGCATGGCAATCGGATTGCCGCCCAGCAGCTGGTTCACCCCATTACGAATGTCGCGCTCGCGGATGCCCGAGACCGCCGTATCAATCGTCAGTACCAGGGCAGAGAACCCGGCGTCCCGAGCGCGGATAACAGCGGCTTCGGCGGCCTCCCGGCCGCCCAATAAGTAAAGTTGATACCACACCGGGCCCGAGGAAGCAGCTCTGACGGCCTCCATTTTGTGGCCGGAGATGGTAGACAGTGTGTATGCGGTTCCAGCTTCCCCGGCGGCGCGTGCCGCCGCACATTCCCCCTCGGGGTGCATCAGGCGACTGTATCCGACCGGCGCTAGTAGAAAGGGTAGAGCCAAATCGGCTCCCAACACTTTTACATGCAAATCGCAATTTCCGACAGAAACCGCGTGCCGAGCGCGAAAGGTGATGTCCTGAAAGGCGCGGCAGTTCTCGCGTAGCGTAAGCTCGCCCTCCCCGCCGCCGTCAAGATAGTCAAAGACTGCCCTAGGTACGCGACGCTCAGCCGACCGACGCAGATCTTCTATATTCACCGTGCGAGAGAGGCTGGGCATGTTGTCAAGTCAGCGTCAGGTATTATAGACAGTTCCTCGAAACTGCTTGCTGCTGTATCAAAAGATTTCGGCACTGGGTTTTTCCCGCTGAGCCCTTGTTTTCAGCGGCTTAGTTGCGTTCCTGAGCACTTGGCGCGTTTATACCTCCGAACATTGGTGGCATCTAATAGAATAATCGTTGTGGGTGAGAGAGGAAAATAGAGCACGATGCCAGTTCCTGTGTCACAGATGTGGACGGTTGCGTCCTATGTACTCGGCCAGAAGGTTAAGGGGCGTCAACAATTTCCCGTCGTATTGATGCTGGAGCCGCTCATGCGCTGCAACTTGGCGTGTGCCGGCTGCGGCAAGATTCAGTATCCCGCCCACATTTTGAAAAGGGAACTAACGCCGGAGGAATGTTTCCGCGCTGTCGATGAATGCGGAGCGCCTATGGTTAGCATTCCCGGCGGAGAACCCTTGATGCACCCGCGCATTGCTGAAATCGTGGAAGGCATTCTGGCGCGCAAGAAGTACGTCTATTTGTGCACGAACGGGCTGCTGTTAAAAGACAAACTCGATCAATTCCAGCCGAGCAAATACTTCTCCTTTGTTGTTCATATGGATGGCGAGCGGGAGCACCACGATTTCTCTGTTTGCCGCGAAGGGACCTATGACAAGGCCCTGGAAGCGATTCGTCTTGCCCTGGCGCGCGGCTTTCGCGTCACCACCAACACCACCTTATTCGAGGGCGCCGACGCGCGCAGCGTTCGAGCGTTTTTCACCGAGATGATGGAACTCGGCGTAGAAGGCCTGATGCTCTCGCCCGGCTACACCTACGACAAGGCGCCCGATCAGGAACATTTCCTCAGCCGCAAGAAGACTCGCCACCTGTTCCGGGAAATTCTAAGTAACCGCGATAAGAGGTGGAAATTTAATATGAGCCCGTTGTTTCTCGAGTTTTTGATGGGCCGACGCGAATACAGATGCACCCCCTGGGGTATGCCAACCTACAACATCTTTGGCTGGCAGAAGCCCTGCTATCTCCTCCAGGACGGCTATGCGGATACGTTTGAAGAACTCATGCGCGAGACAAGCTGGGAGCGATATGGCTACGAGAGTAGCAATCCGAAATGTGCCAATTGCATGGTGCATAGCGGGTACGAGGCGAGCGCGGTGAATGACACCTTCGGATCGCTCAGCGGCTTTCTTGCTACCATGCGGGCGACACTTTTCGATCGCTACAGAGATCCGGATATAAATCAAGGCACACCGGCCAGCGGCGTGCATGGAGCGGGGCAGTTAGTGCAAATTACCACTTCCGTGAACTCATAAGCTGCCATGAACGATGCAACCAGGCCACAAGAACCTGAGGAAAAACTGGGAGTCGTCCACGAAAACCTTCAGGGCTGGATACCCGCCTTCGCCAGCGAGGCGGAAATTCGAAGTGCCCTCGAGAAGGCGTTTGATTATCGCGGCGACCTGACCGTCACCTTGAAAGACGGGCGCACGATTGAGGGCTATGTCTTTGACCGGCGTGCCGAGAGCCCGCATTTGAATGAGTGCACTGTGCGCATGATGCCGAAGGATGGATCATCGAGGGTTTCGATTCTGTACAGTGATATCCAGGCTCTGGCGTTTACCGGGAAAGATACCGCTGCGGGCAAGAGCTTTGAGGCCTGGGTAAGAAAATATAACGAGAAAAGAGCTCGGGGCGAGAAAGATATCGGAATCGAATCAGAGCCTCTCGAATAATCTGCCCGCTTCCCGAGTACCTTGCAGGCCTGGGCCAATTCCTCAACGCCTTGATTGTCTGACTGTTACTTCGTTGTTTGATCGCACGCCGGCAGGTTGCGAAATGATGGTTGCTGGGGGCTCTCCGGGTGTACCCCCACGTTAAAAACACAAGGCACATCGTCCGAGATGTGCCTTTCCCAATTCTGTCTGAACGCTTGTCGGCCTGCGCTCTACCAGTAGCTGAAATTTAACTTATCCAACCAGATCGAGTATCCACTTTGTTTATAGTTTCCATCCTGCTGGTAATTAATGGTCAAGCCATACCAGCTGGTGCCGGTCGGGTAAGAAACGTAGTTTACGTTGCGTTGAACTCCGTTTAAAGTGATGGACTGGAACACAACTTGGTCGCTCGAACTGCGCTGCACCTGAATGGTGAGGTGGTTCCAAGCATTATTATTGGGATAACACGGAATACCCGTCGCATGCCAATGGTGCGCGCCGTTGTCCCAGACGTCCCACTCGTTCCCCCCGGCAATTCGGCATTCGTGACCCCAGATGAAGGATTTGCCTCCGAAGAACTGATTAATGTCAAACTCGAGAGCTTGCGAAGCGCCGATGTTATTCCCGTAGAAATACACATCATAGACAAAATTGTGCAAGCTGGGGACAAGAGTCTTGCTGTTGTCCGGCAGGCCTTGGGTTGAGAAGTCGCCAATCAGGTGGTTGTTCCAAAACGCGTCCTTATAGCCGGGCGAGCTGGTTCCGCCAAGGTTGTGCTGGGTTGAACTTCCGCTCAGCGACGGTGATTTGACCCCCGTCCAGCGGGACCAGGTGACACTGGGGCTACAGTTTCCACAGATGTTGTAAGCGGGGGGCAGCATTCCAAAACCATTCCAGCCGCCTTGCTGATGCAGGTTGTAAAACGTTTTGCCCTTGGCGCTACCGCCCCCAACATGGATGGTGATCGGAACCTTGCTCGCACCACCGCAGTTGTCCCATTCCTGAACCATGGTGTAATAGGTGGTATTAGGATTGAGGTTCAGAATGGTATTGAGTCTGGCGCCGCTTACCTGATACGCCAGTACATAGGGAGCCGTATAAATGCCCATGGCCGCGATACCTCGCCGACAACTCGTGCTCGCATGGGCGACATATTGCACGCTTTGCGCAACTTTCGAGTTGTTGCCGGGGGCAGAAACGGTGACGCTCGCGAGCGCAGACGACACACAGCTCACAATGAGCAGGGAAAGACCGTACAGCTTCATGCTACATCTCCAGCTTTTTGAATCTCCAGCGAATGCGTGCTAAAAGTTGCGGCTACTCTAGATATGCATCTACTCACCCGCAAGCAAATTCGAGAGTAGAACCGCTTTTTTTGCGGCGCAAAATTGTGTCATTTTGCGCAACATATTTGCCGATGCTGCTCGCGTCCCGTTAAGCAACGTCGTCGCGTTAAACCCAAGGACACGGACAAAGACCAGAGCACGAGAAGCACATCTCAATTATTGGCCTGTCTTCGGCGTGTATCATGGCCCGTCAATGCCGCTGGTCGGCAGATCTCGACCATCATCTCAAAAACTGCTTATTAGTGGGATGAATAGGAAGTACATGTACCTCTCGCCATTTACCTCCGTGGAAGAGAACTTGCTACAGATCGAATAGATCAGGGCACAAAAAATCAACAATCTACTTACAATTGCGTGACAATTCGGTTGGCCTGTTCCGTTTAGTATCCCAATCAATCAAAGTGGACGATGCAGGTGGCTCGTCCACTACGCTAGTGGTCCCCGGGGGCCCTGAAAATTACGGTCTCGTTCTAAGCTTGAGTAAAGCCGTTCTCGGCAGCCGCGTCGGGCTGGGAATTTGGCTGGCTGCGAGCGCTATTAAGTCGTTCTCGCGCTGATCATACCGGCAATAGCTTCGAGAGGAGTTTCTAATCGCCCCAAAACCTACCTTGCCCAAGTGAAAGTGGCGGCGACCTACATCCGCGTGGATCGGGCGCCATTCAAACCGCCCATCATACCCGTGGATGAGGGCTTTCACCGGGATGCGGATTTCCGTGGGAGAGCTAGGAAATCGGCAGCCGCGTTGCTGAAGGGTTGTTGACGTAATCCCAATTCGCAACCAACCGATACTCCCTGTTACCCGTTCCCAGGGCCGCTGCATTTTGAGGTGATCCTCTTGTTCAGCGTCGCGGCTCGCTCTCTCGCAGGATGGTCGCAAAGCTGCGCCCCCCGAAGCTGAACCCTTGATCAATGCGGCCAGTCACGGAAACTTCGCTCCCAGTGCCCGGTACTCCGAAATTCTGGCTGTACACCCACATGGCGCCGCTGCCATCTTCGAGCTTGAACATGCCACTGCCCAAAGCGCCATAGGAAGTCGAGACTCGTCCTGCGATGGTGACCTGCTGATTTCGGTACTTGGCTGGATCGTTGTCAATATCGGAAATTTTGGTTGTTCGTCGACAGCTGGGCAGAGAAATAGTAGAAAGGAGCAGGATGACGGCGAGAAAGTCTTTTCGTGAGCTTTGCACCACTCCTCCCCGCGACTGTGGTGTATGCGCAGCCGATTGTACATCGGCGAAGCGGAAAGGGAGGCAGGCGGAGCCGTGAATGAGCCGGAGTCCCGGCTACGTGATCTAAGTTATATGCTTGAGCGTTTCCGCCAGTGGTTCGGCTACGATCGTTGGGCCAACCAGGAAGTTCTAACTTGCTTTCGCGCCGCTTCGCATCCTCCGCGACGTTCTCAGAAACTGCTCGGCCATATTCTGGGCACTCAATACCTTTGGTTTTCTCGCATCGAGCAAAATCAATCGCCGTTGTCGATTTGGCCGGAGCTGAGCCTTGCCGAGTGTGAGCAACACATGAGCCGATTAGAGCAGATTTGGTCAGCATACCTGGCCAGGCTCGATGAACGTGGGCTGATCGAAACGATCACCTACCAGAACAGCAAAGGCGAGTCTTGGAGCAATTCGGTGGAAGAGATCCTCACGCACGTCATCCTGCACTCGGCTTATCATCGCGGCCAGATTGCGAGTGACATGCGGGCCTCTGGCTATACTCCGGCTTACACCGACTTCATCCATGCCGTTCGGCAGAAGTTCCTGAAATGAGACATCCTCCGATGCAAGCGAGCTTTTCCAATCGGGCAGACAGGGTGTAAGCTTCCGATCGACATTCTCGAGGTTTCGGATAAAATGCCGTTGCGCAAAATGGCCGAGATCTTAACCTGCTTCGTCCTGCTCGGCTTTGTCGCGCCCTTAGCTGTAGCCTCGCTTGCCACCCATTCCGATCGACCACTATCCGAACGCGTAGTGGCCTATGCCATTGACGCGCACCTGGACGCGCAGCGCAAGACCCTGGACGCTGTCGAGACGCTTACCTACCGCAATCTCACCCCGCAGCCGCTCGACACCTTCCCCTTTCACCTCTATCTGAACGCGTTTCAGCCGACATCGAGCTTTATGCGCGAAGTTCGGCGGGACAACAGCTCCTTCAGCTGGGAAGAGAAATACCGAGCCGCGAGCCAAGTGAAATCCTTCGTAGTGGCCGGCATAGGCGACCTCACATCGCAGATCCGTTTCATTTCAGCCGACGACGGCAATGGTGAGGATCGCACCGTTTTTCAGGTGAAACTGCCAAAACCCGTGAAACCGGGCGATTCGGTTCAGTTCAGAATTTCCTTTCATGACCAGTTCGGCGAGGTGTTTGCCCGCACCGGCTATAAACGAGATTTTTTCATGGGAGCGCAGTGGTTTCCGAAAGTCGGGGTGTGGTGGCAGGGTGCGTGGAATTGCCATCAATTTCATGCCACTACGGAATTTTTTGCCGACTTTGGCACCTTCGACGTTCGTCTCACCGTGCCCTCAAACGAGGTGGTCGGAGCCAGTGGTGTTGAAGTCGTAAGCGAAAATCATCCCGACGGCAGCAAGACAGTGACCTTCCGCGGGGAGGACATTCACGACTTTGCCTGGACAGTTGAACCTGAATATCGGGTCTTCGAAGAAACCTTCAAGGGCAGCATGGGACCGGTAAGGATGCGATTGCTTATGCAACCCGGTCATGTGGCTCAGGCGAGCCGCCACATGGCCATATTGCGCCAGACTCTCGACCATTTCGAACGCTGGTACGGACCGTATCCCTACAAGCAGATCACGCTAGTCGATCCCCCTCATGGCGCATTGCGGGCCGGCGGCATGGAATATCCAACCCTGTTCACCGCCGGTACAGCCTGGTGGATGCCGCGCAGTGTTCATCTTCCGGAGCTGGTCATCGAGCATGAATTCGGGCATCAGTACTGGTACGGGATGGTAGCGACCAACGAGTTCGAGAATGCCTGGCTGGACGAAGGTATCAACAGCTATACCGAGTGCAAGATCCTGGATGACGTCTTCGGCAAAGATGTCTCGGCATTTGATATTTGGGGCATGCGCGAGAGTGATGATGATGAGCAGCGCACTAGCTACCGCACCGCGGCCGACAAAGATCCCTTGAGTCGCTACGCCTATCGCTACATGGATGAGAATTCCTACGGCGCTATCACGTACGGCAAGACGGCAACCGTGCTGCTTACGCTCGAAAAACTCATTGGTGAGCAGGTCCTGCAACGAGCCCTGCACACCTACTTTATCCGTTATCGCTTCACACATCCGACGCAGCAAGATTTTCTTAATACAGTCGAAGAAGTTTCGGGGCAAAATCTGCGCTGGTATTTCGACCAGGCCGTGTATGGAACTAGCATTCTCGATTATGAGGTGGCCAAAGCCTCGTCTGATCGCCTCGACTGGTACGAGAAGAAGCCGCCCGAAGAGAAAAAAGGCGAAACCCTGTACCGAACTATGGTCATCGTGCATCGCAAAGGTGATTTCATCTTTCCCGTCTTTGTGGGCATGACTTTTGATAATGGTGAAACTGTGCGCGAGCGCTGGGGCGGACAGGACCGCTGGATTCGCTACACCTATGACAAGAAAGCCAAGCTGGTTTCGGCAGAAATCGATCCGGACACGGCCGTTCGCCTCGACCGCAATTACTTCAACAACAGCTACGTTGTCGAGGAAGACAGGCGCGCCAGTCACAAATTGACTCACTACTGGGCAGTATTGGTCGAATTCCTCTGCCAAGTGGCGGCTTGGCTGGCGTGAAGCGGCTTGCGGAATTCGCCCCTTATGTCTGAACATGCATCAATTCTCGTGGAAGGTGCGCACCGGGTCGCGAGGCGGCAGCGCATCCTGTGGTGGGTGTTCGCCGTAAACCTGCTCTTGGCGTTCGCCTCTGCCCTGCCGCTGTCACATCGCATTGGCGATGTGACGGACCACAGCCTGCGAGCCAAGCGCTTGGCCGAAGGGTTTGATTGGGGTACCTATTCGGAACTCCTGACTACCCCCGATGTGGACCTCGGCTCAGCGTTGCCTGAATCTGCAGGTGCCGTTCTGCTGTTCCTGGGTTTCATGTTGTTCCTAAACGGGGGAATTCTTACCTCTTATGCCAGCGAGTACACGCTATCGACGCGCGAGTTCTTTGCCAATTGCGGTGCCTTCTTCTGGCGCTCGGTGCGGCTGCTATTTTTCATGCTAGTCATCGTCGTTCCCGTAGCCTATGCTGCCCATGCCCTCTTACATTGGGGCACAAGCTTGATGGAGAACGCAGCCGATGAAAAAACCGGCTACCTGGTCGATCTCGGATTCCTAATGCTCGCCGCATTGGTACTGATGACCGTTCGCCTGTGGTTTGACATGGCACAAGTACGCATGGTCCTCGAAGATGAGCATCCCATTCGCCGCAGCTGCGCCCGGGCTTTCAGGCTTACCTGCGCCAACTTCGGTTCACTTTTCTGGTTTTATCTTCGAATAAGTTTGCTCGCCTGGTTTGGCTTGGGAATGGGGCTGTGGCTTTGGATTCGGCTCTCCGGCCCAGCCGCTGTGATTATGCTGCAATTTATTTTGCTCTGGTGGGTGGCAACTCGCTTGTGGCAGAGGGCCAGTGAAGTCACGTGGTATCAGCGCTCGCTCATGAGGCCTTTGCCGGCAGCGGCCTCCGCCGGAGCTTGGTCGCCCGTACAGCAGCCGGCACCGCTACCGGCAACCCCAGATCCGCTTCTACCTGACGAATGAGAACAATCATCTGTGTCTGCTTATTTTTGGCCGGCTCAGCTTTGGCTGCCGAGCGTAAATGGGAGCCCCTGCCGCTCGCCGTGAGCGGCAACGCGGTTGCATCTCAGAAAATTGGCAAAAAGCTCTTCCTTTTTTCCTTCATGGGGATTGGCCAGAGGCAAACCTGGGATGCGGTAAGCAACCAGGCCTTCGCACTGGATACTCAAACCGGCAAATGGACTGAACTCAAGCCCGTTCCCGGGCCGGCTGGGCGCGTCGACGCTTCGGCCCTCGGTGTTGCCGAGGTAGTTTATCTGGTCGGCGGTTTCACCGTAGCCGGGCAAGGCCAGGAAACTGCCGTCCGCAGCCTGGAAATGTTGATGCCGAGCCGGGGAATCTGGTATCGCGGCCAGGATATGCCCATCGCTCTCGATAATACCGTGGTTGGCGCGTACCGCGATCGGTTCATCTATACCATAGGCGGTCGATCGCAGGGCAAGCCAGTCGAGAATGTTGAGCTCTATGACGCCGAGAAGGATTCCTGGTCAGAGGCGACACCGATGGCGGGCCCTGCCGTCTTTGGTCACGCAGGTGGAATCGTCGATGACACGATCATCTACGTGGACGGCGCCCGGCTCAATGTAAGCGGGAATCTCGCGCCGTATGTTGGGGTCAGCGAGGGTTGGATGGGTAAGATCGATCACAAGAATCCCGCAAAAATTCGCTGGACCAAACTGCCTCCCCATCCGGGATTGGCTCACTATCAGATCGCGGCGGCAGCTTCGGATCGTGATCATAAGATCTATTTTTCGGGGGGAAGCGAGCAGGTGTCGAACCACGCCGGCATGACCAATCTGGGCACTCCAGTGCAGGCTTCGCCAGTGACATTCGCATGGGACCTCAAGACGGGGACATGGAACGTCATTAGCGAGAAAAGTCCCAATCCGACACTGGGCAACCGGGGGCTCCTGGTAACCTCAGAAGGTTTGATTCGGATCGGCGGTATCGCAGCAGGACCTAAGGCTACCTCAGAGGTGACAATCATTCCCCGAAGATAATCTCGCGCGCACGTGAGTTGCGGAGTTGTCTAAGCCCTACCCCGGGGGAAACCGTCCATGCTCGGCGCGCTTTTCATGGGTCTGCTTTCCTGCCTCAGCCCTTTCTCTGGCCAAAGGCTCGGCCATCTCCGCCATCGACTTGCGCGGAACGGCGCGCGCCCCCTTCGGCGCGTATCAGCAGCTTGCCGCTGTTCGGCAAGGGCCCGCAGCTGCTCCACCGGTCTTGAACTTTTCACCGGGACAAACTCGCCATCGGGAACGCCAGGCAGGCTTTGCCCTTGGTGAATGTCGATCGGCGGCAGATCTCAAGTCGGCTACCCGAACGCTTGAGCAGGCACCCGCCCTTTGCCAATAGCCAGGGCAGCAGGATTAGTTACGAAGGAGCTTACCGGAGGGCTCCGGGTGGCTCGCAAATGGTCGGTCGTTGGTAAACTAAGCCGGACGCAACAATAACTTCAGATTGGCAGTCGATATGAGCAGTTCAGCGGAAACCGGAACTAAACGTGTAGGCGAGGCGGGGCGCTGGGGCGATGACGTTCGCTCCGATGTGCACGTCTGGATTGAGCCGCGCGAGCGTGGCGGAATCGACATCGTGCTGGAATCGCGCGTCAAAGCGTATTACGGCGATACGATTCGCCGCCAGGCAGAAAATGTGCTGGAGCAGCTTGGCGTTCACCATGCCCAGGTGCTCATGCACGATGAAGGAGCCTTGCCATTTGTAATCTCTGCGCGCATCGAGGCCGCCGTGAAGAGGGCCGGGTTGGCTCAGGGTAAGCGGGCCTTACCCGATCAGCTGCCTCTGCCGGAGCCAACCCCACGCGATCGCCTGCGGCGATCCTGCCTCTACCTTCCCGGCAACCAGCCGAAGTACTTCATCAACGCCGCCCTCGACGCGCCCGACGGAATCATTCTTGATCTCGACGATTCCGTGCATTCAGCCGAGAAAGATGCTGCGCGCCTGCTGGTTCGCAATAGCTTGCGCGCCGTCAGCTTTCTCCCCTGCGAGCGCATGGTGCGTATCAACCAGCTGCCGCTCGGACTTGAGGATCTTGAGGAGATTGTTCCCGAGTGTCCTGATCTGATTCTGATCCCTAGGGTGAAAGCTCCGAACCAGGTGCTTGAGGCTAGCCAGCGAATCGAAGAAATCAAAGCGCGGCACGGCGTTTCGCGGACGATTTGGCTGATGCCAATCCTCGAGTCGGCGCTGGGCATCGAAAACGCCTTCAAAATCGCCAGTGCCAGTGCGCAGATCGCCGGCTTGACCATCAGCTTGGAGGATTACACGGCTGACCTTGGCGTAGCGAAAACGGCGGTGGGAAACGAATCTTTATTTGCCCGGCAACGAATTGTGAACTCGGCGCGCGCGGCGGGCGTCGCGGCCATCGATTCGGTTTTTGGCGATGTGGACGATCTTGAAGGTTTGCGGGTTTGGGCCCTGAACTTACGCGCCCTTGGATTTGAGGGAATGGGCTGCGTGCATGCCTTGCAGATTCCGGTGATTCACCAGGCTTTTCAGCCGACGCAAGAGGAGATTAACCAGGCGTTAAGAATCGTGACCGGATTCCAGGAGGCGCAGCAGAAGGGGCTCGGGGTGACCACTCTCGGATCGAAGATGATCGATCCCTCCATCGTGAGGCGGGCGCTGAAGTTGATCGAGCGTGCACAGGCCATGGGATTAGTAAGCACGTCCGTCCCCCGATCTAGCCTCCTATAGGGTAATTGCTAGAAAAGTCGGTTTCGGTTATTCGTGGACGCATCGCCAAAATTGCCTTTGCTTGTTGGGCGGCGATGTAGGTTGGCAGGCGGCATCGATGTGAGTAAAGGAAATCAGCATGGCTCCCAAGATCGAATTGCAGTTGAACGCCGCCGGACGCATGGTCCCAGCCATGGTGAATGGGCGGCCACAAATTCCTTATCTAGGCGTCGGCAAATACCAGCCTCGAGGACGAAAAGCGGCGGCGCCGATTCGCACGGCGGCGAACTACCCCGCGGACGGCAACAAGGTGGTGCAAGATCTGGAAACCGCCCTCCGTCAATGTGGGTTGCGTGACGGCATGGTAATTTCAAATCACCATCACCTCCGCCATGGGGACAGGATCGCCCTAATGGCGTTGCGGGCGGCAGCAAAGCTGGGCGCTAAAGACCTGACCTGGTTTCCGAGCGCCTCTTTTCCCTCTCAGCAGGGCGCGATCGAGTTGCTGGATTCGGGGGTCATCAATCACATCGAAGGCAGCATGGAGGGGCCCTTGGGGGATTACTGCACGCAGGGACGGATGCGCGGCATGGGGGTGCTGCGTTCCCATGGGGGCCGCTGGCAAGCCATTCAGGATGGCGAAGTCCATATCGATGTAGCCGTTATCGCGGCTCCGACGGCCGATGTATTCGGCAATGCCGACGGCTCGCAGGGCAAATCTGCCTGCGGAGCGCTGGGTTTCGCTCTGGCTGATTCGCTCTACGCCGATCACGTCCTCGTTGTGACTGACAACCTAGTGCCGTTCCCGTGTGTGCCCTGGCAGATCCAGGGCAATAATGTCGATTATGTCGTTGAAGTGGATTCGATCGGCGATCCGGCGAGAATGGTTTGCCGCACTGCCCAGATTACCCGCTCGCCCGCTCGCCTACGCATTGCCGAGTTTGTAGCACGCTTCCTGCGCGATGCCGGCATCATGAGGAACGGCTTTTCCTTTCAGGCGGGCGCAGGTGGAGTCGCCCTGGCCTTTGTCGTGTATCTCAAGCAGATGATGCGAGAAGCGGGCGTCAAAGCGCGCTTCGTGCGCGGTGGCTCGACCAAATACCTGGTCGAACTGCTCGAAGAGGGATTGACCGACTATATTCTTGATGGCGAGTCCTTTGACGTCGACGGGGTTCGCTCGCTCGCCAATAACCGGCAGCACGTAGTGACGTCTCCGTTTGTCTCCTACAACTATCATGGCAAGGGAAATTTTGCTTCGATGCTCGACGCCGTGGTGCTGGGAGCGACCGAGGTGGACGTGAACTTCAACGCCAATGTGGTCACGCACTCCGACGGCCGCTTGCTGCACGGAATTGGCGACTGGCAGAACTGTCTCGCGGCTGGATGTACTATACTCGCCGTACCCTCATTCCGCGACCGCATTCCGGTGATCGTGGACCAGGTTACGACCCTCACCGGGCCAGGGGAACTGATTGACGTAGTCGTAACCGAACGCGGCATCGCCATCAACCCTCTGAGAGAGGACCTGATCGAGCAAGTGAGGGGATCTACGTTGCCCATCCGTTCGATTCAAGATATCAAAGCCGAAATCGAAGGTATCTGCGGCGGCAGGCCACAGCGCCCGAAAGCCGGCGAACGTCCCGTCGCCATTATAAAGTGGGTAGATGGCACGGTGCTCGATACAGTGTGGCAGATAAGTTGACAGGGCGGCGGGCGAGACGTTGCGCCTCGCCCTCGTAACCCGCCATTACCTCTGGCAATTATCGCTGACGTGGTGCAGTTCGGTGACGGTCATATGCCCGTGTTCGGTGTCACTCTTCTTGACCCCGCTATCATGAGCCATAGTTTTCGTATCTTCTTTCATATTGTGCATGGCGCTGTGGGCAACAACACCAGTCGCCATCACTGTATGCCCTAAATGCTTGGCCAGCGAAACGTTGTCGCTGCGGACCTCCCAGGTGCTTCCGTCGTTTGCGGCTAGCAGATACTCATCCGAGCCCGCCGAATTGTCACCCTT
>JAFATF010000328.1 GCA_019244045.1 Acidobacteriota bacterium
GCATCCAGACGGGCTTTGATTTCCTCGATCTCAATTGAGGGCCGCAACATCCAGGTGCGCAGGAGGCGCTTGCCCATGGGCGTGGCGGTAGCGTCCATGCAGCGAAATAGCGTTGCCCCCGAATCTGTTCCTGCAAACAACGGGTCAATCAGCTCGAGGTTGCGGACGGTAACAGCATCGAGAACCAGGCAGTTCTGGCGCTCGTAAAAACCGATGCGGTCGACGTGGTCGAGCTTCCCGCGCTGCGTCGAGCGCACATAATAGAGGATTGCTCCTGCCGCCGAGGCTGCCGCCATTTTCCCCGCCAGTCCAAAGCCTTCAAGCGAGAGCACGCCAAAATGGTTTTCGAGCAGTGGAATGGCGTGATCCGGAGCGAAGATCCAGTCGTCCAAGGGCGTATCGACGCAAGCAGATTCATAGACCCGGCGCACAGCAGGCCGAGGCTGACTGTGAGCTTCCCCCGGCAACTTCCTCACCGGCTGCTCGAACAGCGGGGCAGAAGAAGCATACAGCAGTTCTTTCGGGCGCAATTGCTCAAACTCTTCTTCGATACGCCGGCGAGCAAGCTCGCCTTGGAACTCGGTTGCACGAAATTCGCCAGTAGAGACGTCCAAAACGGCAAAACCGACGCGCTCGCCGACCCGGGCCAGGGCGCCGAGAAAGTTGTTTTCTTCCGAGCTGAGCGCCGAATCGGCGGAGGTCCCGGGCGTAAGAACCCGCGTCACCTCGCGGCGAACTAACTTCTTGGCTAGCCGCGGGTTCTCCACTTGATCACAGATGGCCACCTTAAAGCCCTTGCGGAGCAAGCGCGCAATATAGCCCTCGGCGGCGTGGTAGGGTACACCACACATGGGCACGGCAATTCCTTTTTCTTTATTGCGGGAGGTAAGCGTAATTTGTAGCTCCCGCGCAGCCACCTGGGCATCGGAAAAGAAAAGTTCATAGAAGTCACCCAAGCGAAAGAAAAGAAGAGTTTCGGGGTGATTCTTTTTGATGGCGGCGTACTGGCGCATCAACGGAGTGGAAGGCTCGGTCATTGCTAGTGGTGTGGGCGGATTATAGCAAAGCAGCGTTCCGCCTTCGCGTGGGACTCCGCCGAGCTCATTGCATCAGTTGACGTCGAAGGCAAAGCGGTGCTCTTCTAAGTATTATGGAATTGCGCAAGGATCCGATTACCCGTTCCTGGGTCATCACCGGGGACGATGTGCCCGAGGTTGCACCCCGATCCGAGCCGCTATGCCGCTTTTGCGCTGACTCGCCGAGCAACGTGCAGGTGGTGTCCAGTGCGCCCGGCGTAGATGGCAATCCCTGGTCGGCGCGTGCCGTGGTGCATCCCTCTCCCCTTTACCACATTGAGGGCGAACCGGCACGCCGGGGCGATGGTCTTTATGATCGCATGCGGGCTGTTGGCGCTCACGAGGTTTTGGTCGAAAATCCCCGGCACGATCGCCAGATCTGGCACTCGAGCGACCGAGAAATTGCCCCGTTTCTCGCGCTGGCGGGCCAGCGCATCCAGGATCTCAAACGCGATCAGCGCTTCAAATACATCAGTATTTTTAAGAACTATGGTGCCAGCGCAGGTCAGGAATTTGAACATCCTACGGTGGAGCTGACGGCCACGACCTTCGTTCCCCGCCGGGTGCTTTATGAATTGCGCGCCGGGCGAGATTATTTCGAGCAGAAAGAACGCTGCGTCTTTTGCGACATCATTTCTCAAGAAGAGCGGCAGAATCAGCGAGTGGTGGAAATCCGGGCGGATTTCGTGGCGTTTTGTCCTTACGCTCCTCGCGTGCCTTATGAAACTTGGATTCTGCCGCGCATGCACGAGGCCGCGTTCGAACGCTCTGCACTCGGACGGCAGGCAAGCGTCTCCGACCTGGCGGCTCTTCTACGTCGCACCCTGCAACGTATTCGCACCATAACCGAGGATTTTCATCTCGTTCTACACACGTCACCGAACTCGCTCTACCGTTCCGACAGCTTGGGGTACTGGAAGACGATCGATGATGATTATCACTGGCACATCGAGATCATGCCCATCTTGCTGTCAAAAAATAAATCATATACGTTCAAAGAGGTGTATTACTCGCCGGTAAGCTCGGAAGCTGCAGTCGCGCGTTTGCGGGAAGCAAAAGTTAACGCCTAACTTGCGAGAGCTCGCCTCCGCGAATGAAGAGGCTTCACCTGCGGCAGACTGGCCGGCCCACAATAGCGCCAGCAAGGTCCGCTTCATCCTAAACAGCTCGCTTTACGGAGACAACAGTTGAGAAGATCTTCGTTCCTTTCCGTCTTCCCCTTTATCCTCCTGCTGACCAGCGCACTGGTCGCGCAAACCGCCACAGGCGAGAAGCAACAAGTGCTCTGGCACAAACTCGAGACCATTGTCGAGGAGGTCGATCACGGTCTTGACGGCGTGCTCGGACTTGCGATCCTTGATCTTACCTCCGGGCAGACCTTGTTCCTGCATGGCGACGACGTCTTCCCGCAAGCAAGCAGTATCAAAGTGGCGATCCTGGCCATGCTCTACCGTCAGGCCCAGGATGGCAAGCTCAAGTTGACCGATCCCTACACGGTTCAGGCTGCCGACATGGTTCCAGATAGCAACATCATGCTTGGCCTGACGCCCGGAATTACTCGTGTCACAAATCGTGATCTGGCCACCATGATGGTTGCGGTAAGCGATAATGCCGCAAGCAATGTGCTCATTGATCGAGTCGGTATGGAAGATGTAAATCGACTTATGGAGGCGCTTGCCCTGCCGCACACGCGTTTGCGCCGTAAGATGATGGATATCAAAGCAGCGACTGAAGGTCGTGAAAACGTCTCCACCCCGCGTGAGATGATGACCCTTCTACAAGACGTCTATGCCGGCAAAGTGGTGAATAGGCAGCTGAGCGATGATTTGCTGAAAATTCTGAGTACGCCAAAGGAAAGTTTCATTCCGCGCGAACTGCCCGAGGATGTTCGTATCGCGAACAAGCCGGGAGAACTCGAAGGGGTTCGTAACGACTCCGGGATCGTGTTCGCGCAGAATCGCCCGTATATCATTTGTGTGATGACCACCTATCTGCGCAGCGAGCGTGCCGGTGAGGAAGCCATCAGCCGGATTTCAGCAGCCGCCTACCGGATGTTCGAGCGACTCGGGCGAGCCTCCGAATACGGGCGTGTGATTTCGCCTTCGAATAGCAGCAGACCGTGAAGTGGAAGTATTAAGGAGCCATGCTCGCAAGCAACTGCCAAGTCGGGCGACGCCCTGCTACGACAGGACGCGGCGCCGATGACGTCTTGCCGGAGGGCAACTTGTCATAATGACAGTTCGCCGCCTCAAGAGCTATACGGGGAGCCAGGGTTACGTGTACCAGTACTACTTCGTGGGCAGCCGTCCTGCTTTGGCCGCGCATGTGGGTCCGCCGGCGACCGAATATGTATTCGACGTTACCTCGGACCGCAGGATCACCTTCTCGGTCAGCATCTTCCTCTCGCATGATGCGGCTCTCGCTTGGGGAGCTTCCCATGGTCGACAACTGACGGATGCCGAACAATATGCAGCGGCGAAGTTGCGCCTTTTTCGTGGCTTTGACGAAATCGACAATATGATGACGCAAGGCCGGAAGTTGCGCCTGGATTCTCCCCTGTTGGAGGAACTCTTGGCTGATGCAGGAATTAGCTGATCGGACAGCTGTGACCAGATCAACGGTCCGCCACCAAACTCCTGTCTCTGCCGGAGGCCCACTATAATCATCCTGATTTGGGTGGAGTTCCTGCCGCTCTGATACCCTAAGTCATGCCCTTACTCTGGTTACGAGTCTCGGTCGGCTGCTATGCCGTAGGGCTGACCTACGCTCTGGTGGCTCTCACTCGCAGCAGCGAACTGCTGGGCCGAATCGCGCTACACGCCGCTTATCTGGGTATGATTTTTCAGTTTGTGTCCTTAAGTGAAGCTGTCGAGAGTTCAGGTCAGCTCACGCTGGCTTCAATCCACAATTCCGTATCCCTGCTGGCCTTCATCATCATGGCTTTTTTCATGCTAGCCTATGCGATATACCGGACCACTTCGCCCGGCATTATTGTTTTTCCCGCAGTTTTCCTGTTGACATTCTTGGCCGCCACGGGACAGCAGCCCATCCTGTTCACATCAACGGGCGTGCGCACCAGCTGGCTGTTTCTGCACATTGCGCTGATCTTCACCGGCTACGCTGCCCTGATCTTGAGCTTTGGCGCAAGCCTGCTTTACTTGGTGCAGGAACGGAGTCTTAAGGCAAAAAAACCTGCGGACATATTCTCCCGCCTGCCGGCACTTGAAACCATCGACGAGATCGGTTATCGCTCCCTGCTGGTGGGTTTTCCGTTTATGACTTTAGGCCTGATCGCCGGCATCGTGGTGGCGGAAACCACCTATGGACGGGTAAAGTTCCTAGATCCCAAAGTAACCTTATCGGTTCTCATGTGGGCCGTATACATGATTATGTTGTATATGCGGTGGAACTCGGGCTGGCGAGGTCGGCGCGCCGCCTTCTTAGCAGCCAGCACGTTCGCGGCCGCGATCATTGCCTGGGCGGCCAACTACTTCAGCAGCATTCATAAGTTTATCTCATGAATCTCCAGCTCATCGGCGTCAACCATAAAACCGCACCGGTTGAGGTGCGCGAACGGTTGGCGCTACCGGAATCGCGCTTGCCGGAGGCTTGCAAGAAGCTCATCGAGCATCCTGGAATCGAAGAGGGCATGATTCTGAGCACCTGCAATCGAGTTGAGCTGTTGGCAAAAACGAAAAATGGCAGCGCCGATTTGAGGTCCTTTCTTGGCGACTACTTCGCGGTGGATCCTGCCGACTTCGACCGGTATCTTTACGAATACCGGTCGCAGGAGGTGGTGCGGCATGTATTTCGTGTGACTGCGAGCCTCGATTCGATGGTGCTCGGAGAATCGCAGATATTAGGTCAAGTCAAGGAGGCTTATGCCTTGGCGCGTGCCGTGGGTGCCGTGCAAGCTTACCTCGACGCGCTGCTCAGCCGCGCATTCGCAGTTGCCAAACGCGTGCGCAGCGAGACTGCGGTGGGGTCATCCTCGGTTTCGATCGCATCGGTCGCGGTCGAGCTGGCCAAGAAAATCTTCGGATCTCTCGAAGGCAAGCACGTGTTGCTTGTCGGTGCGGGAAAGATGATCGAACTCGCTGCCCGCCATCTGCTGGCGCATGGGGCCGGCGCCATTTTCGTCTCGAACCGCACCTACGATCGTGCCTTGAAGCTGGCGGCGAAGTTTCAAGCTGAGGTTATCGCCTTCGACAAACTCTGCGAGACGTCGGATTGCGCCGACATTGTGATCACCTCGACCGGCTCCCCGGGTGCGATTTTCCGCCGCCATGATACCGAGCGTTTTCTTGCCCGTCGACGCAACCGGCCGATGTTCTTCATCGATATTGCCGTTCCCCGGGACGTAGATCCGGAAGTCAACAAAGTGGATGGCATCTTCCTCTATGACATCGATGATCTGCAGCAAGCCGTTGCCAGCCACGTAGCCGATCGCAAGAACGAGGCCGAGCGTGCCGAAGCGATCGTCAATAGCGAAGTCGAACGTTTTCAGGCGCGAATTCAGAGCCTCAATGTCGTACCTACCATCGTCTGCCTTCAGGATCATCTTGAAACTATCCGCCAGGCGGAGATCGATCGCGTTCGTGGGCGCTTGGGGCATCTCGATCCCGAGCAGGAACTTGCGCTCGAAGCGCTCAGCAAAGGCATCATTAACAAGATCATGCATACTCCGATTGCAACCCTGAAAGTGGCCGCGCGCGATCCCGCAGCTACCACCGTGATCGACCTGATTCGGCGTTTATTTAATCTTGAGAACGAAGCCGAGAGCAAATCGAGCGCAGCCCGAAGCGAAAAGTGAATGGCACACCTCCGGATTGGTTCCCGCGGATCACAACTCGCGCTGTGGCAAGCCAACCACGTCGCTTGCTTGCTGCGGGAAAATGGCCACGAAGTTGAGATCGAAATCATCAAGACAACAGGCGACAAAATCACCGACGTAGCGCTCTCCAAGGTGGGCACCAAGGGCATGTTCACCAAGGAAATCGAGGAGGCGCTCTCGACTGGCCGAGTCGACCTCGCGGTTCACAGCCTGAAGGACTTGCCCACCGAAGTACCACAGGAATTTGAGATTGCGGCCATCACGAAACGCGACAATCCGCTCGATGTTTTTGTGTCCCCGCAGTTTGCCGGTGTCGAGGGGCTGCGGCCGGGTGCCCGCGTGGGCACCAGCAGTCTGCGCCGTCAGGCACAGCTCAAGGCGTTCCGCCCCGATCTTGAGATTCATCCCCTGCGTGGAAATGTCGACACCCGTCTTAAAAAATTGGAGTCGGGAGCATACGATGCCATCATTCTTGCTGCTGCCGGCGTAACTCGGTTAGGTCTAACGGCCCTGGTTAGGCAGGTGCTACCGGCCGATTTTATGTGCCCGGCGGCTGCCCAAGGCGCTCTGGGAATTGAGATTCGACGAGGGGAGAATGTGATTCGCCGGCAGCTGGCGTTTCTCGACAACAGGGAGGCACGCCAGACGACGAGTTGTGAGCGTGCTTTGCTGAGTACCCTGGGAGGCGGCTGCCAGGTTCCGATCGGCGCTTTCGCTGAAGTGCGCGCCGGCCGTTTGCGCCTGTGTGGAGTAGTTGCAACACCCGACGGCTCGCGCCTGTTACGTGAGTCACGCGAAGGCGAGGACCCGGAAATGCTCGGTATCGAACTGGGCAAGTCTTTGCTCGCTCATGGCGGCGAGGCAATCCTCGCCGAAGTTTATGGCTACGCGGCCGTCACGCCCGAGCAACCATAGACCCGAGAACCGGCGGCTGCTCATCGCGCAGGGCATCGCAGAGTGCAACATTCCCCAGGGCACAACGTTCCCCCTCGACAGGTGCTCAAGATTCATTTGAAGGACTCCGGTAAGATACGGCCGCGTGTAGGTAGATGACACGACTTATGCACTCCAGAGTGCCCGCCGTGCCAAAGCGCAGGATCGATCGCCAGTCGCGACCGCTGGCCGGCTATCGCATTCTCGTGGGGCGCGCCCGCCATCAAGCCAGCGCTCTCTCAATGAGCCTTCGCCAACTGGGGGCCGAGGTCCTTGAAATTCCATTCATCGCAATACGCAAGCCGCGGTCATTCCGGCGGCTCGACCTCGCCTTGAAGCACATTTCCGCCTACGACTGGCTCGTTTTGACCAGCGTAAACGGCGTAGATGCGCTGTGGCATCGCCTGAAACACTGGCGCATGGACGCACGCCATTTGCGCCACCTTCAACTTGCTGCCATTGGCCCAGCGACGAAAAGCGCAATTGAGAAGCTGGGTTTGAAGGTAAGCCTCGTTCCGGAGAAGTACGTAGCTGAGTCCATAGTACGTAAACTCCGTTCGAAGGTACGAGGCAAGCACGTACTGTTGCTACGAGCCAAGGTGGCACGCGATGTCATTCCTCGCGAACTGCGAAAGGCAGGCGCCCAGGTTGACGTTGTCGAGGGCTATGAGACGGTACTTCCCAGAGCTTCGCGAACACGGCTGCGTTTAGCGCTCAATGATGCCAAGCGTCGCCCCCACGTGATCGCCTTCACCAGTTCCTCTAGCGTGCGCAACTTTGTAGCCCTTATGGGCAACTGTTTTTCTCTCGACAACATAAAACTGGCTTCCATTGGTCCGGTAACCTCTCTTACCTTGCGGGAACAAGGCCTTGCTGCCGATATCGAGGCTGGTGACTACACTATTCCGGGTTTAGTTCGCGCCATCGTTCGCAAGATGGGCGTCCGGTCCTCGTAAGCGGGTAGAGGTTGATTTCAGAAAGCGACCATGCACGTGCGCGACGAGATTAGCAGTGCCGGCACCATCGTCGGTTGTCCGGATTTTCCCCTGCCAGGCCGCCTATAAGTCTTTGTGCCACTCACGGCAGCAGAATTGGCGACAAGGTATTCACGCTAGCTTCGCGTCTAGGAGCTTTTACATTTGGTGCTTGGGAACTTGCGTGGCTGCGTACGAGAACTTCCCTGCGGGGCCAAGGCGAGGGAAAGTCACCATCCATGTTGACCGACCAAGCAGAGGGCAATACATCCGGTCCCACAATTTATTCATTCAGCGAGCAGCCGCAATCGGCAGGAGGCACATGCGCTTTCAGGAATTCGGCTGCACGCTTATAGGCGTCGATCTGGTTCTCAAGCTTTGAAAAGCCATGCCCTTCATTTTCGTAAACTTTGTACTCGACAACGCCCCCGCGCTTCTTGATTGCATCGACCACCTGCTCTGCTTCTTCCTTGGGACATCGCGGATCGTGTCCACCGGCCAACAGCAGTAATGGGGCTTTTACCTGGTCGATAAAGTTGATGGGTGAACGCTCTTCAAAGAGAGCTTTGTTCGCTTCCGGATTGCCCATGGTAGCCATATCGGACTGCTGCAGCACGGGGTCTTCGTTTTGAATCTCAGTGAACCAATTCACGAACGGCACGACGGGTACGCCCGCAGCCCAAAGGTCAGGTGCCTTGGTTACCCCCATCATAGTCATATATCCGCCGTAGCTGCCGCCCATGAGAATCAGCTTCTTAGGATCGACGTATCCTGTTTGCTTGATCCAGTCGGCTGCCGCTAGGACGTCCTGAAGATCGCCACCCCCCATATCAAATAAGTTCGCATGTTGGAACTCCTTACCATAGCCCGTCGAGCCGCGATAATTGGGCGCGATCACTAGGTATCCCTGGTTCGCCATATATTGAACGAATCGGTTGAAGGAATTGACGGTCTGCCCCGTCGGCCCGCCGTGAACAAATACGATTGCCGGGCTAAGCGGCTGCTTGGGTAAGTTGTAGGGTACATAGACGAAGGCCGATATCGTCCACTTGCCGTCGCGGCTCGGATAGTGCACCAGGAAAGGCTCGACCATATCCTCGCTGTGTACTCCGGCTACCAACGATTGAGTCAGCTGCCGCGACTTCCCGCTAGCCATTTCATAAATCCACACGTCGTTCGGGGTTGTCGGACCATTGTGGTAATAGAGCAGCTGCGATCCGTCGCGGCTGAATGCCGACTCCGAGCCTGCCAGCGAGTTAACACCGTTAGACAACACTAGTCGGGTGGTTTTTTGGGCGCCCAGGTTGTGAATGAAAATCTGGGTGTTGCCATCGATATTGCCGGTCCAGGTGACGAATTTGCCGTCGGGGGAGAAATGACCGCCCTGGATCTCCCAACGATCCACCGTGAGCCAGGTGATCTTCTTTTTAGCCAGCTCCAGCAGGCCGACATTCTCATACCCATTCCCGGCATTGGAGGTAACCAACAAGTACTTGCCATCGGGAGAAAAGTCGTTCGCAAAAAAGAGACTCTCGCCGCTATGCGGCGTCAGCAATGTACTGTTGCCGGTCGACACCTCGGCCAAAAAGATATTCGAATCTGTGCCCTTGGCTTGCTCCTGGGTGTAGGCGACCCATTTCCCATCCTTTGACCAGATCGGCTCGATATTGCGCCTGTCCTTAGGCGTACCGGTGGTGATGTGCTTGACTTGTCTCAACAGGGTGTCGTAGGCATCGACCTCATAAGTCGAGGACGACTTTGGTTTCACCATATAGGCGAGATAACGGCCGTCCGAAGACCAGGTGGGGGACAGTTCAGCGATCTCCCGACTGTTGGTGAGATTCACGACCAGCCCGGTTTTTGGGGAAACCAGGAAAATGTCCCACAGCTCATCGCCATCGTAGTCGGATTGGTAAGCGATCCACTTTCCATCGGGCGACCACGTAGGGTGAGCCTGTCGTTGGTCACTAACCGTGAGCTGGGTGGGCCAACCACCCGTCGCCGAAACCAACCACAGATTACTTCGCCCGCTTAGGTTGGAGATAAACGCAATCGTCCGTCCATCGGGAGACCACGTTGTGCCTCCAATCGCTCGCGTCATATACAACTTCTCAATACTCATGTTCCTCTCGACCTGAGCATTGGGTTTACTCGAAATTTCCTGTGGATCGGTCACTGCCTGAGCAACCGAAAGCGCTTCTGAAAGAGCAGCACTCGTCATACCTACGACGATAGCAGAGAGAAGGAAAGCCCGCATAAAGCCTCTCGTTGAGATGAGAATCTGAGTCTAGCACCCCCGCCCTTACTCGAGGCGGTGATTAGAACGGCTCCGCGATTGCGCCACGGGGCGAGCGGGGTCTTTGCCGAGAAACGCGTTGTTGCCCACTCGCTCGCTTCAGCGCGGAACAACAGCAGAACCTCGGCCCGTAAAGGCAGGACCTTGGTGACCGGCAACGAACAGACAGAGCTTACAAAAATTGACAAATGAGCTTTTCCCGCTTAGCATGGGTGGCGAATAAAAAGCGAACACAAGAGATGTCTTCTGCTTCCCTATTTGCGCTCGTCCAAGAACCTGGGCTGGTGGGCATCGCCCGCCTGGCAAAGGCTGGTGAGTCCCTGCGTAAGGGCCACCAGGTTGATTACTACACCTTGCCAGTGCATTCCCTGCTTAACCGCTGTACCTCCGCCCGCATGCCTTTCACCTGGACCATCAATCCTTATCGGGGCTGCGAGTTTGCCTGCAAGTACTGCTATGCGCGCTACACGCACGAGTTCCTGGAAATGCGCGACGGCGCCGATTTCGAGCGCAAGATTTATGTCAAACAGCACGCTGCCGAACTCCTGCGCCAGGAGCTCGGCCGGGTGAAGAGCGGTGAAGAGATTGCCCTGGGCACAGCTACCGATCCTTATCAGCCAGCCGAGAGTCGCTACGAGATCACCCGCGCCATTCTGGAGGAGATGGCGCGCCACCATGACTACCAGATCGGCATCGTCACTAAATCCAATTTGGTGCTGCGGGATCTGGACATTCTTAAGCGAGTGGCGGAAAACAATCGTCTGTACGTGAATATCACCGTCACGACGCTTAAGGTGGATCTGGCGCGTGCACTCGAGCCGCGTGCACCCCGGCCGGATCTGCGGATGGAAGCGGTTTCGAAGCTGAACCGAGCAGGCGTGGCTGCGGGCGTGATCTGCGCTCCCGTCCTGCCGGGGATCACCGATGGAGTTCGCGATCTGGAGAGCCTGGTACGAGCTACCGCGGCAGCTGGCGGGAAGTACATCTTCGCGAATTCTCTATTTCTTAAGCCTTGTTCTGCAGCGGTATTCCTGCCCTTCCTTGAAAGGAAATTTCCCGATTTGGCGGAGAGCTATCGGCAATGCTTCAAACGCCAGGCATTCCTTCCCGACGCGTATCGGAAAGGCCTTTCCCAGCTTATGGACAAACTGCGGCGCAAGTACGGCATCGTGAACGCCTACGAGCGCTATGCTGAGCGCGGCCCTTCGCTTACGGAACGCCAGCAAATGTCACTCTTTTAAAATGCGTCTAAAACTCGCCGTGATGGCTTTTTCGCTGTGTTTTGAAATCCCTGCCTTGGGTTCTGGGTTCGTGTCCCTTACGTTCCGCCTCGTAATCAGGTATTAGCTGTATAGGATGTGGCGCAGCGGCGCAGCATTCTACCTGCGATCGAGGAGGTCTCATTGGCCACCGTCGCAGCAAAAGCGTGGGATCTGCTACGGCTGCTGCGCCACGGAGGCCCGGCTATCTGCAACATCGCGGTGACGAACTCCTGTAACGCGGGCTGTGATTTTTGTAATTTTGCCAAAGGTAAGGTGGCCAGATCCGATCTACGCTGGATCGACGCGGATCAGTTTGATCGTGCCCTGGAGATCCTGTCGCGGCGAGGGATTCGCTATCTGAATATCTTCGGCGGGGAGCCACTGCTGCATCCCCGGCTGGCGGAAATGGTCACCATGGCGGTCGGCAGGAACATGGCGCCCGCAATCATCACCAACGGATGGCTGTTACCGGCAAAGCTTAACGACCTTGCCGGCGCCGGCTTGCGAACAATATACATTTCGATTGATGCACCTGAGATGTCGCGGCACGAGGCGAACCGTGGCCTACCTGGACTGGGGCAGCGCATTGGCCAGGCCACGGCGCGCATGCGCGACTTGGGTGTTACGCCCATCGCTCAAATTGCCATGAGCAAGCTCATTCGGGATTATCGAGCGCTGATTCCGCTGCTTCGTAGTCTTGGCTTTCAGGCGCTCACATTTTCTTATCCCCAGCAAGCACGCTTGGGATCCTCCTCGTTAGCCTGGTCAGAGACCTCAAAGCTGGTACAGTTTAGCGGACGCGAATTGGTCTCCGCGTTCGATGAAGTCAACCATTTGCGAGATTGTTTTGCGGTAAACAACCCGCGCGCTTCGATTCGGGATATGAAATGCCATCTGACCGGGAAGCCAGAGCGGTTTGTCTGCTATGGCGGCTATAAGAGCTTCTACATGGATTGGAACTTTGACATCTGGCGCTGCGACGCCTGGCGCGAACGCATGTGCTCGGTATGGGATTTCCTGGAAACCCCTCTGATACGCGACGGTTGCACGAACTGCATTGCCGACTGCTACCGCGATTCGAGCGTCATGCTCCATTTTGCCGTGTCCCTGGGTGATGCCCTCGACCAGCTGGCTGAGGGACGGCTCATCAGTGCGCTGCAAACTCTGTTTACGCGTTCTAATTTCGTGTCACTGGGCTCAGTTTTGGAAAATAGCCGCGTGCTCTCTCATCTCGCTAAGGTCGGGTAGCCGGTCAAAGCCTTTGCGATTTCGTCCACTGCGGTACAGGATTAGAATGCTGAGCTGCGGGGAGCCACTGTTATGGCTACAATGATCGGCAATACCAGCCAACTCAGCAATAACATGGAGCTGGCCCGCAACGCCCTGGCAGCAGATCACTCGGCGCTGGTTGTGGTTGATATTCAGGAAAAGCTCCTGCCCCCGATTCACGAAAAAGATCGTCTGCTGCGTAACACGCAGCTACTCATCCGCCTGGCGAGCATTCTACGCATTCCAGTTCTCGCAACGACGCAATATGCAAAAGGTCTGGGGACGGTGGTGCCCGAAATTGCTTCCCTGCTGCCTCATTCCGAACAAATTGACAAGGTCGAGTTTTCCTGTTTCGAAAATGAGACTTTCTGCTCTCGGTTCAAGCATCTTCCGGGCAACCGCAACACGGTCTTGCTTTGCGGGATGGAGAGCCACATCTGCGTGATGCAGACGGCGCTCGGCGCTCTGCGCGAGGGCTACCTCGTACACCTGGCCTCCGACGCCGTCAGCTCGCGCTCAGAATGGAATTGGAAGATTGGGCTTGAACGCACGCGGGCGGCGGGAGCGATTGTTTCATCAACGGAGATGATGATTTACGAGCTGCTGCGATCGTCAACCATCCCGGCTTTCAAGGAATTGCTGCCTTTTCTTAAAGCGTGAGCGGCGGTCCCGGCCGGCCGACTCGGTCGCCCCTGACGGATGATCTCCCGCGAAGGCTCGTTCAACCGAGCACAGCAAACCCATCCCGCTAGAGCGCAGTCTCCTTCTTCTTTACTCGCACTACCGTAATTTTGGAGAAGCCCTCATCGAAGGAAGGCGGTCTGAATTTTGCAGCCATACGGCGCATCGCCTCCTCCGGAACCACGCGATGACGCCGCTGATTGCGCTCCATGCAAACTTCGAGCGGCACATCAAAGAAGACGGCATGCACATCGTAGGCATAGTCCCCGGCGAGTTTAATCCAGGAGCGACGGTCGTGGGGCGTAAGATTGGTCGCGTCGACATAATTCATGGGACGACGGGCGATCATACGTGCCTTGAGCATAGAACGGAGATTCGAGAAGACAAGATCCTGATAACGCTGTTCCGTAGGATCGTCGAAGAGCAAATCGCGAACCAGGTCGCTCGAGAGAGCGCGGATGTGGTGGCGCTTGAACCACGAACTCTTCCCCGAACCGGGCAGCCCGATGGCCAGGACAACCACACCTTTGAGAGCACGCTCCGCTGGCGCGGCAGTGGCCACGACAGGAGCAACTGGTCGCGGCGTTTCGGCCGGTAAGGTGGGCTCGAACGGGGCTGCTGAGGCTGCTTGAGTTGAGCGGCCGCGACCCCGTCCCCCTCGACCACGACGGCGGCGGCGACGAGGGCTTGGGCTCGCAGCACCGGGCTGCGATTCGCTAAGGTGGGAAGCCTCGGCCGCAGGCGTGTCAGCCTGACGCTCAGCATCCGCCACTAGGGAGTGCTGTGACTGAGATGAGATCGTTTGTGCCTCGCCCGAGCCTGGCCCATGCGAGTGAGTGTCGGTAGCGTCAAAGTATGCCGGCTGCAACGGAGCTTCTTGTGAGACGTCTACCCTGGCCGGTTCCCGGGATTCACTTTTCTGCTTGCGGCGCTTCAGGCGCTCGCCCATCCATTTGCGCATGATTGGCTTGTAACACACCGGAGTGCTTTCCGGCAATGTAAGGTGATATAGCTCGATGGAGTGGCCGGTCTGCGCTCGACTCCTGTCTGGGCTCATGGCCCTCACCAGGGGCTCGCGCTCACGATCAACTTCACGCCCAAGACAAGCTAGCCCGGGGGACGGGAGCGGCAGCGCTCGATTCAGGGCTGCTGTCCCGAGTGATTGAACCGAATTGCCGGTCAGCGTCTCACCGGCGATCCTGGGGGAATTCCCCGGCACTTCACTGACGACGACAGTCTCGCACGCCGGCTGCAATTCCATATCTGGGGAGAGATCCCGGGCTGAGCAGACCATTGAACGTTTTTCCGCCCTTGCTCCGCCCAGGCGCTTCACCGAGAGAAGAAACAAATATATCGTATTACGATCTAATTTGACATCGCGAGCGACTCCATCACCATCTAATTAACCAGAGGAGGTTGAAATGGCGGATCTTGCTTATCGAAACGAAACCGTTACCTATGCCCGAGGTCGCACGCAGTGGGGCGCGATCTGGGGCGGTGCCTTTGTCTTTGCGGCCATTTGGTCTGTTTTTGAACTACTCGGGATGGCCATCTTCGCCACGAACGCCAACCCATCCGCTGCGCTCGGCCGGCAGAGCGTAGGGATTGCGATCTGGTCAATCATTTTGACCATTATTGCCATGTATGTGGCAGGCCGCGAGACCGGGCGCCTCGCCGCACTGACCAATCATCATGACGGGTTAATCCATGGCATGATCATGTTCGGCTTATCTGTGGTTTCGGCCATCGTGATCACCACTCTAAGTAGCGCGGTGCTATCCGGCGGGACAGGGGTCCAGGGAAGCACTCACAGTCCGTATATTCTTGGCGTCTTCGCCGATCTCGGCTGGGCTGGTTTTGTGGCCCTCTTTTTAGGTTGCCTCGCAGCCATGGGCGGCGCGTCGCAGGGGCTAACCCGGCGAACCCAGCCGGTCAGCAATGTGCGCGACATGCGTCCTGCAGCATAGAGCCGCCCCGGGAGGTGAGCCCGCGGGCCGATCCCACGGGCTTGCCTGGCGCCCTGTGAAAACTATGCTTGGCTGCTCGAGAACGTGTCCGTGCTCTCCACTTAACCAACCGTTAGGCAAGCCCTTGGACGCTGAGTTTCCCTTGGAAGCCGTCGGGGTAGGCGGCGCGCTCGGGTTAAATGATTTGCGCCGTATGATTTCCGCTTAATGCCGGGCAGCCACTCTGGTCGCAAGCGCCATCAGCCTGGGCATGGGCTATTTGATGGGAGAACCAATCCACCACGCGATCCCGGTGTCGGTCGATCACGCCCGCATTGCGGTGTCCCTGTGGCTTGTTCTCCGGTGCCGCCTGTGATGTCGCACCAGCCTGCATGCGGGTATACCTACCGACACCCGGCACCCACATACCACCCCGCCTTCAGAGTCTCAACGGTCCTTCGCCTGTCCCAGCATTTTGAGCGAGTTGTCCACTTCGATCTCGCGGGGCATAACACTATCGTCAGGATTGCGTTGTAGAAACACTCTTTGCGGTCGAATGCTCTCTTCACGAGCCGATCTCCGCATAGGTGTCGGGTACGACGAGGTAGGAAGTTAGCGTTCAGTAAGTATTGAGGTCAGCCACGCGCTTGATCCTGGGTGATCGAGACTCGGTGGATTGTAGAAAATGACGTGGTTCTGAAATCGAATCATGGCGAGGCATACGTGCCCGGTGTAATGGCAAAGAAGCCCAAACTTATGAATGAAGTGCGCCTGTCGGACTAGCCTAGCTCCAAGGGCAGCTGCGCACAATCGGCAGGTGTTGCTCTGCGGGCGCGAGCCACCGCGCCTTGAAAGCGAAGCAGTCGACAGCACCGCTTCGGGCTTGACCCGATTCCCGGGATGGTGCGCGGCCCTTTCAATACATCACGATGGCGGCAAATGACTTGGGATCGAGGCTGGCTCCTCCGACCAGCGCGCCATCAATCTCCTCTTCGGCCATGAGGGCTTTGACATTGTCCGGCTTCACCGAGCCGCCGTAGAGAATCCGTAAGTTGCCGGCAAGCTCATCTCCAAGGGCCCGGGCGACTTCGCTGCGAATCAGCTGGTGGGCTTCGGATGCGATCGCGGGGGTTGCGGTGCGGCCTGTGCCGATGGCCCAAACCGGCTCGTAGGCGATCACCAGCTTGGCAGCCCTCTGGGCCGAAAGCTTGGTCAACGCGCCGGAACATTGGCGCCGTAACACATCATCGGTGAGACCGGCTTCGCGTTCTTGCAGCACTTCGCCAACGCACAGGATCGGTGTCAATCCCGCCTCGAGCGCGGCGTGCAGCTTGGCGTTAACCGTATCGTCAGTTTCTCCGAAGTATTGACGGCGTTCTGAATGACCGATGATTACATGCGTGCAGCCGACCGCAAGCAGCATGGCGCAGGAGATTTCTCCCGTGTAAGCACCCTCCTTCTGCCAATGGACGTCTTGCCCACCCAGCGCGATATGCGATCCTTGGGCGGCCGCGACCGCGGCGGGTAGGTCGACAAAGGGGGCGCAAACACAGATTTCGTCTCGGTTATGGCCTGCAACTAGCGGCAGGAAGTCGCGGAAGAAGTCCCCTGTCTGGTCGGGAGTCTTATACATCTTCCAATTCGCCGCCATGAGATTTTTTCTCATGGACAGCTCTTTTCGAATTGGTGGCGAGCTGCGGCCTGGCCGCGAGCGAACTTCTCAGCCTCCGCAACGAAGGCGCGCAGGGTGGCCGCATCGAAAAGTACGAAGCGAACCAGAGATACCTGCTTGGCAGACTCCAAGGCTTCAACCGATGCCCGCAGCGCGACTCTGGCAGCCTCGCCTACGGGATAGCCGTAAGCTCCGGTAGAAATCGCTGGAAACGCGATTGATCGCACGCCGTGCTCCTCGGCCAACCGGATCGATTCGCGATGGCAACTGGCGAGAACCTTTTCTTCCTGGCCATCGGCACCGCCCCAAACAGGTCCCACGGTGTGAAGAACGTATTTTGCCGGCAATCGGCCTGCCGTGGTGAGTACAGCTTTGCCCGGCGGCAAGCGACCGATCTGCGAGACGATTTTCCTGCACTCGGCAAGAATCGCCGGCCCTCCCGCCCGGTGAATGGCGCCATCGACTCCTCCTCCGCCCAGCAGGGTGGAGTTTGCCGCATTCACAATCGCGTCGGTCTCTTGCTTAGTGATATCCCCCGGGCCCTCGAATTCGATGCATTTGCCGCCATTGAGCTTCAGACGAGCGGTAAACTGGTTGTGGGGCATAATATCTATCTTTTTTCGGTAAGTGCCTCGACCCCGGGCAATGTCTTGCCCTCCAAAAACTCCAGCGATGCGCCGCCTCCGGTTGAAATATGGGTGATCTTGTCGCTGACGCCGGCCGCTCGTATCGCTGACACCGAATCGCCTCCGCCCACGATGGTGATCGCGCCCGCATTTTCCGCCAGCGCCTCGGCAATTTTGAATGTCCCCCTGGCGAAAGGAGAAACTTCGAACACCCCCATCGGTCCATTCCAGATAATGGTGCGCGCCTTACTGATCTCGTCGGAGAACAGTTCGATTGTTTTGGGCCCGATATCAAGGGCCATCAGATTGGGCGGCACGGGCTCCCTCTCGGCCAGCTGTTTTACGATGGCATTCACTTCAGCCTTAGCGGCAACAACATGATCAATTGGCAGCAGAAATTTGATGTTGCGTGCCAGGGCACGCTCGAGAAGTTCTTTGGCCAGTGGGAGCATATCGCGTTCCACCAGCGACTTGCCCACATGCTGCCCCTGGGCTTCGAGGAAGGTGTACGCCATGCCGCCACCGATCAGGAGAACGTCCACTTTGCGAATCAGATTCTGAATGACCGGGATTTTGTCGCTCACCTTGGCGCCGCCCAAAATGGCAAGGAACGGAGGCTCGGGGTTATGCAGAGCTCGCCCCAGATAGTCCAGCTCTTTTTCCATGAGCAGGCCGGCGGCCGCCTTTTGCATAAATCTGGTTATACCGACGGTAGAGGCGTGCGCGCGATGCGCCGTTCCAAAAGCATCGTTGACGTAGTAGTCGGCAAGGCGGGCGAGCTGCTGGGAGAAGTTCCCATCATTCTTTTCTTCTTGCGGATAAAAACGCAGGTTCTCGAGCAGCAAGCTTTGTCCCTTTTCAAGCTTGCCGGCCATTTCTTCTGCTTCAACGCCGATCGAGTCGGGACAAAAGCCAACGTTCTCACCCGGCGCCCACTCTCTGTCGAGCAGCATGCGCAGTCGCTCGGCCACAGGCTTGAGGCTCATCTTTGGATTGGGCTTTCCTTGGGGCCGGCCCAAATGCGACCCCAGGATGAGACGTGAGCCATGTCGAAGAGCGTATTCAATGGTGGGCAACGTCTCGCGGATACGTGTGTCATCCATGACCCGGCCGCCATCATCGAGCGGAACGTTGAAGTCAACGCGCAGAAAGATGCGGTGATCATTGAGCGGGAGATCGCGAATCGAGAGCTTGGACATAGATCGTCCTCATGAATCGCTGAACTCGGTCCTGCTGGCGCGTGGACACCTGCGGCCCAGGCGACAACGCCCTCGGCGGTGCCCGTTAGCTAGAGGCCCCTGCCACCGATGTAGTTGATCAAGTCGCGGACACGGCAGGAGTATCCCCATTCGTTGTCGTACCAGGAGATCACCTTCACGCAGTTGCCCGCGACGACGCGGGTCATAGGTGCGTCAACGATCGACGAGCGCGAGTCGCCGCGGAAGTCGACCGACACCAGTTCGTTCTGCTCATATCCCAGATAGCCCTTCAGTGGACCGCTTTCCGCATTTTTCTTCATGGCAGCGTTGACCTCTTCCGCGCTGGTTTTCTTGTCCACGAACACGACCAGGTCTACAACCGACACATTCGGGGTCGGAACTCGCATAGCGAACCCGTCGAGCTTGCCCTTGAGTTCGGGAATGACTAGGTGGAGAGCCTTGGCGGCGCCCGTGGAGGTGGGGATCATGGAAATGGCCGCCGCACGCGCGCGCCGCAGGTCCTTATGGGGGAAGTCCAGTATGACCTGATCGTTGGTGTAGGAGTGAATGGTTGTCATCGTGCCGCTGACGATCTTGAATTCGTCGTTGACTACCTTGGCAATCGGCGCCAGGCAGTTGGTCGTGCAGGAAGCATTCGAGATGATATGGTGCCGGGCGGGATCGTACTTGTCCTGATTGACGCCCAAAACGATGGTCACATCTTCATTCGTCGCCGGGGCGCTGATGATGACCTTCTTGACTGGCCCGCGCAGATGCTTTTTGGCATCTTGCGCGTTGGTGAATCTGCCCGTTGACTCGATCACCACCTCGGCTCCGACCGAGGCCCAATCCAGCTGCGCGGGGTCTTTCTCGGCGAATACCCGCACCGGCTGGTCGTCGATCTTGATGCAGTCCTGGCCGGCACTGATCTTGTTGGGCAGATTGCCTAAAACCGAGTCATATTTCAGCAAATGGGCCAGCGTCTTGGGATCGGTCAAATCGTTGACCGCCACTATATTCAGATTGGGATCGTTAATCGCAGTTCGATAGATATTGCGCCCAATACGCCCGAAGCCATTGATGCCGACTTTAATTGCCATATCGCCTCCGCGCAATCGATAAGAGCAAGCTACAGCAGCTTAGGAATGGTGGAAAGAACTCTTGATGTTAGCAGGTGCCAACAGGCAGCAGCAATACACCGTTTGAGTGATGCGCTTGCGCCTTGTGTCTTATCGCCTCCGCTTATAATCACTCCGATGGGAACGTCTCCCGTGACACCGTCGAGTGTTCGCCTGGATCGCACAGACCCATACCTGCGTGTTCTGTGTATCAATATCTTTGTTCGCGACCAGGAGCGAAGCTTGCGCTTCTACGTCGATCAGCTCGGATTTGGACTGGTGGTCGATGAGAGCTATGAGACCGCCGGTCGTTGGCTGGCAGTTGCGCCTCCCGACGGGAACACAGTTTTGGCACTCATCACTCCCAAACGGAATTCCGCAGAATACAAGCTCATTGGCCGTTCCAAGCATGCGGTGCTGGTAACGGAAGACGTGAACGCAAAATACAACGAATGGCGCATGCGGGGCGTGCGATTTCATCATCCACCGCAAATGACGCTTTGGGGGGGTATATTCACGCGTTTTGATGACATGGATGGCAATTCCTTTGTGCTCGTAGGACGGGATGACTTTGTTCGCGAAATCGAAGCGCAGCGCCGTCTAGCGGCAGAGAGACTGGAATTTGAGAGACGCAACGCCCATGAGCTCGAAATTGCCAAACAGGTGCAGGCCCGGCTATTTCCACAAAGCATACCTCAGCTGAACACCCTCGAATACGCTGGAGTTTGCATTCAAGCACGTGAGGTGGGCGGCGATTATTACGATTTCTTGACTCTGGGCCGCGAGCGGGTTGGATTAATCATTGGCGATATCTGCGGAAAAGGAATGGGCGCCGCCCTGTTAATGGCGAATTTGCAGGCCAATTTGCGAGGCCAGGGCGCAATTGCACGCGACCATCCTCGACGCTTCTTGCAATCGGTGAACCGACTGTTTTACGAAAACACCGCCGACAGCTCGTACGCCACGCTGTTCTTCGGTGAGTACAACGACGGACGGCGGCTTTTGCGGTACGCCAATTGTGGGCATTACTCACCGCTTCTGCTTAGCCATAATCGTTTGGAGCGGCTGAATTCGACTGGCACAGTGCTCGGTCTTTTCGACGACTGGGATTGTTCAATCGAACAGCAGCAGCTCTCTCCGGGAGACATCCTGGCACTGTACACCGATGGCATAACCGAATCCCGCAATGATCGAGGAGAGGAATTCGGGGAGGAGCGTCTAATCCGCGCTTTGCAGAAGAATCGTGCCCGGCAGGCCAAGGATCTTGTCGAAGCAATCGTCTATGACGTTGAGCGCTTTAGCGGCCACGAGCAGCATGACGATATCACCCTGATTATCGCTAAATGCAGGTGAGCTGCCGACACGCTATGCGCGCTTTTCGGCGCGCGCCTGCGGCTTCTCTGGCTGAGGTTCTGGAGAAGGCTGCAGAGTTCGGTCCGCAGAGCTTTCCGCAGCTTCAGCCGTCCTGCAAAATGCCTCTGCAAGACTAGCAAGAGAGAGCAATTGCGTCTCAAGGTTCTAGCCTGGAACTCCCTACGGAGGTCCAACTAACCCGTGTCTCGTCAAAGAGCGGCCGCTCTGATCGCCAACCGCCAAGACCGGTTTACGTTGCAGTGCGTAGCTGGACACGATAACATGAACATAAAGGTGCCAAGATAGCTGCAGGCGAGGATAACGATCGCTGTTCCTGTGCCGGACACGGCGGGCGTGCCCCTAGTGGTGTAGAATCGGCTGGGGCCGGCGAAAAGCCGGCTTAGCCAATCTGCCTTCAGGCCCTGTCAAGCCAAGTTACTTAGTGCATGTAAGTTACATTCTGCGGAAGTGGTGGAACTGGCAGACACACCATCTTGAGGGGGTGGCGCCGTGAGGCGTGGGGGTTCAAATCCCCCCTTCCGCACCAGAAACTCTTAAAGGAAGAGAGGGCCGCTCGGTTCCCAGAGATGATTGCGCTGATCACTATCGTTCACGTTATCGTTTGTTTTTTCATCATTGTTGTGGTGTTGCTGCAGAGCGGCAGCGCGGGGGATATTTCCGCAGCCTTTGGGGGCATGGGCAGTCAGACGGCCTTCGGCCCACGCGGTGCGGCCAGCGCCCTCGGGAAGGCAACCACTTGGTCGGCGGTGATCTTTATGGTGACCTCGATCGTACTCTCGATTTTCGTGGTGCGCCGGGCCGGTCCAACTTCGGTGCTGTCGAACGTGAAAACATCGCACGGCAAATCGCAGCCCGCAGCTCCGGCACAAAGACCGGCAGCTCCCGCCAAAAAATAGCGCAAAATCCGGAACGCCGGATCTTGAGGAATGCCGACGCTCTTGGTATGGTGCGTATTCGCGAGTTCGCCGTTGCTCTGTGAACCGCGAATGATTAGCCATTGATTCATGATTCACGAAATCTTTCCTGTAGGTCCGCTGGAGTGCAACTGTTCCATCATCGGGGACGAAAACACGCGGCAAGGCATGGTGATTGATCCCGGGGATAATATTGAGCAAGTCCTCGGCTTGGTTCAGAAACATCGCCTCCAGGTGAACGAAATCGTGGTCACACATGCTCACATCGACCACGTGGGTGGGGCTACGAAGCTGAAAAAGGCAACCGGCGCGCCCATTCTGTTGAACCAAAATGATTATGCACTGCTGAAGATGCTGGGTGCGCAAGCTGCCTGGCTCGGCATTCCGGATCCCGGCGCGGTAGAAATTGACCGGAGCCTTGGGCAGGGAGATAAGATAACGACCGGCTCGTTGACTGCCGAAGTGCTCCACACGCCCGGGCATACGGAAGGCAGCATCTGTCTTTATTTTGCGCCAGAAAAAAAGCTGATTGCGGGCGATACGCTCTTTGCCGGCAGCATCGGGCGAACCGACCTGCCCGGTGGTTCGTATCCGAAGATTATCCGTTCCATCCACGAGCGCGTGCTGGCGCTGCCCGATGAGACCATCGTCATCCCCGGCCACGGACAACTGACAAGCATCGGCCGAGAAAGAGAGTCCAACCCATTTATTGTGCGCGGCTAAGATCTTGGCGCACCGTTGGGCTTGAGGAATTAATCCAGGACCTCAAGCATGCGCCGCAACCCCTCGCGAAAAGCATCGCTTGGGGTAATTAGACTCATTACCAGAAAGCCATCCTGGGGGAAATCGTAGAAATGTCCAGGATGCACGAGCACACAGCACCCGCGTAAGATCTGGATCGCCAACTCCTCATCGGATTGAGTCCGGGGAACTCGTAAAACGGCATACCATCCT
>JAFATF010000576.1 GCA_019244045.1 Acidobacteriota bacterium
TCGGGCGAAGATGAAGTTGTGGGAGGCCAATCTGGCTGGGGCGGGCCATCGCCAGTGGTGCTTGTGCGCCCAGAGGCAACCATCGCCAGCAGCTCTTCAGTACTGCAGGCTTCTCCTGACCGCCCGAAGGCCCAAACGGCGGCGCAAAATCTTTAATACCGGAACAAATCAAAAGCATGAACTAGGTACCCACTCACCGCCTTTAGCGGTCCGGCCTGCCCGACGACGTCCGAACAACTGTTCCAGACATACATCGCTTTAGGTACCGTCCGCCATATTTGCGCTCCAGATTCTCTGCCCGGCAGCTATTTTCGCTGCCTGCTCGCTCTAGTCGATGAGTTTAGGATCGCGACCGCCGGCGCGAGGGCGAACTGGTCCCACGGCGCGAGCTGCTCTTTTTCGAGCTCTTGGTCTGGCCAGCTTCGCGGCGTTGCTTGTTCACGGTCCGGGCTGCAACCTCCTCGGCGCGAGCCGACTGCCCGCGTTTCTTGTACGACTGTTTGATGTGCTCGTACTGGCGCTTTCTTTTTGAACTTTTGACTCCTCTGGGGGGCATTTTGCTCTCCTCTTGAAAAAGTGCTGCTGTAAGGAGATGTTCGCCTGCAGAGGGAAGTTGCTCGGCCCGCCAGGTGCGCTACTGGTCAGCTACTCATTTTTCGCTGCCGCTCCTTACGAATTTGAGTGTAGCGTTCGGCCAGCTGCTCCAATTCCTTATCGGTTAGGCGCTCAATATCCATCATGTCGTCACGCGCCGGGCGCACAGCGCGGATCAGTTCCGCTAATTTTAGATTGATCGCCTTAGAATCGCGATTCTGGGCGTTCTGAATGAGGAATACCACGATGAAGGTGGCGATATTGGTCCAAGAGTTCACAATCAGCTGCCAGCTATCGGAAAAATGAAAAATCGGGCCTACGGCCAACCAGGCGACGATCGTCCCCAGAGCGAACAAGAACGCACCGGGTGATCCCACCAGATTCGAGCTGTACGTAGCAAACTTTGAAAATCCCCGTTCTATCGTATTGTGGCTTGAGTTCATAAATCCATCCGCAGCGTGTTAGTTGCCCATTTCAGGCCGCAGGTTTCACTTGCTTGGTGAGCCCGCGTTCAATTCTGGCGCGGCAGCCGAATTCGAAATAGTTTAGGATTGAATGTTTCTCTGCTCGCAACGAGAGAAAGGATTTGGCCGGTGATTATTGGTGTTCCGAAAGAATCGTATCCCGGAGAGCGCCGCGTCGGCTTGGTTCCCATGGTTATCCCCAACCTGGTCAAAGCAGGATTCGAGGTTCTGGTCGAGAGCGGGGCGGGAGAGCAGGCAGGATATCCGGATAAACTTTATGGGGAGAAGGGCGCGAACATTGCGCCCGATCGAGCCGCGGTTTTTTCCCGCTCCGACATTGTCGTTCAGGTGCTCTGCTATGGCTCGAACGATGTGACCGGCCAAGAGGACTTAACCCTGCTGCAGCGTGGGCAAGTGTTGATCGGCTTCTTGCGGCCACTCGGTTCGGCGGAGGTATTGCAGCAGATAGCTGACACAGGCGTTACCTCTTTTGCCGTGGAGCTGGTTCCCCGCATCACGCGTGCGCAAAGCATGGATGCCCTTTCGTCGATGGGTACGATCTGCGGCTACAAGGCAGTGCTGGCCGCTGCTAACACTTTGCCGCGGCTCTTCCCCATGCTCACAACCGCAGCAGGAAGTATTACGCCGGCACGCGTGTTCGTGATTGGGGCGGGGGTGGCCGGACTGCAGGCCATTGCCACCGCGCGCCGCCTGGGCGCTGTGGCTGCGGCCTACGACATGCGGGAAGCCGCCAAAGAGCAAGTCCACAGTCTCGGGGGGAGATTCATCGAGCTGCCTCTCGAAGCCAAAGACGCTCAGGATGCCCGCGGCTATGGAACTGCACAGGACGAATCCTTCTATGTCAGGCAAAGGGAACTGCTCACTCGGGTGGTCGCCGACAGTGATGTGGTGATCACCGCAGCGGTCATTCCCGGCAAAAAGTCGCCTGTGCTGGTAACCGGCGACATGGTTAAAGCCATGGCTCCGGGATCGGTGATCTTCGATCTCGCCGCCGAACGCGGCGGCAACTGCGAGCTGACTGTGGCCGGACAAACAGTGGTGCAGCATGGCATTCACATCCTGGGTACGATCAATCTGGCCAGTGGAGTTCCTTATCACGCCAGCCAAATGTATGCCCGCAACATCACGGCATTCCTCTTGTATTTGATCAAACAGGGAAAACTCGAGCTCGACCTGAGGGATGAAATATTGCGCGAGACACTACTGACAAGAGACGGGGAAATCGTCAATCCGCGGGTTCGCGAGTTCTTGGGATTGCGCTTGCCGGTTTCGGCCACGTCGTGAGAATTGGCCATGAATCAAAACCTACTTGATGCCCTCTTTATATTCATGCTGGCCGCGTTCATCGGCTTTGAGGTGATCCGGCGAGTTTCGCCCCTCCTGCATACTCCCCTCATGTCGCTGACCAATGCCTTAGATGCCATCGCGGTGGTTGGAGCGATTGTTCTGGTCGGTGAACACAAGAGCACATTTTCCACTGTACTCGGCACGATCGCCATCATCGCTGCCACCAGCAACGTGGTCGGAGGTTTTTTGATTACCGATCGCATGCTGAAGATGTTCAAATCTAGCCGGCCGACGAGGGGTCCGGCGGGTTCCTCGGGGCCTAAAACCCAATGACACCGTTGACCGTGCAGACCGTCATCGAACTGTTTTATCTGCTCGCCAGCATTCTATTTATCCTCTCGCTGAAGTGGCTGAGCAGCCCGAGCACTGCCAGGCGCGGGGTCCTGGCCGGCGAACTTGGCATGGTTATCGCCATTGCGGGAACTTTGCTGCACCACGGAATCGTCGACTACCGCTGGATCGCAATCGGCCTCGTGTTGGGCACCATTGTGGGTGTTCCGCTCGGTTTGGTGCAGATGACCGCCGTGCCGCAGCGGACCGCGTTGAGCCATGCCTTCGGCGCGCTCTGCGTCACCCTCGTCGGTACATCGGAGTTTTATTTACGCTCCCCCAACGTGCCGCGCTTTATGATGACAGTGCTCGCCATCGAAGTCATTTTGGGATCGCTCACATTTACCGGCAGCCTCATGGCTGCCGGTAAGCTGCAGGAAGTGCTGCCACAGCGGCCAATTACCTACCGAGGTCAAAATTTCGTCAACCTGGCGCTGCTTGGTGTAGCTGTAGCGATTGCCCTCGACATCATCGTTCATCCCGGCGCGAAAGCGCTGTTCCCAGCTATGGTGGCGATTCCGCTGGTATTCGGCGTGATGATGATCATCCCCATCGGCGGTGCCGATATGCCCACGGTGATTTCGCTCCTGAACTCTTACGCCGGGCTTTCCGCCGCCGCCATGGGTTTCGTGCTGGACAGCAAACTGCTGATCATCGCCGGTGCTCTTGACGGGTCCTCTGGGTTCATCCTCTCGGTGATCATGTCGAAGGCCATGAACCGGTCCTTTACCAATGTTCTTTTCGGCGCCTTTGGACAGGTGGAGGAGACAGCCGCGGCTGCCCAAGAGACTCGTTCCGTACGCAGCGCGAGCGCTGACGAAGCGGCCGCCATTTTAACCGCTGCCAACACGGTGGTGATCGTGCCCGGCTATGGCATGGCGGTCGCGCAGGCGCAGCACAAGGTTCGCGAACTCTATGACTCGCTCAGCAAGCGCGGAGTAGAGGTTCGCTTCGCGATTCATCCGGTCGCTGGACGTATGCCCGGACATATGAATGTATTGCTCGCCGAGGCTGACATCCCCTACGACCGACTGGTCGAAATGGACGACATCAATGGTGATTTCCCTCAGACCGATGTCGCCCTGGTGATCGGCGCCAACGACGTCACCAATCCTGCTGCGCGTTCAGACAGCAACAGCCCGATCTACGGAATGCCCATTTTGGACGTCGACAAAGCTCGAACTGTAATGGTCATCAAACGCAGCATGAGCCCGGGTTTCGCTGGCATCGACAATCCTCTGTATTACATGGATAGAACGCTTATGCTGTTCGGAGATGCCAAAGGCTATGTCAATGACATAGTGAGGGAATTCTCGGCGAACCACAGTTAAGCCAGGTTCACCTGTGTTCTTTCC
>JAFATF010000618.1 GCA_019244045.1 Acidobacteriota bacterium
AGAGCTGGCTGCCGCATTTCATTAGGCACCGATGCCCACGACCCACATCAACTTCGCTTCATCGACTACTCTCTGGCGTCAGCCGTTCGAGCCGGTATAGAACGAGACCGTATCCTCAATTTTATGAACGTGCACCAACTCCGAACGTGGGTTCAGAATGTGCGCGAGCAAAGCGCGAGAGTAGATGGGCGGGCATAAAGGCCGGCACGGTAGCCTTTATTGTTTAACCCATGCGCTAATAAGCTCGGAGAGAAAAAAAGGTGCGAATCCCCAAACTTTCAGCCAGCTCGTTGATCGCACCTCTCTGTTCGAAGAGTGGGCCTTTTCCCGAACTTTATTGGTAAGCGCTGCTCCTCCATCTACGTTGCCGTAAACCGGAGCGCCCTCTCATTGCCGGCAAAAACTACTTGCATTTACTGTTATACTAGTGTATAACACTACATCATATGAGAGTCGCTCCATAAACCCGCCCACAAAAGAGGAGATTCAATATGAGTGCAGCTCAGACCACCGGACACATTCCAGCACCAGCACAGTCCAGCACGAGACTTGCAGCTGCCTTTTATTTGCTCACGATAGTTACCGGGCTCGTCGTTCTCTCGTTTGGCGGCGGCGCGGGTGTCGTAACCGATCTTCTCGCGACCGGCTTTTATATAGCCATGATCGCTCTCTTCCAGCGCTTGAGTAGACGCAGGTAAGAACCGCTCCGGCGCTAGGAAGCGGCGATCGCATTGGGAACTCAGCGCGACCCGCAGGCGGTACCGCGGTGGCGAAATGCGCGGCCAATCACTAGGACGAGACTGAGCAAACGAGCGTAAGCGAGTTGTTGAAGGAGGAGCAAATCATTCACCAAGAAGTTGTTGAGACCATACCTTCTGATCAAACATTCGAACACAGGGTTCCGCAATTATCCAAGCGGCGGAACTCGTGGACAAAAGGCTTTCGGCAGTTTGCAGGTGTGGCGAAAAGCGAAAGCAGGGTCGCCCTCCCCCAAGGTAAACCCTGCTTTCGCGGCTTTGAATAGACGGTCACGAAATTACCTCAACCCGTCCCTGCCCGCAATCGCACAGAAGTGTTAACCTTCTAACACTTTAGTTGCAGCTGTAGAGCCGACCCGTCCTGCCGGCGGCACAGCCCTCAATCGATTTCAAAAAGCGTGGGCAGCGGCTCGGGCGCCCTACAGAGCGCTGCGGCTCTGCTGTACGGGTGCAATCCTCGCCGTGCTGGACAGGACAGTGCGCTGGTACCCACTCTGTGCGAACACCTTCACACTTGCGTGCTGACAGTTAGGAATCCTGGCGGCCAATGGAGTATTGCCATTTGACCCCCTATTAACTCGCCAGCGATTCGGATTTGGCATAAGAGCTGCAAAACGACATGCCGAAGGGGGCTGCTGATAGTTCCCCAACGGCGAAGGAAACCGCCCAATAACTGGGCTCTCCTCTCACGGTTGGCGTTGGCCGTGTTCAAGTACTGCCGAATGCGACTCGGAGTGGGATCGCATCAATGATCTCCTCCACCAACAAAATGGACGACTTCCAATCGGTCACCCTCCGACAACCTGGTCCCCTCCCATTGCCCGCGGCCTATGATTTCACCATTTAGTTCCACGGCGACGCGATCCGCTTTTAAGCCCATGCTGGCGATAAGCGACGCCAGTGTAAGTGGTTCAGCGTAGCTTTTGGTCACTCCATTGATTTGCAGGTTCATGGGACGAATTATTCTCGCAACGAGAACGCACCGGCGCAAGCCTCCTCACTCCGACATATACGCGGCGATTCGGAAAGTGGCAGGCGCGACCGTGATGATCGTGAAACTGAACAGTGGGAAGCTTTCAGCGACCGGCTTTGCCGATCTGCACTAGGTTGTTGGTGACGCATTCAGTTTCGACGGCGATACTGGTGTTGAGCATCAGCCGTTCCAGCTTGTGATGTCCGGTGCGATGGAATAGATAGGAAGTCCCAAGACTGAGGCCGGAGCCCAACACTGAAGCTGCGGCTTGTCCTCTCGCACCTCTGACAACCAACGGTCGGACAATCGGGTTCATTTCCGCGCCATGATCCACGCCCAGAATATGCTGGGTCGTGATCCCGTCGGCGGCCACCAAACCGGCGAACAGACTCATGCGAATGTCATTGGCACGATCGAAGAAGGAGTGGCTGGCGGCTTCGGGCAAAGCCTGACCAAACGACGACAATGAAATTACAAGTAGAACGAATACGTACTGCACGCATTTACCTTTCTGCTCTGAGTCGGACTGGGGGCACGTGCAGAAAACCCGGTCAGCAATGGAAGACTCGGAGCATGCGCGAACCTTGCAGCAAAAGACGCTGAGTCTGGAATCGGGTATCTTATTCGGATTTGCCTTCGCTGACAATCAGATAAATGGACCTAGCGGATCGACCCACTGCAGAAGCAAAGAAGCGATTGGGCAAGGGAAACCGGAACGGCTATTGTCAAGCTCGTCGCAGCCTGATGTTGCCGTCCCCTGTCTTGATCTCGAGCAACTCTCCGCCGCCATTAATTTTCCCGCGAATGGCATTTTGTCGAAGTGAGGCACCGCTTTCGACGGTCACAGGAAAGTCGAGGGTAATGTGGCCGTCGCCGGTGTGAACATCAACATCGGCAGAGAATCCATCGGGTAGACCGAGATTGACGTTGCCGTCACCGGTGCGAACACTCCATGGCGAAAGCATTCTGGAACCGGGGCGCGCCTCGGCATCGATGCTGCCGTCGCCAGTATGCAAGTCGAGCGCGGTAAAGAGGCCGTCAATCTGAACCGCGCCATCCTTGGTTTCAGCCCGCAACTCGCCTTCGATGCTGCGGCATTCTACCCGGCCATCTCCGGTTTCGATGTGGAAGCTCCCCTTGCCGGCATTGACCCGGATAGCGCCGTCTCCAGAGCGCAGCATTATAGTTCCGCTCACATTTTCGACAGTGATATTGCCGTCCCCGGAATGCAGGTCGAGGTCAGAGTCTCGAGGAACATTGAGCTCGACCCGCACGGACTTGTGAAGTCCGAAGGGAAAAACATGAAAGCTGGGAGTGTGCAGGTTGAGCTCGATTCTGTCGCCCACCTGGTGCTCGGTGATGGTCACCCCGCCCGAGCCGATCTTATACCCCTGAGCGGTGACCACCGCCTCAACATTTTTGAGATCCCCAGCGGAGACACGGATTTCGGCATCATTTGTCTCCACCCGCATCTCCGGCTTACCCACGATCGAATAGGTCTTTCGCCATTCCTCGGCGCGGGCGTAACTGCAAAAGGCAGCAAAGAAAATGAGCAGCGTCGATGCCAGGCGTCTTAACACCCACCACCTCCCAATGTACTTGACTTTCATTAGTACGCAGGGCAGAACACGAAAGTTCCTACCCCGAACCGAGCTCGAACGCACCGTCTAGGAGCCCGCCTCCCTAGGGGGAGATTTTGGTCGGGGATGCCTGTCCTGGGGGCGGGGGGATCGTAATATCAATGGGAGTTACTGTCCCAAGTGACGTAAGTGGCTTATCGAATTCCGAGACATGGCCTACGACCAGCACCCGCATGGTGTCCGAGTGCAGGTATTTCGGGGGGATTTTCGCGACGTCAGCGGTGGTAACCTTCTCAATTCCACTGCGATAACGTTCTAGAAAATCCAGGGGGTAGCCAAAGAACTCATACGCCATTTTCTCGCGCAGTACCTTCTCGGGCGTGTCAAAGTTGAAGATGAATGAATTCAAGATGGAGTCTTTGGCGCGGCGCATCTCTTCGTCATTAATAGGATTGGTCTTAAGCTCGCCAATCTCGTGATAGAGGGCTTGGATCGATTCGACTGTGCTCTGGCTCTTGGTATCGGCACCGAAGCGACTGAGAGCGGGATGATCCCATCCGGTTCCGACACCGCCGCCCACCGAATACGCTAATCCTAGGATTGACCTGATATTTGAAAACAGCCTCGAGCCGAAGCCTCCGCCAAAAGCTTCGTTGAAGACTGCAATGGCGTAGTAGTCGGGATTGCGGCGGGTTGTACCGGTTTCAATCAAGCGCACAGCGCTCTGCGTAACGTCCTCCTTGTTCACAAGATAATAACCGGGCTGGGCGGGCGCGATCGAAAACTCCTCACCCTTGATGGCGGCTCCTTTTGGCCAACCCCCGAACGCCTGGCGCAACTTGGCCTCCATGGCACCTGACTCGAAATCGCCACTGAAGCCCAGGATGATGTTGTTGGGCGAAACGTGAGCACGGTGCCAATCGAGCAAATCCTGTCGGCTAATGGCTGCGATTGTGGCGTACTCGGGAATGCGGGCGTAAGGGCTCTGCCCTCCGTATCCAAGCTTAGCTGCCTCCCGATTAACGATTTCACCGATGTCGTCATTTCGCCGGGAGATGGCATCGAAAGCTTCGCTCTGGGCAAGCTGTAGCTTGTCCGCCCGGAATTCAGGATTCTGAAGCAGATCGACAAAAACCTTGAATACATCATCGAAATCCTGCTTCAGGCAGGACAGACCAATGCTGGTCGATTCACCCCCGTCGCCGGTCTCAACTTTGGCGGCGCGAGCCTCGAGAAAGTCATCGAGCTGATCTCCGGTCTCGCTCTTAGTGCCGCCTGTGCGCCACACTTCTCCATAAAGCTCGACCAGCCCGGCCCGGTTCGCCGGTTCGCTATAGGAACCGCCGCGGATGCGGGCAAAGCCGTTAATCAGCGGTAGTTCATGATCCTCCTGCAGAAACAGGATCATGCCATTCGCCAGCGCGATACGCCGTGGCTCGTTGGGATGAAAAGCTGGCAAAGGCGGCACCGGCACCTTTTGCCAGGTCGTTTCCTGGGCCCAGGTGAGGATGCTGGTAAGAAGGCAGGCTAGGAGCAAGATCACAGCTCCAGTCAAGCTGATTGGCCTTTGGCCGTGATTTATGGTTTGTCTGAATCGAGGTGCCGAGTTTGGCCGATGGCTGGCAAACAGCAGCCAGCGAAGACCAACGACTGAGTTTTTCATTGTGCACCTCCTTGAACTACCGTGCCGGGAGGGGCCTTAGTCTCGATAACTCCTACAGTTCGATTACTCTCCAAAAACGTCTTGTTGGCGACCCTTCTTATGTCGGCTTTGGACACTTTTTCGATTCGGTCCACTTCACCGAAAAGCTCACGCCAGTCTCCGTAACGAGCTTGTTCGACAGCCAGCTGCTGCGCCAACCCGGAATTATCGGCCAACCCACGGAGAAGATTCGCCTTGGCGCGGGTTTTCACCATCTTTAGCTCCTCATCACTCACCTCCTCCGACTTGAGGCGCTCGATCTCGGCATGAATTGCGTCCGCGATTTCCTGGGGCTTGTGGCCGGGTAATGGGACTCCAAAAAATGCAAACAGATGCGGGTATTTGACTCCAGGCAATCCGCTGAAGCCGGCGGAAAATGAAGCGATCTTTTTGTCGCGAACCAGGGAACGATAAAGCCGCGACGTGCGGCCGCTCGACATCAGATCCGTAATGGCGTCGTAGACCGCATCGTCGCTATCGCGGTAGCTCGGCCGATGATAGCCCTCAAGGTAGATGGGCTGGGAAAGGTCGTGCAACACCACTTGGCGCACCGAATTCTGCGGTGGCTCCTGGGTGGTGATTTCCTCCGGCTTAGGGCCGCGGGGCAGTCGGCCGAAATACTTTTCGACGATGGGCATGACATCGGCAGCTTTGACATCGCCGACCACCGCCACCACCATATTGGAAGGCACGTAGTACTGATGGAAGAACTGCTCCGCGTCGGTGGCAGACAAATTATCGATGTCTGAACTCCAGCCTACCGTAGGCCGGTGATATTCGTGGGCGCTGAACGCCTCCGCCGTAAACTGTTCGACGAGGCGCCCGATCGGATAGTTGTCGACACGCATGCGGCGCTCTTCCATCACTACATTGCGCTCCTTGTAGAACTCCCGCATTACGGGATGCAAGAATCTCTCTGACTCGAGATAAGCCCACAATTCAAAGCGATTAGCCGGCATAGAGTAGTGATATCCGGTCTCATCATCATTGGTGAAAGCGTTCATGCCCTCACCGCCGTTCGCCTCGACGACTTGACCGAATTGATTCACAATTACGTACTGCTGCGCAGCGGCGATGGCGTCGCGCCAGGCTTTTTCGAGCTGCTTCACCTTCTGCTCGTCTCGCCCGAACTCCTTATGCCGTTCGTAGTTATACGCGGCGTAGGCTTTTTCCACATTTTCCAGGGCAGTCTTCTCCGCAGCATAATCCTTGGTGCCGATCGTCGCCGTGCCCTTGAACGCCATGTGCTCCATCATGTGTGCCAAACCAGTTCTGTTGAGGGGATCCTGCGTCGAGCCTGCATCTACATGAGTGAAGAAGGAAAATACCGGAGCTTCGGGATGCTCCATGACGATGACGGTCAGTCCATTGTCCAACTTCTTGACCGTCACATGCTTCTCGAAGGACGCCACATCCTGCCCCCCGGCGGCGACCAAGAACAGAGAGAACAAACAGGGGACAAGCCGGCCTTTCATGGGACCTCCGGAATTGAGAGGAGCAGACTTTTGAAATTACGCGGGTAGATCGAAAGTTGTCAAACCGAACGATACTGGGGAGTTTGCCTCACCGGTGGAAGGGGCGCAGCACAGCATGGGGCTCAGCTCTCCGTTTTTTGAGCCGCATACCTCATGGAGGCGATCTACTGAATCGCTTGAGCACTCACCAGGAAATCACGCCATTGCTTAAGTTCCGGAATGTAGTCGCACCGGTAAGTAAGTTGCATGCGGGCTTCTCGCTGAAGAGCGATCGACCAGCGAGTGACCTCAATCTCGTAGTACATAGTGACCGTCCCCCTTCGCCGACGCCGCGGCTGCACCATTGGTTAGGTGGCCCGCCCCGCACATGTGGCTGTCGAGGGGAACCTTAGAACAGGTTGCGGGATCGGGTAGGCCGAGACCGGAAAAGCCTGACATTCAACATACCTGTGAATTTTCTTGGAAATAACTGCGACGGTTGGAAGACACGAGCTGGTCTGCAACCGCCAAAGAGCCAACCCGGTGGTTGCCCTGTCATCAAAAATGCCTAATGCCCCAGCAACTGGATCATTGGCGCGAACTCTGTATTGCAGCCGCTTTCGAGGAGAACCCTGAAAAATTGCGAGACCTTGTGAGTGAGATTAATCAGTACCTGGTGGACCGCCAGGAACAGTTAGCCGATCGCATCTTTGAGAAACTCGCCCGCCAGCCGCTGCCCGGGGCGGATCACAAGCACTGGATCCAGTAGTAAACCGTACCGACCGACAAGCCGCCAATACCCTGGCGGAATCCTGCCCAAGGGGACTCGCTGGCGGCAAACCGTTCCGCAGCGCCGTCTTGAGTGGTCGCCGAATGAAGGCCGCCCAAGGTCTCGCAGGCCAGCGATGACACCCAGTGGAGCTTGGCTGATCTAGTTCTCGCCACCAGGCCTTGAGCCCTCGCCTGCAACATAGGCCTATGCAGCTGTCCGTGCCCACCAGACGCGAACTTGCCCCGGGGCGGAGGAATCATATGCGCAGCGAGCACTACCGCGCGGCCTTCTTTTCGAAGCTGAAAGGCCGGGCGCTGCGGGGCGGACGCTTGGCTTCGCGCAACTGTCGGACATCGATCTTCAGCTCGTCCAAAGTGCGGCTCAGCGTGTTACGATGCATGCCCAGCTCGCGCGCGGCGCGGCACTGGTTACCGTTATTCTCCTGCAAGACAGTAAGAATGAACTTCTTCTTAAATTCCCGCACCGCCTCGGAATACAAAATATTGCTTTTGTACATCTGCATGATCAAAGCTTCCAGCTGATCTTTCACGGCGCCTCGCTTCTCTTCAGTGGCTAACCAGCTTCAGCAGAACTGCCAGACGGCATCAATTTACTCCAGGTATCTCCGTCGGCAAGTTCTCCGTGCGCGCATTGTGCAGCAGATCAAGTCCTGCGTAGAAACGCGCTCGTAAATCCGATGGAGCCAGCCAGATGGCCGCCCGTCCGAATATTAGGAAATAAGGTGCCAATTCCGAATTGGCCAGCAAGCGCGAGCCCGGCTCGAAGGCCGTCATTACGATCAGTATGACGGACACGATGAGCGCCCCGCGCAGCACGCCAAACAGTGCGCCTAAGGTGCGATCGAACCAGCTCAGGCCCGCCTCCCGCAGTGCCCAACGCGCCAGCCGGGCTACGAAACCAGCCAAAAGCACGATGGCAAGAAACAGGATCACAAATCCGGTGAAATCGGCAACCCAGCGGGCGTTGACATGAGGGGAAATACAATCGGCCACGCGATGGTACTGCCAGGAAGCCACCAGATAGCCGATGACCGTTCCCGCTAAGGAAATGACTTCGTAAAAAAAACCCTGCGAGGCGGCGAGGAGGGCTGAGATAAACACGGCGCCCACGATGATCCAGTCCGCTCCGCTCATGCTGACCTCTTACTCTGCTCGAACGTGCTTACATGTTCAGCTCGCGTCCGGTGAGCTGACGATAAGCTTCGAGGTACTTTTCACTGGTCCGGCGAGCGACCTCCGGCGGGAGAGAAGGCGCAGGTGGCTTTTTATTCCAGCGAATCTGCTCCAGATAGTCACGGACGTACTGCTTGTCATACGACTCCTGCGCTTGACCAGAGCGGTAGCGATCGGTGGGCCAAAATCGAGAGGAATCTGGGGTGAGGACCTCATCGGCCAGCGTAATGCCGGCCGGCGTGCGTCCAAACTCGAACTTGGTGTCGGCGATGATGATGCCGCGCTCGCGCGCATAGTCGGCAGCCATCGTGTACAGGCGCAGGCTGATGTCCCGCAGTTGCCGCGCCTCCTCGGGATCAACGATCTTTGACATCTCCTCGAAGGAGATATTCTGGTCGTGACCAGTCGTGGCCTTGGTAGCAGGCGTAAAGATTGGCTGCGGCAGGCGGTCCGACTCCTTGAGTGCCCGCGGCAGCGTGATGCCGCAGACTTTGCCGCTAGCTTGATATTCCTTCCAGCCGGATCCCGACAGATAGCCGCGCACCACGCATTCGACGGGAAACATCTCGCCGCGTACCACCAGCATGGAACGGCCGCGCAACTGACGGGCGTATTTTTTTACAATCTCGGGATATCGATTCACGTCTGCGGTCACAAAGTGGTGGGGAACCGTGTGCGCAAGAAAGTCGAACCAGAACAGCGAAATCTGCGTCAGCACCTCCCCTTTGTGGGGAATACCCGTACCCAGAACGTAGTCGAAAGCGGAGATGCGATCGGTGGCAACAAACAACAGGTGTTCGTTATCGAGTCGGTAAACATCACGGACTTTCCCGCTAGCATAAAGTTCAAGTTCAGGGAAATCGGTCTGCAGCAGGGCGGAATCGATTAGCTCGGTAGTCATGGAAAAATTTTATCGCGAAGAGGCGTGGCGTATTCTAACTGGCCGGAAATTTTTGTCAATGTCTTCGAACAGCTGCCCCTTGGATGGGCACGACTGTCGTGATCCGGAAAGTCGACGGGCGTAATTAACGAGGAACCAACGAAGCACTCGACGAGCCTTTTCAACACTAGCCAGTTGTGGAAAAGCTGAGGAACCGAAGGTAACAAATCTCTGATGGAGTAGCCGTAGAGCTTTAAGAATAGGCCCTCGAAGCTTTTGCTCGTTGAGGCGGGCAGCTCAACTTAATCATTGGGCCAGATGCTCAAGGCCGTCTTCGAGAGTATCTGTTCCTTGACCGCTGCGCTTAGCGGCAATGCCTTGAAATGCTCTAGATTGGTTTTGATTTCGGGAACTCCCGGACCCGGCCAATCAGTTCCGAACAGAGTCTTGGAGGCGATCTCATCCAGGCGGGGAAAGTACTTGAGCAGGGAGCGAGGGGGAATGCCGCTAACATCCAGGTATACATGGGCATGGCGCCGCACCAGAAAGAATGCGGTGCTCATCCAGAGCGGGCGGCCGCCGTGCGCCAGCAGTATTTTCAGCTTGGGGAAATCCACCGCCACATCATCTACATGAATGGGATCACCGTATTTGTTGCGTGCGCCGGGAAAAACCGAAGTGCCCGTATGGAACATCACCGGAATTCCATTGGCTTCGGCGGCGCGGTAGATCATCTCCAACTCCTTTACGCCGCTCAGGTAATCGTTGGGATAAAGTAACTGGTGGGGTGGATGGATCTTAATCATGCGAATCTTCAGCCGCAGAATCTGCTCCACATCGGCCAGTATATTGGTAGTGTGGCGAGGGTGAAGGCTGCCGCAGGCAATCAGCCGGTTCGGGTTTGCTTTCGTGTAGCTCGCGACGAACTGGTTGACGGCCGGGGTAAAGCCGATCACTTCAGGCGCGACGTAGTTGATCAGCACGGCCCGATCCACGCCCGCCTCGTCGAGATACTCGAGAAACGCCTTGGGCGAGCGGCAGAACTCGACGATTTGGGCAAAGTTCGCACGCTTCTTCTTCATCAGTTCAAGTGCCGGCGGCTTGAACATCTCGAGCGGCTGGATGTGAATGTGGCAGTCGGTGATCAAAGCACCTTTCGTTTTGCCTTACCAATTAGTCTTTGCGACGGGATAGGCTAATTGCTTGCCGCTTCGATAAGCGCCCGTCTGGTAAATACGCGAATCATCTCCCGGCGGTACTCCGGGGTCAGAGCAGAGGTGGTCAGCGGCTTTGCCGTCTTTGCAGCCAGATCGGCAACGGCCTCGGCAAGCGCCTGGTCGACCTGCTGCCCCTGCAGCATCTGAGCCGCTCCTTTGACCAATAGAGGAGCCGAATGGACAGCGGTCAGTGCTACTTGGCCTGCCATGATCTGTCCATTCGCGCGCTTCAGAGCCACGGCGACGGCGGCCAACGGGTAATCGATCGAACCTCGGATCCGCAGCTTACGATAGATGCCGCGATATCCGGCTGACGCCGAGGGGATCAAAATGCGCGTGAGTATCTCATTGGCCTCGAGCTTGCAGTAAGCGTCACCCAGACCAGTATAAAAATCGCGCAGCGGGATGCGGCGCGCTCCCTTGGGTCCCACAATCTCGATCTCGGCATTGAGACACAGCAGCGCCGGCGGCGTATCAGCGGAGAAGGCTGCCCAACATTTGGTCCCGCCGGGAGCCACGTGACACAGATCTCCCTCTTTTTTTATACAGAAGCCGCAGGCTTTACGCCAGGTAAGCGACTGGTTGTACCACAGGCAGCGCGTGTCCAGGCAAATATTTCCGCCGATGGTTCCCATATTGCGAATGACGGGCGAGGCCACCGCCGCCGCCGCTTCGCTTAGCACCTGGTAGTGTCCTTTGAGGAAGCTGGAGTGCTCAATCATGGTCAGCGTGGTCAGCGCGCCGATGATAACTCCGTTGTCCGGCTGTGGATTGATTCCCTTCAGCTCGTCAATACGCCTGAGATCGAGGACATATTGGGGCTCAAACAACTTCTGCCGCATGGAGGGAATCAGGTCGGTTCCACCCGCGATGATGCGGATGCCGCCGGGCGGCGAGCCCCTGGCGCCTGGGGGGAATGCGAAAGTGCCCTCGCTCGAATAGCGGGCTAGCAGTTCCGAAGCTTGCTCGATCGACGAGGGCCGCAATAGCTTGAATTCCGGCAGACTCAATCGTCACCACCTGCTCCTCGTCGACCCGGTTGCCGCGCCGGATCCGAGCGATGCCGCTCTGGCCCTTTGCCCATGAACCACAGCGATCCTCCATGCTCGCGAAAGCGCGTGGGCGCCGTTGGATCGACGCCCTCGGTCAGGTTGAGTTTCTTTGCCTTCTTATGCGCTCGTAAAGCAGCCAATACACGGTCCGGGGTGAAGGGTGATTCGCGCAGGCGGATGCCGACGGCATCGTAGATGGCATTGGCAATTGCGGGAATAGTCGCTGCCAGCGAACCTTCGCTACATTCCTTGGCACCAAAAGGCCCTTCCGGATCAATACTCTCAACGATGATGGCCTCGATCTCTGGCGATTCGGCCGAAGATGGGCTGCGATATTCGAGCAGCCCGGGATTCATGAGCAAGCCATCTTTCCAAACCATTTCCTCCTCAAGCGCCTGACCGAGGCCCATCCACACCGAGCCCACGATTTGTCCTTCGACCGCAACCGGATTTAAGGCACGGCCGCAATCGTGCGAAGCCCAAATCTTGTGAACCGTCACTTCTCCCGTGTCCTCGTCGACACTTACCTCAGCCACCTGCGCCGAGTAAGAGTAGGCGGGCGAAGGGCCGACACCCGCTCCTTTGTATTTGCCGCCGCGGGCCTCCGGCGGCGGAGCATAGGAGCCGGTTCCGGTCAGCGCGCCATGGAAATCGATGGCCGCCACCACGGCCTCTTCAAAACTCATCGCATCCTTCGGTCCTTCTTGCTTCCGCTTCTGCTGCAGCGACTCGCGGAGAATTTGCCCTTCGACTCGGCCGCTGGCGGACGCTTGCGCTGGGGGGGCGCTGCTGCCGGCGTCTTTGCGGAATACGAGATCATCACGAAAGCGAAGTTCTTGCGGCGCGCAATTCATTTTTTTGGCGGCCGCCGACGCAATCTGTTGCTTGACTTGCTCGGCCGCGCGCAGGGTGGCAGTGCCGGCCATAAAAGTGACCCGACTCGAATAGGAGCCGATATCAATGGGCGTGATGTCGGTATCGGCGGCAACCACCTTAACCCGTTCGAGTGAGCAGCCGAGCACCTCGGCCGCGATCTGGGCGGTCATCGTGTCGGAGCCCTGTCCAATTTCCGAAGCTCCTGTGTAAACCACGACTCCGCCATCCCGGTCGATCTTGATGTTCACCGTAGAGTGGGGCATATCAGAGCGAATAATGGAATTGGCCGCTCCGCTGACATAATGGCTGCAGGCTATACCTAATCCGCGTCCGGCGCCGAGCCTCCCTTTGCGACCATTCCAGCCCGAGCGGCGAACCACTTCAGCGATGCATTGCGGCAAGCCATAGCTCTGAACGCGCAATCCATTGACGGTAGTACAGGGCGGCCTCAGGAGATTGCGACGGCGTATCTCAGCCGGATCGAGGCCCAGTCGAGCGCCGATCTCGTCAAGTTGCGATTCGAAGGCGAAGCGCACATTCACCGTTCCGTGTCCTCGCATGGCGCCGCAAGCCGGCTTATTGGTCAACACACGATACCCGTCAAACTGAATATTGGGAATATCGTACAGGGCGCCCAACAGCGCGCCCGAGTAAAGGATGGTCACCACACCGTAGGAACAGTAGGCACCACCGTCCTGAACCACGCGAGCCTTGACGGCAACGATTCGGCCGTCTTCTCTGACCCCGGTCTGGAGATCAACAATGGTGCGGGGCCGCCCGCGATGAGCCCAAAAAACCTCTTCCCGCGTATAGGTGATCTTGACTGGCGCCTTGGCCTTGCGCGAGGCGACGGCCGCGATGATCTCGAGCGGAATGACTTCGCTCTTGCCGCCAAAGCCGCCGCCTACCAACGGCTTGATCACCCGGATTTGCGACATGGGCATGTCCAGCACGAGCGACAGCTTGTGCTGCAGGTAATAAGGCACCTGGGTGGACGACCAGACCGTCAGCCGGCCGGGTTTGCCGGTATGAGGATTGATGTCAAATGCCGCCAGTGTGGCATGGGGTTCCATGGCGGCATGGGTCACCTCGTTAGCCAGAAAGCGCCCCTCGGCGACGTAGTCGGCCTCAGCCAAGCCCGCTTGTGGATTACCGAACGTGTGGTGGTAGTCTTTCTCGATGTTATGGGACTTATGATCGTGGATCAGATCCAATTCCGCCTTCATTGACTGTTCAGGATCAAAGTAGGCAGGCAGGAGTTCGTAGTCGACGTCGATGAGTTCAACCGCCCTCTCCGCAGTAGCTTCATCGACTGCCGCTACGCACGCTACGTTATCTCCGACGTAGCGGACTTTGTCGACGGCCAGTGCTGTCTCGTCATGACCCACGGGCAGAATGCCATAGGTTTTGGGTGCGTCGGCGCCTACGATTACGGCGACAACTCCCTCGAGGGCCTGGGCCCGGCTGGTGTCGATTCGCTTGATGCGCGCGTGGGGGTGGGGAGAATGCAGAATCTTGCCTACGAGCATCCCTGGCACGCTCAAGTCGTCCGTATATTTGCCCGCCCCGGTAGTCTTTCCCGCCGCGTCCACCATGGCCGTGCGCTTGCCGATAATTGAAAACTCTCTGTCCATGGACCCCCTGGCGTCAGAACTAAAACAGATGAAGGCGCAGCTTTTCGACTTACTTCTCGAAGACCGCCATTGCCTTCTGCTCCGCTTCGATAGCCGCCTTAATCGCCTGGTACATTTGGCTGTACCCGGTGCAGCGGCACAGATTGCTGCTCAAGGCCGATTTGATCTCCTGCTCGCTTGGATCGGGATTCGCCGCGAGGAGATGTTTCACGCTCATCATGAATCCTGGCGTGCAATACC
>JAFATF010000344.1 GCA_019244045.1 Acidobacteriota bacterium
TGAAGGGAGAGCCGGACAGCTTCTTGCAATTCCCAATTCGCCGTACTCGGGCTGATACTTTTTCCGGTCAAGTGTGTCTCGCGGGCCCATGCGGAGGAGCGATCGCTCACTGCTCGTGCGAGTGGGGTTCTGACAAGCTGCTGACGCTGCACCGCAGGCGCCGGCGAAGCCGGCAACCCGCCTGTTCTTTGGGAAAAGCGATTGATATGGATAACCGTAGGCGCAGGGCGCGCCTGTGGTCCGGGCGAGGGGTCAGAGCTACGGAACAGCACCGAAAGGGCTAGAAAAGATGAGTGGGGTTCTCCTTCAGGCCAACGAGTCTCACCGGAGAGCAGATGAAAATCAGTTGCCAGCCCGAGCACGCGCGTCTTCTATTTTTGGCAATCGCTTTGGTCTGGTCGGTGGCCGGCCACGCCAGCAATATTGAAGGCGTGGTCACCGATCGTCTGGGCGCTGTCATCAGCAACGCGACCGTTGAATTGGTGGCTGACGGGGAGAGCCTAAACAGCACCCGTACAGACGCTCAAGGAAAATATCATCTCACGTTCACGAAGTCTGGTCGGGTGCATCTGCACATTCAGGCGCCGACGTTTGCGGCCGAGAATACGGGGGGCTTTTATGTGGGCGGCGGAAACGAAACCATCACCTGCAACGTATTTCTCAGGCCGGAAAATGTTTCCCAGAAGGTTGTTGTCACCGCAACCGGAGTACCAGTCTCGCAAGCCCAAGTCGGTGCACCGGTAGATGTGCTCGCGCCTTCTGACTACCTCAATGACTTAGACATTCTTGAAGCCCTCTCTTCTGTTCTCGGATTACAGGTTACGCAAACGGGTCAGCGGGGAGGCGCTACGTCCGTATTCATTCGTGGCGGAAATTCCAATGCTAACAAGGTCCTTTTAGATGGGGTTCCGGTTAACGATATCGGCGGTGTGGTTGATTTTGGCGATCTCGAGGCAAATGGGCTGGAAAACGTCGAAGTACTGCGCGGTCCGAACAGCGTTCTCTATGGCTCGGATGCATTGGCCGGAGTAGTCAGCCTGACCACCCGTCGGGGTACAACCCCGCTTCCTCAACTTGAGTATTCAGTAGAGGCAGGAAACTTCGGCACCCGTCGGCAGGAAGGCATTCTGTCGGGCGCCTGGCGCCGATTTGACTATCTTGCCGACGCCGAGCGTTTCGATTCGGCCAACAGCGTGCCCAACAGCCAATTTCATAATGGCACATTTGCCGGCAATTTGGGTTGGTCGCTCTCGGCTGCCAACCGTGCCCGGCTCACGCTGCGCCGGATCGCCACCGCCCTAGGGTTGCCCGGTGCGCTTGATTTATACGGGCTCCCCGATGATGGTGCACAGCAGGATCACGATACCTTCCTGAGCGCAACTTGGGAGAATCAGGCGACTCCGAACTGGCATAACGTCCTCCGTTACGGTGCATCGCGACTGGTCCGCCATTTTGAGAAATTGGCGGCCATGGGTAGTCGAATCGACGGCTCGCTATTTGGTCTGCCGGTGACAATTCACGGCGCAAATGGTTTTTCGACCAGCGGCCAAGCCTTCTTGAGTACAACCGACTGCTGCCCCAGCACCTCGGTTGCAACCGCCCAGCGTGATTTCGTCTACGCTCAAACCGACTACCAGCTCAAAAGGTATGTCAACTTTCTCCTTGCCTATCGCTATGAAGCGGAACGAGGCGAATCTCGATCCAACTCACCCCAGTTTGCCTCCAACGAGCGGGCGGACCGCCGCAATAGCAGTTTCATCGTGGAGACGCACGGAGATGTTCGCAACCGGACTTTCTATGCCGTGGGTGGTAGTTTGGAGAACAACGCCGTTTTCGGCCTTGAGGCTACTCCGCGGGTGAGTCTGGCTTTTTATCCACTGCAATCCGGCTCCGGGGTGTTTCGTACAACCAAACTCAATTTCAACTTCGGAAAGGGGATCAAGGAACCGAGCATTTTTGATGAGGACAACTCCTTGTTCCGCCTACTCGAACAACAGCCAGACGGCAGCCGACTCATCCAGAAGTTCGGTATTCGTCCCATCGGCGCCGAGCGCTCCCGCAGCTACGATCTAGGCGTGGAACAGTCCTTCGCTAGCCGCGTGCAATGGGACGTGAGTTTGTTTCATAACCAGTTCACCAACGAGATTGAATTCGTCACCAGCAACGCCTTGCCGGGCCTTGGCGTACCTGCCGCCGTGGCAACCGCCACTGGCTTTGGGGCGACACTTAACTCCGCCGACTTCCGTGCCCAGGGGGCGGAAACCAAGATTGTCTACCGTATTTCAGATTCCATCGCGGCTCGCGCTGGCTACACCTATCTTGATGCAAGTGTCGAACGCTCCTTTTCAAGTGACGCGCTGTCGCCGGCCTTCAACCCACTCTTTCCCCGCATCCCGATCGGCGCTTTGGGTCCGCTTGTCGGTGCTCGCCCATTCCGCCGGGCTCCTCACTCCGGGTTCCTGGCCCTCACCTACGCTCATTCCCGGTTTTCTGGGCTTTTTCAGGGAACATTTGTATCCCGCCGAGATGATTCCACCTTCCTTCTGTTCTCGGACCTGAATTTCGGCAACACGTTGCTTTTGCCCAACCGCAATCTGGACCGCGCCTACCAGAAACTGGATTTGTCTGCCGCCTTTGGTTTGACCAACTACCTGACTTGCTACATTGCGATGGAGAACTTGCTGTCGCAACACTATGACGCAGCCTTCGGCTTTCCCTCGCTTCCCTTCGCCGTTCGTTCCGGACTGAAGATCACCCTCGGAGGCGAGTCATGGCATCGGAAGTAACGTGT
>JAFATF010000057.1 GCA_019244045.1 Acidobacteriota bacterium
TCAGTATAAACGCCGCCCTACCTTTTAAATAAAGGGCAAGGCCGCTTCCGGTGCCTCTTGCATCGGGTCCCATCTCGCTCTGTCGCAGACGCTACTAAGACTGTTCGCAACAGGTGCGAGCTCCCTCGATTAGAGCGCGAAATATCGAGCGCGACGCTTCATCGGCATCAACCGATCGCTCGGGATGCCATTGCACGGCTAAGACGAAGTGCTCGGGGTCGGTGCCTTCAAGCGCTTCGACGATACTGTCATCGGGACAGCGAGCCACGATTTTCAGCCCGCCGCCAACTCTATTGATCGCCTGGTGATGACTGGAATTGACCCCTATGGCTACCGCCTCTGGCTGCAGTCCTTCTTGCGCGACGATGCGCGCCAGCATGGACCCGGCATCAATCCTCACCTGGTGAACGAGGGCGATCATGCGGCCTGCGGCGTGATTGACGTGGCGGCGGTTCGGGGAAAGGAAATCAGGTATGTGCTCGATCAGCGTCCCTTGGCGGTAGACGTTGAGGCTCTGCAACCCGTAGCAGATACCCAGGATGGGTTTTCGCTGCGTGTAAGCATGCTCGAGCAGTAAGTAATCGACCGCCTCCCGTTTCCGATCGGCGGGCGCGACTTCTTCATGGCTCAAGCCCCCATAGCGAGCCGGATCTACATCGGTCTTGCTGCCGGGCAGCAGAACTCCCTGGCAGCTCTCAATGATTCTGTTCGTCTCGGCTTCGTCCAAGTCTAGGGGCACGATTATTGGCTCGCCGCCAGACATCGTGACCGCGTATTGATACTGCGGAAGCGAGCGTTTGACGTAATCAGGATCTGTCGAGAGGGGCAGCGGGATTGCAATGCGGGGAGACGTCACGATTCGGCTGCCTCGATTCGGGCCAAGGCTTTGTCATGCCGATAACGGCGGGTTTCGATGCTCAAGGTTATGATCAGAGCGACAACGGCGACGACCCCCGCCGCCGGCAAGGCAATCAGCCGGTAAGCGAGAGCCAGGCTGAGCTGATTGCCACTTCTCTCGGTATAGAGGATGCATCCGACGATTCCGAGCAGCAGGCTTACCGCAAAACCGAGCAAGGTAATGAGGAAGGTGAGCAGCAGCGCATGTAGCGGCACCAGAAGCAGACTCGGTTTTCTGCCTGCAGGCATACCAGTACCCTACAACAACCCGCGTCTCCCCGGCCAGCGCGGGTGCCTGCGCTACAATACCGTCGATGTCACAGGTAGCCCCGGCAATGACTCGCTCTCCCGCGGAGGTGGTGCGGCAAACCGCGGTCTCGCAAGCTGCGAATGGAATTTGTTACGCCATCTGCGGACAACTGATGTTTTCCGAGGCCGATCTGGAACGCATGATTGCCGCCGTGCCCGCCTCGGCGGCAGCTGCCCTCAGCCGCAAGGCTTACTACTTTGTGCCACTTACGGTCAGCCAAGGGGAGGAGACGGTTATTGCCGATCGCTATGACGTGACCCTCAGCGACCATGCCGTCTGCCATCGCAATTTTAACCTGGGTGATGCCCAGTGTGTGTTCATTTCCACGCGGCTGATGGATGACAAGTTTTCCGTCGCATTCGAGTTTTATATCAATGTAGGGCACGCACTGGTAGAGCGGGCGGGAGTCGCCGAGGCTTTCGCCGACCTGGCTTGGCGGCAGGTGGAAGCCGGGGTGCGTGGCGAGACTTCGCTCGATGCCTGGGAGGCGCGCAAGTTTGCGACCGGTGGTGGTCCGGACACAGAAAAGTACAAGAACGAGTTTCTGGCCGCTGCCTTCTCCGATGCAATCTCGATTTACCTGTTGTCGCTGTCTCTCGATGTGGACTATTACGATCTCAGGGAACGGGACTATCCGTTGCTTGCCGCGAGCGGATTAGCGGAACGGCTGCGCCAGGTCGCCGAGCTATTCCCCCCCAATCCCGGCTTCGAGTTCGCCATTTACTACAAGCGCCGCGCCTAGGTTGTCCCCCTTGCTGATCGAGCAACTCACCTGAAAGATTCCCACCGATTCGCCAAAAAATGCTGAACCAGCAAAGCTTTGAGCGTAGAATCCTCGAAATCCCGCAACCAGCAAGGTGTTGCGCTTCCTGGCCAAATCAGTCGGTTGATGACGGGAATTGCGCCTACCCGGTTAACCAGCGCTTCGGTCGTTAATCTTCGCGGAGGTTTCGTGAAAATCATTTGTGCTGTCATGCTCGCCAGTGTGCTTTCCCCTGCCCTCTTTAGCCAAACCATGACATGTCCCTACGGCACGGAAGATATGATGAACTACTTCACGATGGGAGATTCCAGCCGTCTGAACAATCACATGGGTCCGGGGAACGCAAACCCAATCTACACTACCATCGTTCCCGATCTGGGCACGAACTTTTCAACTTCCGGATATTTCCTATGGATAAAAAGCTCGACGGGTTATCCCTGGGACATCAATGCGTTCGATCAGAGATATATCTATGACCGTACCACCGAGCTGAGCTGGAACGATCCCACCAGCTTCAAGCGCTTCACGACGGATCTGCCGCTATCGCCACGCTGTGTCCCAGTCGGCAAATCCGGAAGTACCATGAACATTCCTTCGAGTGCGACCAACTACAGTTTCTACGGAAACTGCCAGATCAGCTCGACGAAAAATCTAGGCTATGTGGTCAACAGCATCTCGGCTCCCAGGGGGGTGAATACCGGCGGGAACTTAGGAACAGTAATGACCAGGTACTTTACGTACAAATATAGCTGCGATTCGACCTACGCCAACTGCGCCTATAAAGAAGTGTTCAGCCTCGGGTACCAGATTGGACTCTATGATTGGAAGTACTACACCAACCAGAGCGGGATGTGGGTTCTGGCGCAGGATTCGGTTATTAACCAGTTTACGTCTGGAGCAGCGACGCCGTACCTGCCGTGCAAAGACAGCTATCAGTAGGGCTGGGCCGACCCGCGATGTCCGTGCTTTTCTGCACTCGGGTGCGCACTCTCGCAGGGCAGTGCTCGGCCTTCGATAGCTCCTCAATGCCGTAGGGACATCCGCTTGATTCTGGAGTTCGCGCGTGCGCTGATCTGGCGCGTGCGAGTCTCGCTTTCATCTCCCCCGTGCGAGTCTCGCTTTCATCTCCCCAGAGGATTTGGCCCCGGAAAGCGTGCTGCGCGCACACCAAGTCGACCGCTGCCTGGCCCAGTTTGTGTTTAAATCATCGTGCCTTCGATGATTAGCGTGCGTTCGTTCGCCAAGATCAACCTGGGCCTCTCGATCGGTGCCCTGCGCAGCGATGGTTTTCATGAGCTGCGGACGCTCTATCAGACTATTGGCTTGCACGACGTGGTTGAAGTCGGGTTGCAGGGCGGCTCGGGAATTGCCATCGAGTGTGCGGATTCGCGGGTCCCGAACGACGCCACCAACACTTGTTACCGCGTTGCCCAGCGGGTCCTGAGGACGTTGTCGGCCAAAGGCCGAGTCGTTATCCGCATTCAAAAGCGCCTCCCCGTGCAGGCTGGCCTGGGGGCAGCATCGTCAAACGCCGTGGCAACTTTGCTGGCGCTGGAACGAGCTTTGAACAAGGTACTGTCGGGACCGGAACGGCTCAGGATTGCAGCCGAAGTAGGTTCGGATCTTCCGCTGTTTTTGTTGGGGGGGACGATACTGGGCGTGGGGCGAGGCGAGGAAGTCTATCCCATGCCCGACTTGCCGGGAACGCCGTGCGCGATCGCAATGCCGAACATCGGCCTCTCAACTGCAGAGGCCTTTAAGGACTGGGATCGTGTTCAAGGCAGGGAGGATACCGCGCCCGCTGCCGGCGGGCAGGTGACTAAGCCTAAATTGACCCTCGAGGGCGCCTCCGATAAAATAAAGATGTTCGGCCGCGCGGTATCGCCGTGGCTGGGCGGGTTTTCCGGAGCGGCTGGAAACCCCATGTCCGGTGTCCCTGCCGGGAGCAGGGGCCGGGGCGAGACTCTGCTTCTCAGCCTCGTCCATACCGGGATCGAAAACGACTTTGAAAAGGTCGTCTTTCCTAAGTATCCCGAATTGTACGAGATCAAAAGGGATCTGCAGCAGGCAGGTGCTTTTTATGCCTCCTTGTCCGGATCGGGTTCGGCTCTGTACGGGCTGTTCCGGACCCGGGAACAAGCGGACACTTGTGTGCGGTGCCTGCGACAACGCGGCATACCGGCGCTGGCAACTGCCACTCTGGCCCGATCGTCCTATTGGAGAAGGCTTTGGAAATAAGCTTCAGGTTTTCAAGTTTCGGGTAAACTGTTGTCCTCTACCCGAGTAATTGCCAACACTGGGAAACTTGCGAACGAAAATGGATTACTGGGCCGTCGACTAATGGTAGGTCAAGTGCCTTTGGAGCACTTTGTCTAGGTTCGAATCCTAGCGGCCCAGCCACACACCAGCACCGAGTTCTGCTGCCGTCGAGCGTGCAGCAACCAGGTGATTAGGACCGAGGAGCTACCGGCGAATATGGCGACTGTTGCCACCGCAGCAGAGAAGAAAGGCCAGATGAGCGCGGACGAAAAGCCCGAACGCAAGCCTCAGCGTGTGCGCGCAGACGATAAGTTCAAAATCTTCTGCGGCACGGCCAACGAGCCGTTGTGTGATGAAGTCTGCCAATTTCTCGGCATGAGGCGGGGCAGCTCAAGAGTGACGCGCTTTGCCGATGGCGAGGCCTATATCCAGGTTCAGGAGAACGTGCGGGGTGCAGATGTTTTCCTCATGCAGCCCACCTGCAAGCCGGTCGACATGCACCTGATGGAACTGCTGCTCATGATCGATGCACTCAAGCGCGCTTCGGCGCGGCGCATTACGGCGGTGATCCCGTATTTCGGCTATGCGCGCCAGGACCGCAAGGACAAGCCGCGAGTTCCAATTTCGGCGAAGCTGGTGGCCGATTTGCTCACCACGGCCGGCGCCGACCGCGCCCTGATCGTCGATTTGCATGCCCCGCAGTTGCAGGGCTTTTTTAATATTCCGGTGGACCACCTGTTCGCCTCTCCGGTTCTGGTGGACTTTTATAAGAAACTGGCTCTGCCCGATCTCACCGTGGTCTCGCCCGATGCTGGCGGCGTCGAGCGCGCCCGCTTTTTCGCCAAGAAGATGGATTCGGCGCTGGCCATTGTCGACAAGCGCCGCGTGGAGATGAATGTGGCGGAGGTGATGCACGTGATCGGTGATGTCGATGGGCGAACTTGCCTGGTGATCGATGATTTGATCGATACGGCGGGTACGCTGGTCAAGACGGCTCAGGCGCTGCTGGAGAACGGGGCTACGCAAGTTTACGCCTGTGCCTCGCATGCCGTGTTATCCGGTTCGGCGGTTGAGAACATTGCTCAATCGCCCATCCGAGAAGTGGTGGTCACCAACACGATTCCGCTGAGCAGCGAGGCGGATGCGGCGCGGGCGGAAAAAGGTGGAAAAATTCGCGTTCTGACCATCGCCGGCCTGATCGGTCGCGCCATCCAGTCGATACACGAAGAGACTTCGGTGAGCAAATTGTTTATGTAAGCAGGAATGGGAGTTTATGGCAACCGCAACAGACAAAGAGCAAAAGATCGATATCAGCAGCCTGGAGGCGGAGCCGCGCGCCGCGGGCAGCAAGAACGACGCCCGACGGGTTCGTCGCAACGGCAAAATTCCGGCTGTGGTTTATGGAGCGGGTAAGCCCTCGGCGCCGGTCAGCGTAGATCCCCGCCAGGTCGCCCGCATTCTGCATTCGGCCACGGGTCATAACACCATCTTCGATCTGTCCCTCGACGGCGAGCGTAGCAAGGCCATGATCGTTGACTGGCAGTATGAGCCGATCAAAGGCGGGCTTCTGCACATCGACCTCAAGCGGATTGCTATGGACCAGAAACTAACGGTCATGGTCCCGGTCGTGCTCAAAGGCGAAGCTGCGGGCGTGAAACAGCAGGGCGGCATTCTCGAGCAGGTGCTGCGCGAAGTCGAAGTCGAATGCTTGCCGCAGGATATTCCCTCCGAGATCGACCTGGATGTAAGCGAACTGGTCTTCGGCAAAGTTTTGCGTGTTCAGGACCTGCCGCACCGCGAGAACATAGCATTTCTCACCGACGAAAATCAGCCGGTGGCGCATATCATCGCGGTGAAAGAAGAGGTCGCGCCCACGCCCGAGGCTGCGGCAGCCGAGGCCGCGGCACCGAGCGAGCCCGAGGTCATCAAGAAAGGTAAGCAGGAAGAGGAAGGCGCCGAAGAAGCTGGCGGGGAAGAGAAGGCCGAGAAAGCGGAGAAGAAAGAGAAAGAGAAAAAGTAATGTCCGGTGGTCGCTGCTGGAAACAACCGTGGTCAGCATCCATGGCTGCGCTCGAATGGCCGGGAGCTGCCAGCTGAGACGTGAAGCTGATCGTAGGACTGGGGAATCCCGGAATCGAATATCAGTTCACGCCGCATAATTTCGGTTTTCTCGCCCTCGACCGCATTGCCTTGGAATATGCGGTGAGGGTCGAGCGTCGAAATTGTCGAGCATCGACCGCGCGCGCCGTCATTCAAGGGCATCAGGTGCTTCTGGCAAAGCCGGAGACCTATATGAACTTGAGTGGGCTGGCGGTACGCGAGTTGGTTGCCAAGTACGAGATCAATCCGGCTGAGGACCTGATCTTAATTTACGACGAGCTCGATCTTCCTCTGGGCACGATCCGCATTCGCAAACGGGGCAGCTCGGCTGGACACAATGGCATCGAGTCGGTGATCGGAGCATTGGACACCAGCGAATTCTTGCGCATTCGGCTGGGGGCTGCGCCCGATGGCAAAGTTGGTGACCTCGTGAAATTCGTGCTCACACCCTTTCGCAAAGCGCAGCTGAAAATGGTTGATGAGGTGCTCGATCGCACGCTTGAGGCGGTCGAGGCCATATTGGGAAATGGCCCGGATGCGGCGATGAATCGCTTCAACCGGCGACTGGAAAGCTGAAGCCAAGAACTGATTGGGAGAAACAATGAATCGTACTTATGAACTGATGTTTATCGTCCGCCCCGATATGGCGGAGGAAGATCTCGATAAGCTAATCTCGACGCTCGACGGTCAGGTGACGACCTCGGGTGGAACTGTCAAAAGCGTGGAGCGCATGGGCAAGCGACGGTTAGCCTATACAGTGAGGCGCTTCTCCGATGGCATGTACATACTGCTCACCGTGGAGGGCTCAGGCCCGCTGGTTCGCGAACTTGAGCGGCGCCTGCGGGTTACCGAGCCGGTCATTAAGTTTCTCACGGTGCGAGTGGATGAAGAACAAAAGCGCCTCGACAAAGTTAAACAAATTCGGGAAGCGCGTCGCCGGGCGACGCCAGCTCCGGCTACTCCGGAAACCGGGGGTGAGCCGGCGGCAACCGCCCCCGCGTGATTTCCTGGTTGAGCGCCTTAACTAACGTGATGTAAGCATTCAAGGAGCATTATGGCAGAAGAAACAAATACGTCAGCAGCGGCGAACGGGCCCGCGGAAACTCCGCGCAGCGAGACTGCACGGGGGGAAGGCCCGCGTGGGGCGCCGCGTGGACCTCGTCCGACCGGCCCGGGGGGCCGCGAGGGCGGCCGCAAGTACTTTCGTCGCAAGAAGGTTTGTAAGTTTTGCATCGAAAAGATCGAGTCGATCAACTACAAGGATGTTCGCCTTTTGGCACAGTTTGTCGCCGAGAGCGGTAAGATCGTGCCGCGCCGGCTGACCGGAGTTTGTACTCCCCATCAACGCCGACTTTCGACTGCCATCAAACAGGCGCGTAACATCGCATTGTTGCCCTTTGCCGGCAGGGCATAAGGTGCCCCGGTTGGTCAACATTGATGGCCGGCCATTTTTCTGAAGCATGGCGTGGCCAAGGTTTAAGGATCGGAGTGTTCGATGGAAGTAATTCTTAAAGAAGATGTGGCAAAGCTGGGATCCCGGGGTGATGTAGTTAGAGTTGCCGAAGGGTATGGGCGAAACTTTCTGCTTCCCAGGAAGCTGGCCATTGAGGCTACGCCGGGCAACAAGGCGGTTATTGAACAGATGAAGGCTGCCGCCGTACGCCGCTCGGCCAAAGAGAAGACGCAAGCCGAAGAGTTGGCCAAGCAGTTCGATGGTCTCTCGGTGTCGTTCGAGCGTCGTGCCGGTGAACACGACCAGTTGTTCGGATCAGTTACCGCCGGGGATATCGCCGACGCTCTCAGCAAAAAGGGCTTTAGCCTCGACCGGCGTAAGGTTCAGTTGCATGAGCCTTTGAAGTCCTTGGGTGAATTCAGTGTTCCCGTGAAGCTGCACAAGGATGTCACCACGCATTTGAAGGTAGTCATCGGGAAGGAAGCCTCGGCCGAGTAGCTTGCTTCACGTCTGGCTTTTTGCCCGCTTCGCACCTCGGCTACTCTCATATCAGGGTGGAAGACGCAAGCGCCAGTTTCTCTGTCAAGGTCAACCCGGCCAGAGCATGAAACGACGCCATTACCGGGAAGGTGGGCGCGGCTTTTAAGGTGAGCTTGAACGCTCGTCGCATCGAGGGCGTGATTAGCAGCGGCGTTCTTGCCGAACTTTTGGAGGTTCTGCGTTCTTCCGTTACCATAGCTGCGGGCCAGAACAGCCGAAATAAGTCATTCGAGTCACGGGGCAAGCGCCCAGTGCGCGCGCACGACCGCCGAAATCCTGCCGCCCTCCGACTCATCGGCACCTGCGCCGGCATTTGCGCGGGTTCTCTGCCCAGTGTCAAGGTTCAGAATCCGGGCCTTCTACGAGACTATGCCAGTCGATGCCAAAGTGGACGAGCGCCGCTTGACGTTCGCCGCGCGGTTGCATGAGATTCGCACCGGATTCGAGCAGCCGTTCTGGGTTGCGAATCTCAGCGAAGTTTTTGAGCGACTGTCCTATTACGGTGCCTTTGCTTCTCTCGCGCTCTATCTCGAGGAGCGACTGAATTTTTCTCCCCAACAAACGGGAACTCTGACCGGCATCTTCGGTGGTATGGTTTGGTTTCTCGCCATGTTCGGCGGGGCGGCGGCTGATCGCATGGGATTCCGCCGCGCCCTGTCTATCGCCTATCTGGCGCTATTTCTCGCCTATTTTCTCATCGGTTCAATCGGCGCCCCCTGGCTTGCACCGGTACGCAACCTGGTGCCGATCGGATTATTTGTCGCTGTGATTCTTGCCTTACCCGCTTTGGGAATTGCACTGGTGAAACCCTGCGTGGTAGGCACGACTGCGCGAGCTTCCAAGGAAAATGTTCGCTCGATCGGTTACTCGATTTACTACACGCTGGTCAATATCGGGGGCGCCGCTGGCCCCTATTGCGCCTCCTGGGCTCATCGTCGCCTGGGCGTCGAGAACGTTTACCGGCTGGCAGCCTTGAGTGTGTTGGCCATGTTTTTTGTGGTTCTGGTTTTCTTTCGCGAGCCGCGAAAACGGGACGACATCCCTCAGCCTTCCGTTGCCCAAGTGGCGCGCAACTTCTCGGTTGTCCTCGGCCGCAGTTGGCTTGTGCTTGGAGGGCTGGCCGTGGCGGCGCTGTTGCGCATCGCAACCGCGGTAGATCCCCAACTGTCCGTACCCTGGTGGGCTTGGATTTTCCTGGCCGTAATAATGCTGGCCGGGCTCAGCCGTTTCATGTGGTTTCTGGTTTTGTTTTCCGGGTATTGGATTGTCTTCTGGCAACAATACATCAGCTTGCCGGGATACCTTCACCGCTACGTAAATTCCACGGCCGACGTGGAAATGATCCTGGTCACCGACGGATTAACCGTGATCTGCCTGACCATCGCGGTGAACTTTTTGACGCGCAAGGTACCAGCTTTTCAGGCCGTTATCCTGGGTACCATCATCAGTTCGCTGTCTTGGCTCATTCTGGCTTTTTGGCCGACTGTGGCCGGCGCCGTACTATCGCTTTTTGTGCTCGCCTTAGGCGAAATCACCCAATCACCCCGCTATTACGAATACATTTCCCGCCTCGCGCCGCCCGGACAACAGGGCACGTACATGGGATTTGCTTTCTTGCCCATTGGGGTCGGATCCCTCATTGGAGGATGGCTGGGGGGCGCACTGATCCAACATTTTGGCGAGATGGCGCACCAGCCGTCGCGCATGTGGTGGGTGGTAACTACCATTGGGTTGACCACGGCGGTTTCTTTATGGATGTACGATAAGAGAATGGCCGCCGCTGCCAGAAGGCCAGAAGCTTAGACTTAGAGTGGCGGACGATCGTTCGCCCATTCAACTACAGGAGCACGGTTTTTTCTCTGGATTGCGCTGACTGCCAGATCCGCCGCAGCGGGGTCGATTATGTGAATCGAGCGGATGCGAATTGATACGCTAGCAGTGAGCTACGAATCGTTAGTTTTTCATCCGGTAAGCGGCCATAAGGCAAAGTCTGGGTCATGGGTAATTGGCCTTGACACTACGAGCCAGCACGACTTTTTCCTGCAGTGATCACTTTGTGCTCGCCTGATAGTCATATCGCGCCAGTGTACGAACCGGCATTTCTGCGGCCGAAGTCGCTCAAACCAGGCCATCGAATTCGATACTGGCGCGTGACACGCCAGAATCTCGGGCCCATTCAGGGCTCTTGAAGCGGGTAAGAGCGAACCACCCGAGCCTCTGGTCAGCCCGCGCAGGAGCAACCTTCCCGCGTTTTCGCCCGCTGTTTGCGCCTCGTATTCGCCCACATTCCAGAGCTTGTTACAATAGTCATTTCCATGATGAATCTTGCAGCCATTCAGTCTGCCCTGCAGGAACGCAAGCTCGACGCCTGGCTATTTTATGATCACCACCGGCGGGATCCGATTGCCTACCGCGTCCTCGGCCTGCCCCCGCATTTGATGGTGACGCGCCGCTGGTATTACCTGATTCCTGCCGAGGGAGAGCCGGCGAAACTCGTGCACCGGATCGAGGCGGGGCACTTGGACTCGCTCCCGGGCAGCAAGCAGCAATATTCGGCCTGGCAGGAACTTTTTGAGCATTTAAAGCGCATGCTGGTCGACCACCGCAATGTTGCCATGCAGTACTCGCCTAATAACATGGTGTTTACCGTATCGCTGGTCGACGGTGGCACAGTGGATATGGTGCGCGGGATGGGAAAGAACGTGATCAGTTCGGCCGACCTGGTGGCGCAATTCGAGGCTACGCTGAGCGACCGGCAGATTGCCACTCATTACCAGGCGCGCGACGCGGTCGACGCTATCACGGCTGCGGCTTTTCAAGAAATCGGGCGGAGGGCCCGCAACGGGGGCACCAGCGAGCACCAGATGCAGCAGTGGCTGATGGAGGCGTTCGCGCGGGAGGACCTGGTCACCGACGACCCGCCCATTGTGGCGGTAAACGCCAACAGTGGCAATCCCCATTACGAACCCGCCGCCGAACGCTCGGCTGCGATCAGGGAAGGTGACTTCGTGCTGCTGGATGTGTGGGCGAAGAAGAACTTGCCCGAGGCGGTGTACTACGATATCACCTGGACTGGTTTTCTGGGCCAAGACGTCCCGGAGCGGCAAAGGAAACTGTTCGAGGTGGTGCGCGCCGCGCGCGATGCCGGGGTGGCCAAGGTGAGCGGCGCGATCGCTGCCGGAAAGCGCATCGCCGGATGGGAAGTCGATCGCGCGACCCGCGATCCTATCCAGCAAGCTGGATTCGGCGAGTACTTCATTCATCGCACTGGGCATTCTATCGGGACCGAAGTCCACTCCAATGGTGCCAATATGGATGACCTGGAGATTCATGACGAACGGCAGATTCTGCCTAATTCTTGCTTTTCCATCGAGCCGGGAATTTATCTACCGGAATTCGGGGTGCGCAGCGAAGTCGACGTGCTGGTCAGACCCCACAGGGCAGAGGTGACGGGCAAAATTCAGAACGAGATTGTGATTATCTAATGGCAAATTCTCCCACCAAAACAGTAGAGCAGGTGAAAGCGGCGGCAGCACCCATGACAACCATGTCGGTCCTGGTACCGGCCTTAGCCTGGTTCATCCCGGGAGCCGGACACTTGATTCAAAAACGCTGGATTCGCGGTGTCCTGCTCATGGTTTCCGTGCTGGCCATGTTCCTCCTGGGTTTGGCCATGCAAGGCCACGTTTACAAGCCCAATGGCGGAGACATTCTCGATATCCTGGGTTTTGTGGGCGACGTGGGCGCCGGCGGGCTCTATATTCTGGCCCGGGGCAGTGATTGGGGACAGGCCGCAATTGCTCACGCCACAGCCGACTATGGAACCAAGTACCTGATTGTCGCCGGCTTGCTGAACTTTATTGCCGTGGCCGATGCCTACCACATCGCTATCGGGAAAAAATCATGAATTTAGAGTTATCCCACTTCAGCGCAGCCGTCCTGTTTGCGGTATTTGCCTCGGTGGTGTTTGGAATCACCCAGCGCAACACGTCGCGCGAAATGATCCGCTACGGCCTTTACTGCTTCGCTATGTTTGTGGGCGGCGTGATTGTGGCGGGATGGGTGATGTGGATCCTGCGAAGATAATTCCGATGAAACCGATTCGCTTCACGCTGTCAGCTGGGCTCTTCTATCCTTCCCAGACGAATGCATCAAAGACGCGTTTGGTTTCAAACCCCAGTCGTTTATAAAGATCCACCGCGCGCGTATTCACCTCAGTGACGGTTAAGGACAAAGAGGAAAACTTGCGGCGGCGCAGATTAGCGGCCGAGCAACCCAGAAGCGCCTCGCCGATGCCGTGAGAGCGATATTCGGGGAGTAGGCAAACTTGGGTGACATGGCCGACATCATGACGCACGCGCGAGCAGAGGATAACCCCGAGCACACTGCGCAGCCCGGTATTGATCGCCACGAAGGACGACTCTGGATCAAAAGTGCCGCACCCGGGAAAGCGCACGATGTTGTTCAGAAAGCGCAGCGCTCCGCTCAGGGTACGGTACTGATCGTTAATGTCCGAATCCACATGGCCGCGATAAGCAGCAGTGATGACGGCGGCAGCCGGCTGATAGTCCTCCTCCCCCCAGGGCCGAATACGGATGTGTTTGGGCAGCGCGGCAGAGTTCGGCAGGTGCCGGTCGAGCCGCTGTACCATAAACAGCCGCGGATAACGCTGGAAACCTTGCTCCAGAAAGGGACGCGACACCAGCCCCGATTCATGGGCGAGTAATTGTGCCTCAACCCGGTGAATGCCGGGAGACTGCTGCAGGGTTTCGATGACATGCACCAGCAGGCGGGACTCGACTTCACGACGGCTGGGAAGACGCGAGCCATTGTTGCTGGCTACGAACAGATCGCCGATTACTCCTTTGTTGCCTTCGTAGACAAAAAAGGCATAACCGAAAATGCGTCCCCGATCGATGGCGGCGTAGCCGGGCAGGATCTTGGCATCGACATAGCGCAGGATCATCTCAGCCGAGCCGCTGTAATCCCAGGAAAGCAGGCGCGACCAGGTCCGGGTTTCGTCATCGATCAGCGGGCGCAGATCGGCCGATGAAAAGTGCCTGAGATCCAGGATCTCCATGGTTCCGTAAGCGAGTCTAGTAGTTTGGTTCATAAACGCGCAATCCCGCTACTAAGGTCCCAAGCTGATGCAAGCCCGAGGTAGCCTACCGTTTAGCGCGGCCGAGAAAGCGCAGGTGAGCGCTGTGCGCGACGGAGGGTGATGATAACGGGTAGCACCAGTGAGGCTATGGGCTTGCGGCTCCAACCGCCGAGACCCAGTAATACTCGAGATGCTGAGGAGGGAAGACGCCGAGCAGCGACACTCGCCTCGGTCTCAGAACATTGTTCAGCTTGGGCAGCTCACCCTCTGGTATGACCAGCAGGTGAGCTTGGGAGGGAATCTGGCCACGATCATAGCTCAGGATTTTCTGGTCGCGATAAAAAGTTAGTCCATATTCGGTTTCACGGGGAACATGGAAGACGGCAGCCTGCAGATAACCGGCTTCGAGCCCTGCTATTTCTTTCGCTAAGGGGCGCGCGGTGAGGGTATCGTCCATAGTGGGAGCCCCGATTCTGAGAATGGCGGCGACCGACAACACCACCGGAACCAGTGTCACAAAGCGTAGCATGGTGAGTCCTAGGTCACTGACAAGGGTGGCTGAGATCGCGGCCGCAACCGGGACTGCGATGAAGACGGCCATGGCGGTGAGTGGGCTCCAGACAAGTTGATGACGAACCAGCAAGTAAGGCAGCGCCAGGGCGGGAATGAGCGGTAGCGCGGCGATGATCGAATGCAGCACCGTGGCAAATACCTTAGGCCGCACTTTCTTGAGAACATCGCATCGGACATATTGTGCCAACAGCAGCGTTCCGGCTGGCAGGGCAGGCAAGATATACCCTGGGAGCTTCGATTGAGAAAAGGAAAAGAAAACCATGGGGAACAGTAGCCAGATGACCAGGAAAAGCCGGAATCGACCTTCCCCATGCCCGAGGTCTCGTGCTGCAGCGAGTCGGACGGCATCGAACGTTGCCTCGATTACAAAGATCGTCCATGGAACCAGCCCCAGCAGCCCTACAACCGCGTAGTACCAAAAAGGCTCCCGATGGTGAAAGAGGTTGGAGGTGAAACGCGCCAGATTGTGCTCGAACAGGAAGGTGCGAATAAATTCTGGATTCTGCCACTGAACAGCGATGTACCAGGGCAGCGCAATAGCGCAAAACAGTACCATGCCGGCTATCCACAGGCTCCGACGGGCGATCTTCCGATTAGCACTTGAAACGGCGAAGATGATGATGATGGCGGCGGCCAGAAACGGCGCGATCGGCCCCTTGGCTAAACTTGCAAGAGCGATGAATGCATAGAAGACGGCAAGATAAACCCTACTTTCGCTCTCATACCATGCAAACCAGGCGAGCATTGCTATAGTGAATGTAGCTGCCAGTGGCATGTCGGTCGAAGCCGCCCGGGCGAACCCGATTACGGCAGCCGTCGAGGAGGTCATGAGGGCGCCATCCAGTTCGAAGCCAGGGTGAAAGCGGCGCAGAAAAAGGTAAACAGCGACGATCATCAGACTGGCATCGACGCCGGAGGGGATGCGGGCGACCCAGTCGCTTACGCCAAACGCGCGGTAGGCCATCATGGTCTGCCAATAGTAGAGCGGCGGTTTCTCGAGCCATGGCTCCCCACCCAGCGAGGGAGTGATCCAGTTATGTCGGGCAAGCATTTCGCGTGCCACCTGCGCATAGCGAGGCTCGTCGGCGCCTATGAGGCCGAATTGATTCAAACCCCAGAAATACAAAAACGCGCAGAAGCCAAAAATCAGCAACCAGTCGCTCGTCGTGCGCGACCATGGCACTTTCGCGATGCGGGTATTAGGGAGCACCGGCTAGAGTAATGCAAAAGGAAAAAGGCCGGCAAACGGTACCCACGTACCGAAGAAATTCGACGGCACGGCGGGAGACCGCCAAGAGCACAAAAAGCGGAAACACTTGAGAGAGGATTGCCGGAGAGCTGCAAAGAGTGCCTGCAATTAGACCGGCTTTGTATAGCACGGGCGCAGTTAGTGACGTCAGGTTGCAGACGACAACGCCCCGCGCGCCTTCCCGAATGGGATCGAGCAATCTTGCGGGAAACCCCATTTAGTTAGAGCGGCGGATCCCCTCGAAGCTCGGCAAGAACCCGCGCCATGGCTACCGGCAGAGGCCCATCGAGGGAGCAGCCGCTGGCGCAGCGATGCCCTCCGCCACCGAAGCGCTCGGCCACCGCCGCGACATTGAGCTGGCCTTTGCTGCGCAGGCTGGCGCGGCAACGGCCATCGCTGAGCTGGCGAAAGAAGGCTGCGACTTCGACTCCGTGGATGGCCAAGGCATAGTTGACCAGTCCTTCGCAATCCTCATCGATGGCACCGACGCCTTTCATCTGTTCCCGGGAGACCGAGATCCAGGCCAGAGTGCCTTCGCGCTCGAGATTGCTGAGGGCGGCTCCCAGCAAGCGCATCTTCGAAGTGGGATGGGAAAAATAAATGTTCCGTGCGCAAGCCGCGGGGTCAGCTCCGGCCAAGACCAAGTCGCGCGCCAGAGCGAAGGTATGCTCATTGGTTCCCTGAAACATGAAAGAGCCCGTATCGGTCATGACCGCGGTGTACAAGCAGGTTGCCACCGCCGGAGAGATCGCGATTCCAGCTTGCCGAGCCAGCCGGTACACCAATTCTCCCGTAGCGCAGGCGCAAGGATCAATCCAATTGACGTGGGCAAAAGCGCGCCCGCTGAAGTGGTGATCAATGCTGATCAAGAATTTTCCCTGTAATCCTTCCAGACGCGTGCGCTCGATACTGTCACACTCAAGCACGATGGCGGCTTCGTAATCGCCGTTGATCCTGGTTTTTTCGACGACCGTGTCGCTGAAGGGTAGAGGCCGGTAAATGCGCGGAACGCCATCGGCCAGCACTACTTGCGCCTGCTTACCCATTGCACGCAAAATCTCGGCGCAAGCCAGCACGGAACCTACCGCATCCCCATCTGGACGCGCATGCGAAGTGAGCAGGAAACGCTCGCGCCGTTCGATGTGCTTGAGTACTTCGGAAAGCATGCTTGCTCGGGGCTCAAAAATTAGCTGGCTACTGCTTCTTGCCCTTTTTCGTACGATTCAGCAACTCTGTGATTCGCGCCTGATAGCGCGCGGAGCGATCGAGCTCAAAAAAGAATTCCGGAGCGCGGCGCAGGTTGAGGCGCTCGGCCACCTGATGGCGGATGAATCCTGCAGCCGCCGCCAGGCCCTGTAAGGTGCGGTTGGCTTCCTCGTCATTGCCCTCGACCACCACCCATACATGAGCGGAACGCGCATCCGGTGCCAGGTGCACTTCGCTCACATTCACCAGGCCGATGCGCGGATCGCCGAGCTCGCCTTCGAGGATGGTCTCAATTTCTTCACGCAAGGCTACGCCGAGGCGCTCGCGGTGATGTTGCTGGCCACGGTTCTCGGGCATCGGCCCCTCAGGATAAAACGGAAGAGGATATCAGAAAACCGTGATTGCTCGTTAGTGCCGGGTGAATAGATGAATGACTCGCCATCGATTTCGCGCCAGCGGCTGGCTGCAGGCCGATTGGAAACCCTTAGGCACTTGATGCACTGGCACACGCCTGCGGTTAGATATATTCGAGGAAGGAGTCGGTGATTTGGGCGCCCCAGTTATTGGCGATGCGCGTGGCTTGCCGCTCGACAGTCTTCATCAATCCATCGAGATAATCGCGGGAAGCAGAGATGCTGACCACGCCCAGGGTAGCGCGATTCCACAACTGCGCCCCGTCCAGTTCTGCCACCGAAACATTGAAACTGGCCCGGAGACGGTCCTTGAGACTGCGCACTACTTGCCGGCGGTCCTTGAGAGAATGTGCGGCTTCGATGCTGAATTCGAGGGTCAGAAAAGCAATCATTGCATGCTGCGTCGTTGCTGGCCGGCGTAGCGCTTTGCGCCCACCAGCAACCACGAACGAGCAGCCCTAAACTAGGCAATCACTTCGGCGGCGACACGCTCGCTGACAAATGCTTCGATCACATCGCCTACCTTGATATCGCCGTAGTTCGCGATCGCCAGGCCACATTCCATCCCGTTGCGAACTTCGCTGGCGTCTTCCTTGAAGCGGCGCAGCGAGCCGATCTTGCCCTTGAAAATCACAATATTGTCGCGCAGCAGGCGAACTTCCGAGTCGCGCTTGATGAGGCCATCAAGCACGCGACAACCGGCCACTGTTCCCACCTTGGGGATGCGGAACGTTTCCAGCACCTGAGCGCGTCCCTGATAGGTTTCTTTGATGGTGGGTTCGAGCAGACCGCTCATGGCGCGCTTGATCTCATCCTGCAGCTCGTAAATGATCGAGTGCAGGCGGACGTCGACCTTATCCTGTTCGGCGAGATCCTGCGCCTTCCGCTCCGGGCGTACATTGAAGCCGATGATGATGGCGTTCGATGCCGAGGCGAGAAGCACGTCGCTTTCCGTGATGGCGCCCACGCCTGAGCGCAAGACTTTCAGGCGAACCTTTTCATTGGACAGCTTGTTCAGCAGGTCGGTCAAGACTTCGACTGAGCCTCCGACATCGGCTTTGAGAATGATGTTGAGCTCCTTTACCCCGCTGCTCGCCATCTGTTCGGCGAGACCTTCAAGCGAGACACGAGAGCTCTTGGCCAGCGCGGCTTCGCGCGCTTTTTGTTCGCGGTAATCGGAGATACCGCGGGCTTTGTCACGGTCAGCCACTACAATAAACTGGTCACCGGCTTGCGGCAGGCCTTCGAGACCTAAAATTTCAACCGGTGTCGAGGGCGGCGCCTCCTCAAGCTGATTGCCCCGATCGTCGAACATGGCCCGGACTTTTCCGAACACGTTACCGACGACAAAGTTGTCGCCCGTACGCAGGGTGCCGTTTTGCACTAGCACGGTCGCCACGGGTCCCCGTCCGCGATCGAGTTTGGCTTCGAGCACTACTCCAGAAGCGGGACGCTCGGGAGTCGCTTTCAGCTCCTCCAGGTCGGCCACCAAACAAATCATCTCCATCAAGAGGTTGAGGTTGTTTTTTTGCTTGGCCGACACCTCTACAAACACCGTGGTCCCCCCCCAGTCTTCCGGTACCAGGCCGCGATCGGCCAGTTGTTTTTTGACGCGCTCGGGCAAGGCATCGGGCTTGTCGACTTTGTTGACGGCCACGAGTATCGGTACTTCAGCCGCGTGGGCATGATCGATGGCCTCGAGCGTCTGCGGCATCACGCCATCGTCGGCGGCCACCACCAGGACCACGATATCGGTAGCCTTGGCGCCGCGGGCGCGCATGCGGGTAAAGGCTTCATGGCCGGGAGTGTCGAGGAAGACGATTTCCCGGCCGTAGGCGGGCGATTCCTTGTCCTGAATTCTCACTTTATACGCCCCAATGTGCTGGGTGATGCCGCCGGCTTCTCCTTCGGCCACATTGGTAGAGCGGATCGAATCAAGCAGCGTGGTCTTGCCATGGTCGACGTGTCCCATGATGGTAACCACCGGCGGACGTGGCACGCCTTCGGCACCAGTCCCTTCCTCGCCAGAGCCAGCTTCGGCAACATCCTTCGCCGCTTGCTCTTCAAAAGTGATGACGTTCGTGTCAGCCCCGAAGAAACGGGACATCTCGCTCGCCAGTTCGGCATCGAGGGTCTGGTTGATGGTGGCAAAAACCCCACGCGCCAACAGGCGAGCAATCAGATCTTTCGCGCGGATACCGAGCTTTTCCGCCAAATCCTTGACGCTGATGCCTTCCGTGATCGTGATGCTACGAGTAATGGGCTGAGGCTCGTTCGAGACCGTCATGCGCGGCGGCGGCACATAGCCCTTCATCGGGCCTTCCTTCACGCCACGCGGAATGTAGCGCTGCCCGGGACGCCGCGAAGGGGCGCCAGGACGCGCGCCGGGCCGAGTCGGTCCGGGAGGAGGAATAATGCCGGGGCCTGGGCCCACACCTAAGGGTCGGGTACCAGTCGGAGATTGCCGAGTAGGGTGCATGGGACGGCGTTCACCCGGCCGCAAGGCTGGGCGACTCCCAATCGGGGCGCCAGGGCGAGGACGTTGGAAGATGGGCTGCCCGGGTACCGGACGTCCAGGAGCGGGACGAGCCGGAGTGCCAGCCTGGCCGCTCCCGGCCGGGGCTTGCGGGGGAGCCTTGTAAACAGGCCGCGGACCGGTTTGCGGAACGATGACTCTGCGCGGAGGCGCTGCTGGCACACGGGGCGGCGCAGGAGCGGACGGAGCTACGAGCGGATGCACCGCCGCCAGCGCCGGGGTCGCAATTTCTGGCGGAGCTTGCGGCGGTGGAGCCACAGGACGCGCAGGAGCTGGCGGAGCCGGTGCAGCGGCTACCGGCGACACCGGCGCCGACGGAGTTGGCGCGGATGCTGTTGGCGCGGATGGTCTTGGCGCGGGTGGTCTTGGTGCGGGTGGTTGCACAACGGGAGCGGGGGGTCGAGGCTGCGGTACCACCAATCTTGGTGCAGGCGGCGGGCTGCTGGGTTTTACCGGTGGGGATGCCGGCCCGGCCGGTGGCGCGACATGAGTTGCCGTAGAAGGAACGACTGGCTTTTTCTCCACGGCAGGGGGAGATGGACGAGGCGCGGGAGCCACGGGAGCAGCCTGCTGCTGATGAATGAGCTTCAATACGTCGCCAGGTTTGGAGATATGGGACAGATCGATCTTGGTCTTGATGCCCTCTTCGGGGCGAGACACGCGCGCGGATTTGGAGGCGCTCTGAGCTTCAGCAGCAGCAGCTTGGAAATGGGCACGCACCTTTTCCGCTTCGTGCTCCTCGAGGGAGCTGGAGTGAGTCTTTTTTTCCGTGACCCCTACCAACCCCAGCACATCCAAAATAGCCTTGCTTTTAACTTCCAATTCCCTGGCCAGATCATTAATTCGAATCTTGCTCATCCGCCCTCTTTGCCCCCTGTCCGCTACGCGTTCATTTTCAACCTCACGGCATGGTTTGATAATTTCTCTGCCTGTCGCTCACCCTTCAGATCGCCAAGGTCTTTGCAGTTAGCTTGCCGGCGCGTCCCCGCTCCAGCCGGGCCACGCCTGACCCGCCGAAACATTGCGCATGAGATCTGAAGCGCGCGCGAGAGCCGAAGGCTACTGCTTGCGCTCGCTGGAAGCTTCTGCTTCTCCCACCTGCTCGTCACCCTGCGCGATATCCGCGCCAGCCGAATCCGGTGAAATGTCTTCACCGCCGCTCGGAATATCCACGGCACTGGCCTGCGGGCCTTCCGTTTCACTCTGACCGTCGGCGAGTACTTCCGAGGCTTCCTCCGGCCCGACCTCTGCTTCTTCCAAGATCTCTTGGGCCGAAGGCTGGCCTTCGGCTTCGACGGCCGGCGCCGCTTCTCCGCCGTCGAGGGCAGAAAAATAATTATTGACCGCCAGACTGATCTTTTCCACCGTTTTAGGACCGATGCCCTCGATCGCCTCCAACTGCTCCGGAGTCATATCCGCCAGAGCTTCCACCGTCGTAATGCCAGCGTCCGTCAATTTTTGAATCAGACCTTCGCCCAACCCGGGAACGTTCTCAAGAGGAGTGGCAGAGGCTGACACCAGTTGTGACATTTGCTGCTCGACTTCCTGGCGTTTCTCCTCCTCACTCTTGATGTCGATCTTCCAGCCGAGCAACTTGGCGGCGAGGCGCACATTTTGGCCTTTCTTGCCGATCGCCAGTGAGAGCTGGCTATCATCGACCACCACTTCCAGATGTTTGTCGCCGGGGTCAAGCACCGTGACCCGGCTCACCTTAGCCGGTTGCAGGGCCTTTTCGGCGAAGGTGACCGGGTCCTCGTGATACTCGATAATGTCAATCTTTTCCCCGCGCAGTTCGCGGATGATCGACTGCACGCGCATACCCTTCATGCCCACACAGGCGCCCACGGCATCCACATCTTTGTCCTTGGACATGACCGCGATTTTGGTGCGTTCCCCCGCCTCGCGAGCAATGGCGCGGATCACCACCGTGCCATCGTAGATTTCCGGTACTTCGGTCTGAAACAGATGCTGCACCAGTTCGGGTGCCGCCCGAGAGACCACCACCTGGGGACCTTTGGAGGCCTTTTCCACCCGCCCAATGACTACCCGCACCCGCTCCCCCACGGCGAATGATTCCAGACGGGACTGTTCTTTGCGCGGCATGCGCGATTCGGCTTTCCCCACGTCGAAGATCACGTCCGGACCTTCAATGCGTTTGACCGTGGCGTTGACAATTTCGCCCACGCGGCCGATGTACTCGTTATAAACCGTATCGCGCTCGGCTTCTCGCACTTTCTGAAAGATCACCTGCTTGGCCAACTGTGCCGCGATGCGACCCAGAATCCCTTCCGTTGGTTTCGGGATTTCGAGTTCTCCGCCGAGTTCCACGTTGGGATCTATCTTGCGCGCGTCCTCGAGCGTAACCTGCAGATTCGGATCCTCCACCTGCTCGGGAGTTTCGACAATCGCTTTTACCGCGAAGGCACGAATCTTGCCTGTATCTTTGTCCAGTTGGGCGCGCAAATTTTCCTGCGACTTGTAGTACTTGCGGGTGGCGACCACAATGGCGTCTTCAACCGCACTGACTACAATTTGCGGATCAATGCCTTTTTCGCGGCTGAGTGCGTCGATGGTGTTGTAGAGCTCGCTTGCCATAATCGTTCCACTTTTCCCTATCACGCCTCCGACAGCTTCTTACAAGACAGGGCTAACCTTGTGGCTGGCTAGATTTCCGGCACCAAGTTGGCTTTTTCCACGTTGGCCAACTCCAGTTCGATGCGCGGCGCCTCGACTGCAGGCTGCTGTTGCCGGTTCCCCTTCATTTTCAAACGCTTGGATTCGAGACGCAGCGCGATTCGACCGCGGTCAACACTTTCCAGGCGCCCTTCGAAGTGACGATTGCCGTCGACCGGCTCGCGCGTGGTCAGCCTCATCAAGCTGCCCTTAAAGCGCTCGAACTCGTCGGGACGGGAAAGCTTGCGATCCAGCCCGGGCGAGGACACTTCGAGCAGATAGGATCCTCGAACCGCGTCCTCCACATCGAGGATGGTGCCCACCTCGCGGCTCACATTGGCACAGTCCTCATGGCTGACGCCCGACGGCTTGTCAATCGTGATGCGCAGCATGCGGCTTTTGCCGCCGCCACGAAATTCGACGTCAACCAGCTCAAGACCGTTAGAAGCGGTCACCCGCTCCGCGATCTCGCGCACCCGCTCAAGCTCAACCGCCATCTTTTCTGAAGCTTAGCCACAACGTTCAGTACCAGGGGCGGGCAGAAACTAAAAAGTGGGCTTGCGCCCACTGGTGTGCCCCGCCAAGTGCTGGTACTACACAACAGTATTCAAAAAGACAATATACGCGTTTTTCGGGCAAAAAACAAACCCTAGCGGCCAGAATCCCAGCCGCAAAACTAGCCAGAAGAGAGGGTAAAGCAAGCAGTCCTTCTTGGCCGTACCTCAATACTCCTCAATATTATAGTGGTATGTTGCCGTGTTTTTTGGGGGGGTTCTTGTCGCGTTTCGTGTCTAGCATCTCCAAGGCTTGGATTAATTTCTTGCGCGTGTCACGCGGCTGGATGACGGCGTCAACGAAGCCGCGATCGGCGGCGACATAAGGATTGGCGAAGCGCTGGCGGAATTCCTCAATCTTAGCTCTTCGCATCTCGCGTTTGTGCTGCGTTTTCTCGAGTTCCCGTTTATAGACGATATCCACCGCCGCCTCCGGTCCCATGACGGCGATCTCGGCGGTCGGCCAGGCATAGTTTACGTCGGTACGGATGTGCTTGGAGGCCATCACGCAATAGGCTCCCCCGTAGGCTTTACGCGTGATCACCGTCACTTTGGGCACGGTTGCTTCGGCAAAGGCAAACAGCAGCTTGGCCCCATGTTTGATAATGCCGCCATATTCCTGGTTGGTTCCGGGCAGAAAGCCCGGCACGTCCTCAAACGTTACCAGCGGGATATTGAAGCAATCGCAAAAGCGCACAAAGCGTGCGCCTTTGAGCGAAGCACTGATGTCGAGCGTGCCCGCCAGGAATGCCGGCTGGTTGGCTACGATTCCTACCGATCGGCCATTCAGGCGCGCGAATCCCACCACAATATTCTTGGCATAGAGTTCCTGCACTTCCAAGAAATAACCCTCATCGATGACTGCCCTGATCACGTCTTTAATGTCATAGGGAAGGTTTGACTCGCTGGGCACGGCTGTGTCGAGCCGATCGGCAGAGCGGTCGGCCGGATCGGTCGGAGCCTTGCGCGGAGGATCATCGAGATTATTCGAGGGCAGAAAACTAAGCAGTTCGCGAATCAGTGACAGGCATTCGCCATCGTCATGGGCGAGAAAGTGAGCCACCCCGGAGGTCTCGTTGTGGGTCATGGCACCCCCCAGCTGATCTTTCGTCACCTCCTGGTGGGTAACCGTTTTGATCACATCGGGACCGGTGATGAACATGTAGGAACTCTTATCCACCATCACAATAAAATCGGTAATGGCGGGCGAATAGACCGCACCACCGGCACAGGGGCCCATAATAGCGGAGACTTGCGGAATGACGCCGCTTGCAAGGGTATTGCGAAGAAAGATGTCGGCATAGCCTGCCAGAGACATCACGCCTTCCTGGATGCGTGCGCCTCCCGAGTCATTCAAGCCGATGAGGGGCGCACCCATCTTGACCGCCAGGTCCATGATCTTGACGATCTTGGCAGCATTGGCCTCCGACAGTGAGCCCCCAAATACGGTGAAGTCCTGGGCAAATACAAAGACCAGGCGGTTCTCGATGCGGCCGTATCCGGTAATGAAGCCGTCGCCGTAGTATTTCTGCTCTGCCATGGCGAAGTCGGTGCAGCGATGGGTTACCAGCTTGTCAGTTTCCTCGAATGTGCCTTCGTCAAGGAGAAATTCGATGCGCTCGCGGGCCGACATCTTGCCAGCTTTGTGCTGCTTCTCGCGCCGACCGGCTCCGCCACCTTCCTCAGCCAAACGATCGCGCCGCTTCAGATCTGCGAGCTTCTCCTCGAGGTCCATGCCCGGATTATAGCGGGTGGCATGCGCCGAGACCTGGGCCGCGCCGATCTGGGTATGATCTCGATTCCGCTGAAACAAAACCCCAGGCCAGGCGATCAGGTCGAAACTTCTGGTCGAGTTTCCGAAAAAAAAGTGAAAAAGCAGATTCCGCAGCAGCATTCCGCAGCAGCATGCGGCAGAAAAAAGCCTTAGGAGAGGCGGTGTGGCCTCTTGCGTGTTTGCGTGCTCTCTGGCCTGCCTTTTCCGGGACTATTTCTTATTGCAGACTCGAGCCCATGGGCTGATATTTGTATCTCTTGCCGTCGAAGTAAGTAGCGGAGGTCATTTGATCCCCGCCGGTTTCCTCGGCATAGATGGCAGTGACCACCTTTTTCTTCTTCACCTGTAGGGGACGCAAGGCAATCTGCCTGAAGGGTAAATTGATAATGACGAATTTTGCCTTGGGCGTGGCCGAACGCCATGCCTCCTGACCGGCACCATGAATCACCAGCAACACAAAGCCGCGGTATTGGGGATCTTCAGAGGCGAACTCGCTCGAGATTTTGGGATCGCCCAATCCGAAGAAGCTGGTGTAAGGGTCAATGGTTTTGTAGTTGTATTCGGCTTCGCCAATTAGAGCGCTTTTGGCCCGGGCGGGGATCACAATATCCTCTATGCCGTCGCCATTTAAGTCTCCGCTGACGGCCGGCAAATTCCGAAGTACAGTGAACTCGTCGCCGAATTGTTTCTGAATGAAAGCGTCCTCGACAGTTACTGCTAAACTTCTTTGCCCGGTCGAACGAGCAGCTTGCCATGCCACCACTGGCAAGCTGGTCGAAAGTAACAGCAGAAGGGAGCGATAAAAATAAACCCGCGACATAGCCGTACTTTAGTCTGCCTTACTCCTCGAAGCCAGAGGTTCGCCGGGTACGGAAGTAACTGGGCTTGCCCGTTCACTTGATTCAGACTTTCCCTCGAGCGTTTCTGACGAGCGGGACTATCGCGCCTCTCGGGGCATTAGGTTTTGCTAACGCCGGTGACATAGCCGCGAGCCACGCGCTCAATGCAGCTAGCGCCCAACTCCGGGGGAAAAATGCTGCCAGCCTTTTGGCCAGAGCTGCCGCATGCGGCCGCCAGAGAGTATCAGTCTCATACCGCGCGGACGGACAACTTCACCAACTCTAGTAATGGGTACTCCCAAGATTCGGGCCGGAACCCGTTGTCCCTGCCGGCTGGTGAACAGAAGTTCGTAATCCTCGCCACCGTAGAGGGCGAATGAGAGATCCACTCGACGGCGCTCATTTCCCAGCTGGGCGAGAGGGATTTGGGCAGCTGTGATTACTGCACCAACCTGCGATTCATCACAGATATGTCCCAGGTCGGTGGAAAGTCCATCGCTGATATCGATCATTGAGGTGGCCAGCCTGTGCTCCCGCAGGTAACGTCCTATCGACACTCTTGGAGTGGGATAGAAATGCACATGGTCGCCGCGGCAGAAGCGCCTTTTGCTCCTCGAACCGAGCTTGTCCAGCACGGCGGCTGAGCCCCCTAACCTGCCGGTCACGTAAATTGCGTCTCCCGCTTTTGCCCCCTGGCGCAAGATTGCTCTTCCGCGAGGCACTGAACCGAATACTGCAATGTCGGCCAGCACGCCCGCGGAACATTCCGCGATGTCGCCACCGGCGAGCGGTACGGCAAACTCTTTCGCCAAACCAAGCAGGCCGGCTAAGAAGCGGTTAATCCAAGATTGCGGCAGAGTGCGGGGAGCCGCCAGAGAAAGAAACGCTGCCCGGGGATCCCCGCCCATGGCGGCAATGTCGCTCAAACCGCGCGCCAAACAGCGATGTCCGACTGAATCTGCCGGGTGAAGTGGCCGACGGAAGTGAATTCCCTCCAGGCTGAAATCGGTCGTGATGAGCGCTTCATGTCCCCGGGGAATCCGAATAACCGCGCAATCGTCGCCGATGCCACGCACCACCGTGGGGCCGACGGGGGCGAGACGGCGAATATGCTGAATTAGTCTCTTTTCGCTGTCCGGCAAATGCGATCACTATATCGGGATTGCTGCCCGGCTGCACCTACATCGTCTTGGGCGCTTCCTGGTTGCCGGGCGCCCAGCTCCGGCTTGCGAGCTCGCCGCCAAGGCAGCTCATGAGTTGCGCTCTGATGCTCGAGACAACGCGGCCGATGAAAATCCCTTGTTGTTCCGGCGCAGGGCCGGCCAATACTGACATCGAGTATCGTCGTTGTGCAGCCGTTCGCTTTGCGCGGGCTAGCAAAAAAGTTTGCGGTGGGGCCGTGGCCGCGGCTCGGCCATATTTCGCATGGTAGGCGAGAGGCAGTCGAATGCCTCGTCGTGGTTACTCTTAACTTTTCTTCGAATTGCGGAGAGCTTTTTTCCTGCCAACTCGCTTGATCCCAGCCGATCGCGGCACTTTCGTAA